>CAZWPT010000049.1:0-3164 GCA_964635675.1 uncultured Nitrososphaerota archaeon | reverse complement strand
GAGTCGATATCTGCAAGGCTTGGGTGGGCAAGAAATAAATATAGAGCTAAATAAATAGTGAAGGATGTTTAAAGGAAGCTGAGGCCCTTCGAGACGTTTTGTTTTCTTATGAATCTATAGCTCAGTGTACGCGCTATCCTGAGTCAGGCTTGTTGGAAAGGCAGAATGGTAGCCGACTGGGAGCATTATGGCCAGGCATGCGAGGCTTGTGACTGAGAGGAGGATGAAGCTCTTAACCGGCTTTTTGCTATTCTTCTTAAAACATCTGTGAGGTTCCCGCACCTAATGACGAATAGCGAGGCAGAGTAGGTTAACGCGAGGATCATGTTAGAAAGAGAAGGCTCCAACCTAAGCAAAACTAGCCTAACAGTCGGGACGCCGATTAGCGCACGTTTACACCGTAGCTTATTTTAGTAAATCCTAATCCTTTTAAAGAGGGTGATTAGGTGAGTTATAGTTTTGATGTGGCTGGTGAAAAATCTTTATAATGCTTCTGCCCTTCTCTTATTTGAGAAGGCGGGGCAGGATGGAAAAGAAAACGACGTTTTATGTCGAAGGTGGTAAGATTAGAGATTTACTGGAGTCAACAATACCCGTGAAAAGAATTGGAAACACCTATACTTTTACTGAGGATGTTAACGGCAAGATCACTATTCGAGAAAGCGATGTGGTGATAGATGGAAACGGGTATTCGTTACTGGGAAAGGGGGATCAGAAGGCTGGGGACGCAGGATTCGGACTCTGCCTGCGAGAGGTTAGGAACGTTACGATTAGGAATCTGAAGATAAAACATTTCGACTTCGGTGTTTTTATTAGCAATTCTTCAAACATTATTGTTTCTGATAACGAGATTGGCGGGAATAATTACTGTGGCATCTATCTGTGGAAAAGTAATAACAATAGGATTTTCAAGAACAATATTGCCTATACGGGCGATGGCGTTGACCTATATTATTCTTCAGATAATGTGGTTTCTGAAAACAGCGTTGTTAAAAACGACCATGGTCTTTACTTTTTCAGATCCTTAAACAACACGGTTTCTAGAAACAGGATAATGGATAATCGGTATTCCGGTGTCTGCTTCCGCCAGTCTTCGAAAAACGTTATCGAGGAAAATGATGTGTCGAATAACGACGTTCTCATGGATAAATCGAGTGAAAACAAAATTCCCGGAAACATGGTAAGAAAGTTTTTAGAAGACGAAATCCCGGTGTCGAAGGCAAAAGCTATGGAAAAGGTTGAGGGCAGGGTTCCAATAGGGGTTGATAATAGGGTTAAGAAGGTGTTCATTAGGATTGGAGACATATTTCTCGAGGGCACAGACTTTAGAAACAATATTGATATAGATGAAGTGAAAGACAGAGGGAAGCCTGTAGGAGGCGTAAGGGCAATACTCTTGCTTAACCCTGGAGAGGAGCGTATAATGGCCCTTGCCCTAGACATCTTCGCAGACCCTGCTACAGGCGAAATACTTTCTGCCTGCATGTTTAAAGAGGATTTTAAGTAAGCAGAAAGAATGTATGTATAGTAAATGGAGGTTCGCGCGCTACTTTAGGTATGTATGTTTTTCTTCCCAATCTTTTAATAGCAAAGAAAGTTTACGGAGAGGTCTTCGATGTGATGCTCGATTTTTACGATTTAGATATGCCTAGTGTGACATGGTTCTTGCTCGCGCATCTAATTAAAGATTTTCTACATTCCCACCATGTTGACATGGGTGCTTAAAAATGCTCGATTAGAATCATATTTAGATGGAGGTTGTCTAGCCAGCATGGGAAAACCTTATTTTCAGCCTTCATCCATGTGTTTCCAGCTATGGCTAGGTTGGTTGGGCTTGTTCTAACCCTAGTCTTACTGTCAACCTTTTCCACAGGCCTTCTGGAAACCCATGCCTCCTTCTTCGAGCTTGCTTACGATGATGGCGACGCTGACTACGGCTGGAGCGACTACTATCCTTATGCGGCGGCCGTAAGGTTCTCCCCTCCCTCTGCAAGCTGGAGGATAACGGGGATAAGGCTTCACGCAGCATGCGTCCTCAAGGGTTCTCAAGTCTTCTACGTTCAAATATGGGATTCTGGTTTAAACACTGTTTACTGGTCCGCGTTCCTCCCCAGCAGTGTCTTCAAGAACGCTACGCTAGACTGGTACACCATTCCGCTTCCAAACGTCGTCGTAAAAGGCGTGTTCTACGTCGTCATCGTCCCGATGCTCACCCTAGACGGTTCGCAACTATGGATAAGCGTCGACGATGATGCTCCCTTCTCGAACAGCAGCTTCACCGTGAACGTTGACGACCACACGATCCATGCTTCCCTAAACGCTACGAGCAGGAGGCCGGTAGACTTCATGATTAGGGTCGTGGGGGAGCCTATTCCAACGCCTCCCGAGCTTAAACTGTCTTCAATAGAGTTTAGAGAGGATGAGACCATCGTGCTTTTCACATACCCGGGTGAATCGCTGAGCTTCGGAGCCAGGCTTATCAAGCCAGACGGGTCTTTCGTCGAGGAGAACGTAACCAGCTCTGGCGAAAAACTCATCGTGAGGACTAGGGGCGAAGGCCTGCTGAACGTTTTCGCAGTCACCCCGGGCTATGAGACTGTTGGGGCGAGCGTCAGGCTCACCGGGGGCTTTAGGAAAACCTATGAAAACCTTCTCGCCGACTACACTGCCTTCAAGCGTGACGCTGAGCATATGGATTCTAAAATAAGCTATCTGCTGGAGGAGAATAGGGAGCTCAGAACCCGGCTGAACCAGAGCCAGACCCTGGTGAGGCTTCAGGATGATAGGATCACTGGGCTTCTCGCCGACGTTTCCTCCCTAGGCGGCGAGCTGGACCATGCTAGGGCTGAGGCCTCCGTGCTCAGGGGCTTAACCATTCTCCTCGCAGCCGGACTAGTCTTAACCGTCTCGCTCCTAGGCTTCCTAGAGGTGGGGAGAAGGTGGAGGAGAGGAGGATAGCCGGATTCTTACTAATCATCCTCGCTGTAAGCCTTGAGTTCAACAGCAGGCTGCTAATCAGGGTCTACACTCAGCCCGAGGAGCTTGCAAGGAAGCTTGAGGAACACCTTGGGAAAGCAGTTCCAGAGAGCCTTCTGGCTGAGGAGTGCGAGTACGTTGCCCCGGAGGGTTTCAACAACACGCTTGCGGAGAGGCTTTGGAGGGAC
>CAZWPT010000048.1:0-10209 GCA_964635675.1 uncultured Nitrososphaerota archaeon | reverse complement strand
ATGCTTCATCTTCTCAAGTATTTTCCATCCTTGGAGAAGAGCCCTTGGAATGTGGAACGGCCCCTTCCAGAGCGAGCCTTTAAGCCTGTTTGCAAGCGTGCCATCGTAATGCAGGTAGCCGAACCATTCTCCGTAGCCAGGGTCTGGAAAACGGGTGAAAGCATAGTCGTGGACCCTCCTATACCAGGCGGAGTATTTCTCCTCCCCGGTTAAGTAGTAGGCCAGCAGCAGGGCGTAGAGAGCCTCGGTGTGGGGCCACCAGAGTTTCATGTCGTGTTCAAGCTGCGCAGGCGGTTTCCCCTCGACGTCAACGAAGTAAAGTATTCCCCCGTAATTCTTATCCCACCCTAACTCTAGGGACCAGTCTAGAATTTTTAAGGCGGAGTCTATCAGCGAGGAGTTGTTTCGACGAACCCCCTCGTGCATCATGAACCATGCTACTTCTATCGAGTGCCCCGGGTTTACGCAACGGCCTTCAGGCGAATCAAGATACTCGCCGTTTGCACCAACGTTTTCAAGCAGAGCATGCTTATCCTTCTTTAAGAAGTGGTTGAGAACCTGGTTTAGACAATCGTTAATCACTTCCTCGTAAAGCGGGTCTGAGCCTACTCTTCTCATCTCCTGGGAGACGCATATGAGCATGAACTGCATCGCAAGCGGTTTTAAAACCCTGGTTTCCGGAAATATTTTTGGAGGAGTGCTGCTGTCAGGATGTGTATGCAGCCTTACAACCAGCCTGTACGTATCCCTTGCTTTTTCAAGCGCCTCCTCATCGCCAGTCGCCCTGTAGTACTCGGTTAAAGCCATTGCTGCGAAGCATTCTGAAAACAAGTAGCGCCTCTTCCTGAGAGGCCTGCCGTCCCTAGTGAGCTCGAAGAACATGCGGCCATCCGTGTCGAAGCCGTGGCTCATTACGAACTCGTACCCGAGCCCAGCGGCTTTAAGCCACTCCTCCCTTTTCTCCACAGTATTGTAAAGCCTGGAGAAAAGCCAGGTTCCCCTACACTGGATCCACACCCCCTTGTCCGTGCTGTAGGCTGAACCATCCCTGTCTAGAAAATGGAGGTAGCCGCCATACTCATAGTCTAGAGAATGGTTGAGCCAGAAAGGAACCACGTCGCCGAGCAGAGCATTCTTGTATAGGTGAAGCAGGCTGTCGACATCTATTTTCGCCAACCTTCCCCGTCCTCTCCAGCTCTCAGGACTATTAAGTTTTCCCCACCGTGATTCGGGGGGAATCAAGATGCTGGATTACCATTGTCAACCTTGCCTATCTTCAAGAACGCATGTCGACGCGATAACAAGCCATTTTAACAATATCCTCAAGCTGAAGGAGGCTATGTGAACCCCAGAACCGCTTCATCCTTCACACGTGCATCTGGGAAGCGCTGCTGACCTTAAAAGCATAATAGCAGAACCGTTGAACGAAAACTATGAGCAGGAGAGCCGGAGGAAAGGAGTTGAAGACTATAACCATCAACACGATGGCTTACCCGGTGCCGCCTGAAACAGTCGACAAGAGGTCTGAAAGCATTACTGCGGAAGAGGATATGCACATAGTGGCTGTTGAACACTTCATAGGTGTTAGTGGCGGAGGCTACCCGACTGACAATGGGCACATCCTGTCGAAAAACCCGGAGAACCCTTGGGTTAAATGGGAAGACAAGGGTACTGGAATGGAGCCGACGGGCGAGAAGGGTTATTTCGGGTATTGTGGAAGAGACTATTATTCCGAGGTAAACGGGGTTAGTGATGTTTGTGTCTACGAAAGCTTTCCGTCAGGATACTTTCTCGTTAAGAAGGGGGAGAAGCTTTACATGCATTGCTACGCCGCCAACCCTACGGGCAAGCAGGTTGTTTTCCACCATTGCGTACGCTTGATATACTGGTGACCGCTTGATTAACAGGTTCGCATCACAGCTCTAAAAAATTAATACATGTCAACAATGTTTCCTCACCATGGCAAGTAGGTGGCTTGTTGAGAAAAAGGAGATTCAAACATACAGAGTGCTGGATGAAGATCCTCTTCCGAAGTTTTTCCAATATTATCCATATACTGGTTTGAACAATTTCAGCGATAAGCCTGAGCCACTGGTGTATGAAACTATAGTTGTTGAAAACGAGTATCTGAGGATGAGAATAATACCTTCCTTGGGAGCTAGGCTTCACGACCTTTACGATAAGGTTAACAATGCGCACGTGTTCCATTACAATGAGGTTGTAAGACCCGTCAACATAGCTTTGAGAGGAGCCTGGATGGCTAACGGAATAGAGTTCAACAGTCTGGACAGGGGTCACCATACTCCGGACAACTTCTCCCCGGTTGACTGGAAGGTTAAGGAATGGAGCGACGGCAGTGTAACAGCATACATAGGAAACATAAATCTCATTACCAACATTTACTATTTGGTCGGCTTAACCCTGAGGCCTGGAAGAGCCTTTCTAGAGATATCTGTCAAAACTTTTAACAACGACCTGCAGAAAGCAAAATACTATTTCTGGACGAACACGGCGGAAACAGTCACTGAAGGAAGCAGGGTCTTCATACCAGGTAAACGCACGGTGGATGATGCTTTTCCAGTGACAAAAGACGGTGTCGACGTCAGCTGGTATAAGAACTGCAAGTTCCCCGTCGACGCCTTCATAATAGATTCTGAAGAGGATTTCTTCGGATATTACGACCACAACAACCATTATGGAGTGTTGCAACATGCCAACCATTTCAAGGTGCCTGGGAAGAAGAGGTTCACATGGGGGACGAGTGAGGATGGGCTTTTCTGGACGCCAATACTTTCAGACAAAGGGATGCCATACATAGAGCTCCAATCCGGCAGATTCAGGACGCAGGGTATAGTCGGCTTAGTTGACCCGCATTTCTTCGAAGAATGGGAGGAATGGTGGTATCCCGTTCCGAAGATAGGAGGGATATCCTACGCGAACAAGGATGCCGTGGTACATATTGACATCAAACCCGAAAACGGGAAGTTTAAAGTAACAGTGGGGATGCACGTGACGAAGGTTTTCCCGAATTCCGTCATCAAGATCCACCTTGGTGGGGAGGTTGTCGAGGAGAAGCTCGATTTAGCACCCGCGAAGCCTTTCGTTAAGGAGTTTGAATCTAAGGATAAAAGGGTGAAAGTTGAAGCCATCGATGAAAAAGGCGGGGAGATCATAGCTTGGGATTGCAGGGATTATAAGACGAAGATTGATAAATCCATATACTACCGTCCAAGCGAATTCGTCATCAATGCTAAAAAGACCGCTGAAGAGCTTTGGATTGATGGAGAATTAGAGGAAAGAATGGGTAATCCATTGCTTGCAGAATTGAAGTATAAGCAAGCATTAAAGGTCGATGAAGGTTTCTCCAAAGCCTTGTGCTCCTTAGCCACTATCTATTATCGGAGGGGGAAATACGCTGAGGCTGTTAAGCTTCTCGAAAAGGCGTTGAAAAGGGACCCGGATTACAGTGAAGCTCATTATTATTTGGGGCTATGCTACCTTAAGCTGGGGGACGAATTCAACCCGGAAATAGAGCTCTGGAAGGCTAGGACCAAGTTCTTCTCGCAATCCTCGTATTGGATATCAGTCATAAAAATCAGAAATGGGGAATACGAGAAAGCGGAGGAGGTGCTTAGGGAGGCGGTTGAGAGGGATTCGAAGGATTTTAAGTGCATATTCCTGCTCGCCGCAGTCTTAAGGAAGCAGAAGAAGGTTGGGGAAGCTTTAGATATCGTTAAAAAGGCTTTGGAAGCCTTTCCGCTTTACTACCCGTTGCTTTCTGAGCTGATGCTCTGCTCGGAGGAGGAGGGCAGGTCTGAATTCGAAAGGATCATTTTATCTGGAGAACAGAAGCTCCTGGAAGCAGCTACGGAATACATTAGCATCGATTTTTATGAAGATGCCAAGAAGATCCTGGAGATCGGCGTGTCGAAGGGGCTTAATGGTCCTATGATCCACTATTACCTAGGCTTCGTTTGTGAGAGGCTTCAACAAACAGAGGAGATGGAAAAGCATTATCAGGCTGGAGATTTGAGGAGTCCTGACCACGTGTTTCCACATAGGCTGATTGAGGAGGAAATACTTAGGAGCGTAATCAAAAACACCGGGAGCCCTAAGGCAAGGTATTATCTTGGAAACCTCTTGTTTTATCTCGGAAGATTTGAAGAAGCGATAGGGGAATGGGAAAATGCTGATAAAAGCGGTTTGAAGTACCCGATCTTGTACAGAAACCTTGGTTTTGCTTACAATAAATTGTACAGGGATCATGAGAGAGCGTTAAAGGAGTATGAAAAAGCGATTACCATTGATGAAGACAATTACAGGCTATACCTTGAGTACTACGATGTATGCCGTTGGACAAAACTCATTGAAAAAGCTGTTAAAACCCTAGAAAGGGCAAGGATCAGAATTAAGAAAGACTTGATACTGGCAGCGTTGTCTTCAGCATACATCGACGCGGGAAAACACGATGAAGCGCTTAAAATACTTGAGGAGAACACTTTCGCTCCTGCTGAAGGATATTATGGCTACTGGGAGCTGTTCGTAGAGGCCAGTGTAAGAAGAGGGTTAGAGAGCCTGAATAAGGGGAAGCATGAGGAGGCTTTGAAAGACTTCCTCAATGCTTTAACTTACCCGAGGAATCTGGGTGTTGGAGCACCCTATGCTCCGCATAGACATGAGGCTAAACAGAGGTACTGGGCTGGCCGGTGCTACCTTCTGATGGGTGAAAAGGAAAAAGCCATGAGAATGTGGGAAAGCATTCTTATTCAGAAGTTTCTAAATATCGACGAGATTTATTATAAGGGTCTTGCTCTCAAGATGCTTGGAAGGAAGATGGAAGCATCAAAATTGTTCAGGGATGTATTGAAGGAAGCGTTGAAAAGAGAGAGCGAAATAGCCCGCTTAAAGAAAGAGGTTCCTGCAAAATACTTCAATGCCTTAAATTATGACAAAAGGCTTGCGGAAGCACGCTGCAGAAAGATAATCGCCTATCTTGGATTGAGGATGAATAAGGAAGCGATTGCTGAGCTTAGAAAGGTTTTAAGAATAACCGGAAAGGAAGTATTCCTAAAGAAAATGACTAAACAATGTCCAGTTTATATTTCGGTAAGAATTATTTGAGCCTTAAAAATCGAATTTTAAACGTGTGGACCAACCCTAATAGGGAATGGCCATAAGAAAATTCTGTATCCCGTGAACAGTGCGGACAAACCGGCACATGCCTTCTCCACAAGTTAGGCCGCGTACCCTAACCCCTAAGAATAAATCAAGATCGTTCTCGCCCAGAAAATACTTCAGAAGGATATCGGAAGATTGCATCCAAGCTAAACGTTTTTCGATAATTCCATGATTTTATCCAAGTAATCCTTTACATTTTCCTCAGCAGCCCGGGCTTCAAGGTAAGAGATATCGATGCTTTCCTTCTGCGCAGCGTAAATCAAGACGGCTCTTTCGAAATCCGAGGCTGAAGACCAAAACTTGGCCGCTGCTAAAGCATATATTATGGCTTCTTCTGGCGGAACCATGTAAACCCGATAATCGTTTACCCTTATCCTCATCGGGGGCTTAGGCTTATCGTAGATCGTTCCAACTATGTCAAGCGCTTTATCAACCAGACTCGAAAGCGTTGATACATAGACTCTTCCAGATTCCGTATATCCAACTGATTTTAAAAACTTCTTTAGTAAATTCGCGGCGTTCGGCTTTCCTTCAACTATAACGTCGACGTCTAAAGTCCTGTATCCACCACCACTGTAGAATTCTGCAGCAAAGCCCCTGGAAATCGTTATTCTTCCCAAGCCACGCTCCTCCATAAAAGTGTTGATGAAGGCTGTTAACATGAGGAATCTTGTAGTACTATCCCTGATGGATGATAATTTATAGGTAAACGAAGCGAACTCCTCCCTGAACTCTAAAACTATATCCTCACCAGGATTTCCCCGTCGTTGCGTCGTATCATACCCACCTCCTCCATAAATTTCCAGTTCAACCTGCATGCTTCAGCAAGCCTACGGAGCTCCTCCTCACTCCTCACCCTTCCACGCTTCTTTTGAAGATACTGCTCTCCATACCCTTCCCTAAGCTTGAATATCGTCATCATGGCTTTAGCTCTGGACATAGTTTTCCCTCTCAGTTCTTCCTCCATCTCTTCTATCGTCTTTTCCATGATACTATTTAAAACAAAAACCTTTTATTAAGCATTTTTAACAATGTCCATGGGAAAAAATCTTTTAAGCAGAAAAAAGCTCGTTTCCTTCATTCTCATAGTCTAAACGAAGCCATCGTGCGCGTCCGAGCTCTATGAGCGCGCTAGCGCCCTGAGCTGTCTTCGGAAATTCAGGAATAGCAATTGCACCGAAAGCACCTTATAACTCGCGACACCTCTCCGTGCCTAAAGGTATGGGCCTCCAGCTTTTTCTTCCCGTTACTCTTTATCCCTCATAGTCTGAAGCGTTTTAATGACTTCCTCCACTATGGCCTCACCTGTACCCTTCTCCACATAGCTATGAAGACCAGTCCACAGCTGGTAGCCACCGAGTTCATACGCTTGCCTATCTGGAACATACCCTATCCAATCGTTGGCGAGCTCTACGACGTAAGTATAACGGAGGGGAGAGAGCCGTTTAATCATGAGTCCGAGTTTCGTAAAAAGTTCCCCTGGGATTCCAATCAGCGCTATGTCTCCGAGAAGCATGACCTGTATCCATGACTTACGTGTCTCCCCCTGCTGCTTCCAAAGCTTTTTTCTCATTCTTCTAAATATCTCTATCACTGACTCAGGATTCTTAACACGCTTGTTGCAATAGTATGATACGGCTTTCTCCTCCTTCTCCTCGTCAAATCTTCTAACCATATACTCGAACTCCCGTTTTACAGAGGCGACGCCTGGAACATCTCTGGGCTTGGACTCCAGTAAGGCTTCTTTAATGGCATTCTTCATCCTGATTATCATCTCGTCCGCTGGAAGAGAAAGGTTATGTGTTGATCCTGAGGCTCCGGGAAGAAAGAGCACGTTTCCACCATTCTCTTCCTCAAGCTCCTGAGCAGCCAGCCCGTAGAAGCCTGGAGAAACTGCCTCAGGGCGCCGTGTTCCAATGTTATGAGTAGAATGGCTGAAGAAAAGCGTCCCCCCACCCTCATCCTCCTTCTTGAGCATGATGACAGGCAGATCCGGGTCGAAAGGGCCTGTTGGCCTTAAAGCATCGTCCCTAGGCCCAATCCAGTATATGGTTCCATCTGAAAGAAGGAGACGGCTGTTCTGGCCGACGGTGGATTCAGTTCCAAGCCAGAAACTCATGTTAACATTCTTCAGGTCGTCATCAGCCGTGCCTACAGCATCTATGATTGAACGCTTAACATTCCCTATAAAAGCCTCGTCTCTCTCATATCCGTGTATTGTGACGGTTGCCGGTGCGTGGTGCGTATGAGTAGAAGTGATGAGAATGTTCTTGA
Source organism: uncultured Nitrososphaerota archaeon (assembly GCA_964635675.1). Lineage (GTDB taxonomy): Archaea > Thermoproteota > EX4484-205 > EX4484-205 > JAAOZP01 > JAAOZP01. Next base: position 2,757 of record CAZWPT010000048.1, on the reverse strand, counting down.
ACGGGATTCCGAATTTCTTTTCAATCTCTAAACAAACCTCGTCGCAAACATCTCTTTGAAGCGCCAAAACGTCGCATGAAACAATGCAGATTTTAGTGTTCTTTTCAATAATTAATGCGTTAGCCCTAATCTTGCCTTCCCTGCCTGAGGCAAACCTCGGATGAATGCCTCCAGCAATAATCATTGATTCATCACTGGGAATCTCTACGGAGGAGGAGCCGGCTCTTAAACTCCCCATAGACACAGCAACTCTAAGCAGATTAAAAATGTTTCCAATAGGGTCTAACATTCACCTTAAACTATTTTTGAAGCTAAGCTATAAAACACCAAAACGTTTTAATGCCCTACACCTATGAATTCGGCGAGTAAACTATAATGAAGAGAATAGTGGTACATATCCTCGGTCAGTCTCATATTGACGTGGCATGGCTCTGGCCGTATTACCCGGAGACGATCCATGATTGTGTTAAACTGACTTTTACAAGAGCCGTTGACAATCTTAAAATGCATAAAGAATATGTTTTCGCGCAAAGCCAAGTCCCCCTTTACAAGGCTGCTGAAGAATATTTCCCAGAATTGTTCTCAGAGATAACCGGGTTCATTAAGGAGGGGCGTTGGGACGCTGTGGGCGGTACTTATGTTGAGTTTGAGGGAGGCGAGCCATGCGGCGAATCATTAGTCAGACAATGCCTCTTCGGGCAGAAGTATTTCACGGAGAAGTTCGGGTTTAAAGCCGGGGTGGGTTGGTTACCCGATAGCTGGACCATCCCGTGGCAGCTTCCGCAAATACTTAGGAAGAGTGGAATACACTACCTTGTTTTCTTCAGAGGAGCCGGGGGAGAAGACATATTCTGGTGGGAGGCCCCTGATGGGTCGCGCGTTCTAGCGTGCAGACCATTGCGCTGCTCCTTCGCATCCAGGCCTTTCCCAAAACTGGAGGACCTAGCATTCAACATGGCCGAAAGGTACGGTGTAAAGAATGTCCCGTTAATGATCGGAAGCGGTGACCATGGTGGAGGGCCAACATACCAAGAGATACAGAATATTAAGGATTTTAAAGAAGCCTTGAAACATGAAATGGATATATGCTTCAGCACGCCTCACCAGTTCTTCGAATCCCTTGCGGAGGAGGCGGGTAAACTCCCTGTTGTAAGGGGAGAACTGGATTGGGAGCTCGTTGGGGATTTGACTAATTGTGCCAAGTTGAAGGAGGAGAACCGTTTAAGCGAGGTCAAGATTCTCACGGCTGAGAAATTCTCTTCGATAGCCATGGTTCTAACAGGGATTCAGTATCCACAGTCTGAGTTGAACTCAGCTTGGGAGAAGGTTTTATACAACCAGTTTCACGACATTATTGGTGGAAGCGCCATTCCGTCCGTCCAGATGGAGGCCATCAGGTCTTATGACAATGCTCTGAGAACGGCTGACGAAGCATTGGGAGAAGCCTTAAGAAAAATCTCTTTCCTGATCGACACTAGTGATAGCGAGCTCAGCATCGTGGTGTTCAACAGTCTATCCTGGAGCAGAACAGATGTGGTCGACGTGGAACTCAGTCTTCCAGATGGCTGGAGGAACGTTAAGCTCATAGGCCCTGATGGAGAAATCGTCACGACTCAGACGATCAGGCTTCGCGAGGAAAAAGGGAAGACCTTTTTGAGAATAATTTTCATAGTTGAAAACGTACCGCCGCTGGGATACAAGACTTACAGGATTGCTCCTGCTGAGGGAGACGGGTCTGCTAAACCTTTTAAGATTTCTGAGAGAGGGTTGGAAAACAGCTTCTTCAGAATAATAATGTCTAAAACAACTGGCCAGCTGGAGAGCATTTTCGACCTGGAGAATAATGTTGAATTGCTCAGAGGAGGAAGCTATGGGAACGTTATACAGCTGATTGAAGATCCTGGTGATTCTGAAGGTAGACTTGCCCCAGGAGTTGACAGGTCTAATAGGTTCACAGGCCCCGGGTGGAGCGTTGACTCTAAGGAAAGTGTTGAAATTTCTGAGAAAGGACCTGTAAGGGCTGGGCTTGCAGTCAAAAGAGTCTTTAACAATTCGACATACCTGCAGGAAGTCACCATCTATTCCAAGATGAGACGCATAGATTTTAACCTCACGGTGGATTGGCACGAAGTGCACAGGGCTCTGAAGGTCGCGTTCCCGTTTAACATAGTCAACCCCGTGCTGACTGCAGGAATACAGTATGGCAGCGCGGTTAGAACAGCAAATGGTGAGGAGCAGCCGTTTCAACAGTGGGTCGATATGTCTGAGGCTAACAATCTTCATGGAGTGGCCCTCTTAAGCAGCTCTAAATACGGGTATGACGCGAAACATAATGTTTTACGCCTAACCTTGCTAAGGAGCCCGACTCAACCATCCTATAATACGGATGAGGGAAAGCATGTAATCAAGTATGCTCTCTACCCGCATAAACAAGACTGGAAAGCCAGCCGTGTTCTGCAAAAAAGCTACGAGTTTAACAACCCTTTAATCGCATTCGTAGAAGGGAAGCATGGCGGAGTATTGAGCAAGGCGGGATCCTTCATCAGCGTGGAGCCTGACAGCATAATCGTTGAATGTGTTAAAAAAGCAGAGCGTGATCAAAGCCTAGTTTTAAGGCTCTACGAGCATGCCGGGCTTGAGACAGAGGTTGAAATAGCTCTTAACCTTAACAGGATTGTGAAAAGAGCCTGTAAGACGAATATTCTTGAGGAAGAGGTGTTGGAGGAGGTAGAGGTTTACGGAGACAGGTTAAAGCTT
>CAZWPT010000047.1:0-54656 GCA_964635675.1 uncultured Nitrososphaerota archaeon | reverse complement strand
GAGCACGTATTGGAGAGGGGGGCTTAGAGACGATAACGAATAAGGGGTAGAGGCCAAAGTGAGAAATTCTGGAGTCATCGCCACCTACAAGCCCGCGGAATACGCTTACTGAGCGTGGAGGGAGAACCATGGAAATGGCGGTCTTGGGAAAATGCGTGACCAAAAAGCGCAAGTCTTTTCAGCCGATGACAGGCTTATGGTAGCATTAAAACTGGAGCTAAACCTAGTTTCATGGCTTAAAAAGCCCGGACGGCAAAAAAACTTATATAACCCACTGCCATTTTCTTCCCGCTGAAACAGCGGGGTGGGCTAGCCAGGTCTATGCCGCAGGGCTCATAAAGGACTAAAATATAGAAATATAGAAATTGGGATACCCTGAGATCGGTCGTTCAAATCGACCCCCCGCTACTCGCCAACTCAAAATCGACTACTGTATTCTGTGACTCATATCCTTAGGGATTTCCACCCAAGCCGCACTATAACTCTATTCTTCCACACACCAATATCCTCGATTTCGAGGTCGTTCAAATCCTTCGCGTGAATGTGAAGTCCATAGCCCAGAACCCTCTTCACCAAACCCTCTTTTATTAACCCATTGCTTATCGTGTGAAGAAATTTTTCTAGCATTTCTAAGTTAAAGTGATTTGCTTCTAAGATTATCTTGTTTATGTATAGGCTCCATCTTCCATAGCAAGTGCACTGCAACTGGTTTAACCGACCAGACTTCCTCACTTATCACGTCGCAGCCAAGCGCCCCGACCATCGAGTCTCCACACCCAGTCACAATAACTGTCCCAGGCTTCAACCCAAGGATTCCGCGGTCCGTCTGCGAGCTCTCCAGCACGCCTGATAGGAGCATACGCTAGGGGAAGCTCCCAGGAAAGCTGAAGCATGACAGCGGAGGAGGTTTCGGTCTACGATGGTGTCTTAACAGCGTAGACCATCACAGCCTGGCCGACCTATGAGGTTTTCAAACGACATTCGAGTAAGATATGAAGGACTTTAAACGGCGTCTTTCACAGACATCGTCTAACCACTTGCCTCGGAAAAGCATTTCTAAGAACCTCGTCCTTGCATAATGCGCGCAGCAGCATTAATGCTTTAGCCTTTATCCTTTCATCAAACCATTGGACACGTGATAATGTTACAGGTCATTTACTAGCGAGCTTGCTGAGATTCCTTATATGCTCTAAGTAGGCTATAGGCGTCGCGCAGACAGGATGGAAGCCAGAAGGAAGTAATTATAAGCATCATTACGAGCCGTCCATTCTCCGCATTTGGAAAATAGTACCATAATGCAGAAATGTATGATAGTAATGAGAGAATCAGCATGAGAAGAGCTGAGATTAATATGCTCTTACACCGCAAGTTGAATTGCTCGATCAATGTCCCCAGATAGTAGGCTACGGTACGGAACCATAAGCATCCGATAATGAGCAAGGTGCCGGTCGTCGGAAGCCAAAAGAAGAGACCTATAGAAAACAATATTAATACGGGGACCAAAGCAATTGACCTGGGCGATAGCCTGAAGCTAACCCTCCACCAAGGCCTTCTCCGACTTTCAGTCATTTCTCCTTCTCCTTTACTATGGGTAACAGACAGGACAGTCATAACATTCAGGCAGACTCCAGCAACCTTCTGGTTGGCAAGGCTCACAATCCCAATAGCCCCACACTAGGCAGCAAATGTTTATGCAGACAGGGCAAAAGATTCCAACGCAAATCAGACAATCAACTAACCCATGCCTGAAGCACTCATAAGCACATGTTCCGCAACAAAAGGAAAGACAATCTGGAAAGCTCCACTCTGTGCAATGTCTTACCTTAATATAACAATGAGGGCAATCCTCAGTGAGTGGGAGTGTTTCTATAACACTCCATGCTTCGTCAAATGTGGCCAGATCACCATATCCCCTATTTGACAGTTTCCCTGCTATTACTTGCCCTTTTCGAACCTTTACTAATAATTCGAGCACTCCTCTTTTTTCATCTAATCTAAATGCCCATGTTTCTTGGTAAGGCTTCAAATATACCAGGACAACAATGGGTCTATATTCTGGATCGCCAGTGAAGTAAATCCCAACTACTAAGTATTTAATTGGTTTCTCACGTACTATTCTCATAGCTGTTACGGCAATGGCTTCGTCGAGCGCAGGCTCATATCCAGTCTTAGCGAGGATTAGGCTTACCAGTTTAAAGTCCTCAGAGTTAACCGCATTGGATACTGCTTCCTCCTTCTCCCGGCCTTCAAGCCTCTTTATTTCAGGGGTTGGGGATGATGCTTGCTGACCATTGTTGGCGTGTGAACCGCAGCTCCTACACCCGTATGCCGCCTTGCGATTCCCGTTCAAGGGGGAGGCGATGATCAGGGAGAGGACCAGGAGCAGGAAAACCACCACTCCCACAGCCTTAACAAGACCACTATTATTCAACCTTCTCCCATCACCCCCTGAAGAAAAAAGAGGGAAGAGGAGGTATTTATTTTTTTTAAATGCGTATAAAACATTTAAGCATTGGGGGTAGGGAATAAGGCAAAGGCTCGATAGAAATACAGCTACGGAGGCAGGGCTCCTCACGTGGCCTACGGTGTTGCACGATTAGGCGGCAGGGTGAGGCTAGTAACCACCTTCGGCAGAGACTATGACCATCCTTCGCGCGCTAGGTTTTAGGCTTCTCGCTGCATCTATCGTCTGTTTTTATGCAATTTCAAAGCTTAAAATTGTGGGAGTTTAGTAAAAAGGGAATGGTGTTGCATATGTATCGAGCCTTTGCCTTGATGCTTCTTGTTGATGATGTTAATAAAGCCGTAGCTTGGTATCAGGACATATTGGGGGCTAAATTGCAGCGCGCGCGCAATACAGCATGCCGAAGACTTCTCCTTTCGAATGGGCTTCGCTCCTACTTGGCGATATTGAACTTATGTTTTCGCGTAAAAAGTCAGCCCAACAGTGGTATGGGGTTTAGGTTTCTGAAGAACCGGCCAATTTTATTGTATACTTCTATGTCACGGATGCCAATATTCTATACGGCAAGATTAAAGACAAGGCCAGGATCATTATGGAGCCTACGGACCAGCCGTATGGGGTCCGTGAGTTCGCCGTTCAAGACCCTTTCGGATTCGTCTTAATATTTGCACAAAACATTACGTAACAAATCCTCCTGTTCTAAGCACGTACAGCTTTTCATCATAGCGGACTAGCCGGCTTGTGCCTAATGGCTTTGTTTAGGGTTTGCTCCCGATTATCAGAAGATCGTTGTTAAACCCGGACATCTTTATCTCTAAAAAGTTTTCTGTCTTCTCCAACATCGGTTTAAAGATTCTTCTTGATTCGAGATCTATTCCCTCCCATTTATTGTATGGCTCGTCGATCTTCAGTATTATCTTGGTACTGAAGGGAGTGTAAACAAGCATCTTGTCTTTTCCTTCTGCAACTCTTATTTCAGTAGTTTCGTTCAGAAGCTTATCGTTAGCAGGTTTTATGTCAAAGAGGTCGTATTTCTCGAAAACCCACTTGGCAAAAGCAACGTCGAATGCTCCAGGGAATTTTAATGCCGTAGCCCAATGGTAGGGGGCACCGTAAACTTTCTCATATTCCATCGGATATTCGTGTTCTTTTTGCCATGACCATACGCCGTGCGCCCCATAGGCTGCTCCTGCTTTAGCTCCTGAAAGAAGACTCTGCCACACAGCCTTCCTAACGTCGAAACTACTGAACCTTCCATACTTACCGTAGGATCCGATTGAACCTATTCCTTCATAGCATGGTTCACCATTCACCACGGGTCTCTTAACCGGCATATTGTAAAACCTTTGGGCAAGCTCGTATGGAAGATGCTGGTGCTCCTTCACATGCCCCGATTGGTACATGTAGAAATCGTAGTTTGACGATTTAACAAGTGCTCCCGGTATCTCCCATAGTCCCCCCGACAAATGCATAGTGGTTAAAGAGCCCGGGGATATTTTCTTAACTGTTTCAAGCGCAGAATTATAATAATCCACAGAGTCCTCGGTTTCGAAATTCGTGTCCCCGCTTATTATGAAAATAGGATTATACCTAACATATCTCTCCACCACGTAGCTCACATACTCCTCCAGTTTATCCCTCGGAATGATCCCGGAGGGGTTTATCTTTGAACCCCATGTTCCCTTAACATAATTGCACCACAATACTACCAGCGCTGGCGTGAAGCCATGTTCAGCCGCCATCCCAATCATCTTTTCCGCTCTATCAAAGTATTTCTCGTTCCTCCGGCTAAAGTCCCATCCCCCATCAGGAAGCACTTCAAAAGGATCGATATAGTTCTCCGAAGGGCTTCTATCGTGTTGAGGAAGCATGTTTATTTGCAGAGCGTTAAACCCCTGCATTCTTCTATATTCAAGATAGTACTTCCATTCTTCATACGTCGGATTGGTGAAAGCACTCCAACAAGTATCTGCAAGATAGAAAAATTTCTCGCCTCCTTTTAAGAAATAGTCTCGGGTTTCAGAAATAGTTATTTTGCTCATTCATCCTTCTCGATGAGAGATTGGTGATTGACATATAAATTTACCGTTAAATTGTGCAAGGGTCAGTTACCATCCTCCTTCGACCCCCAAATTCCTTAGGGAAGCGTGTGCTTCCCACCTAAGCATAAGTGCGCAATTCCTATTTTTATTTCAGGCATTTCACACTTGCTTTTAAAGTAGCAAAGAAAAAGCTGGATACGTGGGCTTCCATGATAGATCTAAAGGATTTTCACTTCAACATTGTCGATGTAGTATGTCATGTGAGTTTCCCAGCGCACTGAGATGCCTAAAGCGACCCATATTTCTTCGCTGGAACCAGTATCTATGTTTGCCGTGTAACAGTATCTTTTCCAACCCTTAACTTCGTTCGCGTTTCCAATTACGGTGAAATGCTCCTCAGTTCTGGCTTTCCGTACATCAGCATAAGCGCATATGACGGCTCTAGTGTTTGCGAGGCTTTCATGGTCACTGTAGAAGTCAAAGGAGACGATAACTTGTATTTGAGTGTCCTTTTGCACGGGTATTTTTCTCTCTATCCATATTGTTCCATCGTCCTGTCGTCCGTCAATGAAAAACTTCAACGACCATTGCCCGGAGCTGGCGACATCGGTTGAACGTGTTATGTTCCACTCAACGAAATGACCGGGATTGTTAGGGTCAAGCGGCACATCCGCATCTGCTACCCATTCACCAAACCCGTTTTCAAAGTCTTCTTTAATCGTTCGTTTAGTATCGTAGAGCCAAAGGTACCAGGTGTAAAATGCGCTAGCCGTGATTATCAATGCAATAACCGCAATGATAACGACCTTGTTCAACTCATCCACTCTATCCTTCATAGCGCATCTTCGTAGCGCATGCCATATAAAGCTACGTTTCAGTACGAACGCATAAAGGCTTGTCCATAAAATAGAACAATCTATTTTAGAGCTACCACTAGCTCCATAGAGGAAACGGTCTGGGAAACTGGAATATCCTGATCCGCGCGATACATCAGTGTTTTAATAAAAATTTTTAATAATTCCCCGTTTACGGTATTTTGAGTTTAGGAATGTTAAGAGATAGAAACGATGAAGTTATTCTGGTAGTATCAAAAGAGCCTGATAAAACAGAAAAGTTTGCGGCAGAAGAATTAGCAAAGTACTTGTCTAGAATGATTGTTAGTAAGAGGATCCTTATTACTACATGCAGAGAAACTCGAAAAGCAATTTATGTTGGCACTTTACCCAGTAATCTGGACAAATCTCTTGTTAATGAGATTTTAAAAGAGTTAGAGGAACTGGGTGATGATGGCTTTATAATAAGGGGAATCGGCGAGATGCTGCTTATCCTAGGAAAGACGAGCAGGGCCACGCTGTTCGGAGCTTATCATTACCTCCAGCTGCTTGGTGTAAGATGGTATTTTCCTGGAGAAGAGAATGAATATGTGCCAAAGATAGAAGACATAGTGATAGAAGGGCTGGATGTCAAGGAGTCGCCCGCATTTGTAAAAAGAGGGATAGTTATTGACTTCGACAATACGGCTCTCAATGATTGGATAGACTTCATGGCCAAGGTTAAGCTTAACACGCTGGCACTTCATATCCAAGATACTGGTTTACTGCCAACCCGGGCCATGGACCGTATAAAGAACAGACCTGAACTTCTAAAACAGATCTTAGGCTTCTTGTCAAAGAGGGGTTTAGACTTTAGCCTGGAAATACATTTCTTCGGATCGAAATTTTGCACCGCCGATCAGAATGAGTTGGAAGCAAGCGAAAAACGTCTTAAAGAATTTTTAGAACTAGTGCCTTCAGAAATAAACGATTTCTTCTTGTGGCCTGCAGATAGAGCTTTAATCAGTTGTGATTGTGAGCAGGACCACACTCTCTCTTTATCTGATCAGGTACTTGTTTTTATGAATCGGATGTTGCAAGTAATACGGGAGGCCAGACCTAACGCTAGGCTGGCTTTCATTCAATATTTTAGTACTTGGGAACCGCCTATAAAAGTCAAACCATCAGATGGAATTTTCTTAGAAATAGCGCCTATTCATCAATGTTTCTCACATTCCATTCATGATCCTGCTTGCGAGTTAAATAAAAATATAGTTATTCCTCAAATAGAAGAAGCTTTAAAGATTTTTAATCCAAAGGAAGCGCAGGTGCTTGGCTATTGGCTGGATTCTTCTCTTTTCGGAAGAGAATGTTTTAAAGATTTGCTTGGAAGACTACCCCAATTTGGAGGCATCATGAAGCAAGAACTCAATTACTATTTGGAGAAAGGGATTCGCGCTATAACTACTTTTGTAGTGGGCTTAGACAAAGATTACTTTTCTACGTTTACTTCTCCTACAGTGTTCCAGTATGCCCAATTATTATGGAACCCCGAGACAGATTTAGAATCCGAGATGATACTCTTCTGCAAAAATTTCTATGACCGTAGTGAGTTAGCCCAGTTCTTCGAGCTCTATGAACAAATAGATCCTAAGGATTTTTCTCAGTGCGCACGCACCGAATACATAAGCAGAGTTTCCAACTTTATAGAGTTAACGAGGAAGACTCTAATGGAAACAGAGTCCACAGTAATACGAATGCGTCTTAAGAGACTATTACGCGAATTATACCACTTTCGGTGCTGGTTGAAATCACTAGAAAAATAATAGGCTATTATGTCAAATCGCTATATGATGTAAATGTTCTCAGCATTTTTATTTAACACGACATTTTCTCTCGAATATATGGTGTACTTATAAAATTGAGAAGCTACATGAAAATCGGAGCCGTGAGACATGGCACATATGGTTAAGCAGAAGCCGGTCTGGTTCTTAAGCCTTATCACGCAGCGCGTTCTTTAAAAGTATTGGATACTTTGATGCGACTGCGAAAAACTTTATTTTTAAACCTGGAAACGTCTCTCCATAATAAACATAACAACAAATCTTCAAAAAACTGCTTTTTCTAAGCGGTTTCACAACACCTGTGGGTCCTGCTTACGGGGAAGTGTGATCCCTAATTCCCTCAGAATTTCTTCCGAACAATCAGATCTTATACTTGCCGAGCTTAGGTTGTTTAGGAACCTTTTTATCAGGCGAAGCTACGCCGTAGGAAAGATGACTCCGGCCTCAACTTCGAGCAACGCGCCCAGCTGGGGAAGGGAAAGCTCGCTTCATTCCGCGATAAAGAAATGGTATTTTCTTGATGGAGATAAGCTGGAAGAAAGAGTGGATGGTTTTGTGGTGGACATAGTGCGGGGGGACCTACTGGTTGAAATACAGGTTGCCAACTTTTCAGCAATAAGACAGAAGCTTCTGAGCCTACTCGATAACCATGAGGTTCGCTTGGTCTGCCCTATACCTAAGGTAAAATGGATTGTTCACAAATCAGTAACTACTGGAGAAATCTATGGAAGAAGGAGGTCTCCGAAGAAGGGCTGCCTTACCGATCTTTTCAACGAATTAGTAAGTATACCTGACCTCATTTCAAAAAGTAATTTCAGCATTGAGGTTCTAATGATTGAAGTGGAGGAAACATGGTGTAACGACGGTAGAGGAAGCTGGAGGAGAAAAGGCGCAAGCATAGAAGATAGAAGGCTGCTCCGAGTTTTCGAGAGGAGGGTTTTCGAGCGAAAAACAGATTTGCTGAAAGTCCTGCCTGAGGATCTGCCTTATCCTTTTACGAATAGAGACCTTGCCGAAAGCCTCGGAATACCGGTAGACCAGTCGCGGAAAATAACTTACGTGCTCAGAAAAATCGGGGCAATAGCCTGCGTTGGAAGGAACAGGAATCAAATGCTTTTCGTGCGCGTCAGCCTAAATGAAGCCTAGGGGAACCCTCCAGTTAACACTCGACATTGTAAAAGCTTTGACCATAGCATCTAGGTTAAGAACAAGCTGGCTGCGTTTACAACTCCGCGCTGACTAATTTCATCCGTACATCATCAAAGTTGATTTTGGCGATTCCTAAGACTGATTGCGGAAAACCACTCAGTTTATCACCTTCCTGAGATGGAAACAACACTATGTGAGCGTGCCTGACTCGTCCGCCGCGAATGAAGACGCAGACAAAGTCTGGTTTAAAGACCTTTTTTATTTTTTGGGCAACAGTCTTAGCAGTGTTGAAAACGACGGCTGTCTCTGCGTCACTCAGGTCGTGCCAGTATCGAACGTGCCGTTTCGGGATAATTAGACAGTGACCCTCAGCAGTAGGGTTAGTGTCCAAAATGCCTAGCGCAGAGTCGTTTTCCACGATCTTCCAAGACGGCAACTCCCCTCGAACAATCTTGCAGAAAACACACTCCTCCGCCGTCATGTTTCCTAAGCACCCAGTCTTGGAATCTTAACGCATATTTTTTAAGCGTTTTCGATATGGAGGAATTCACAATAAATTCAAAGGCTTAAAACCTCTAACGTGCTTGGGAACACCCCCGCGCGCTAAAATAATATGCGCCTTATGTCCCCTTAAGAATGCTTGTTACATGAGGAAGGCAAAAAGCATCAAATATTATGTGCTCACAGCGCGCGCTACATGCCAAGCCTTACGGCAAAGGAAAGAAATGAACTATTCAGTCAAGAAAAACACTATTAGGCACATTAGATATCCGTAAATCTTAAAAGCGGCTTCAAGGCTCTATACTTGCATAGAAAACAGGCGGGGGTTGCCGAGCCAGGTTAAACGGAACTAGACTAGAGGCGCTGGACTTAAGATCCAGTTCCGTAGAAAAATGCGGAAAGATTTAAATATATGCGCGGAAGGATTCGTGGGTTCAAATCCCACCCCCCGCACTTCATTTGAAATATTCGTATTAGCAACTCTTCAAAGTAATTATTACTTGACTTTTATTCCTCTACTGACTAGGAATTCGTTCTCCAATTCCTTATTGAAAAACATCTCTCTGGCTTCGTTAATAGCGTCAACCCTTTTCATGGTCTCGTTGATTAATTGCTCATCGTCCACCCTGGTTGAGTCGAAGGTCGTGAAGCCCGATTCAGAGTCTATCTCGAACCTGACCTCGACGCCATGCTTTTCGTTAACCCTCCTAGCTACCTCGTCACCCCACATATGACACCCAGCGAAGTATGCGATGGTTCCCCCTTTCTTAATGTAATCCTCGAACCTCCTCTGCTTGAAATCCTCGATGATCCTGTTTCTTTCCTCCTTCTCCTTTTGTAAGATCATTTTCTTTTCCTCATCTGTCTTCGCCCTCTCGTACTTCTGCTTGTATTTCCTCCAGAGGTAGAACTCAGATATTTCGCTCCTGGTCCGCTCTGGGCCGGCATCGACCTGTATCTTTCCGTTCTCATATGCCGTAATAAAGATGTCGAAGGGGTATAGCCTAACGGCTATCATCCACTTTCTAGGGAAAGAATATGCTAGTAGATCAAGCATGATCATGTAATTCCCCCTGTTCTCCTAGGGATTCCTTATCTGGGCAGTTATCGTTATGGTGTCCCCGATTCCAACTTTAGTAGATGAGATAGAGGTGTCAACAATAATGGGATCATAGGCTGGAAGAAGGACTCTGAACTCGCTGACCTGCGATCCAACCACCTCTCGAGTATCCTCGAAGTGGCCTGGGACGGTGATGAGGAAATTCTCAGCAAAATAGCCTTGGCTTAAGTTGGAGAAAAGCCCTATCTTCATCCTAGCGGTCTTGTTGAATATTTTGCCGGTTTCCAAGTCGATGACGGTGAAGGCATATGAATCCGGGTCGATGCACCTGACTAAGTACGTCCTTTTCTTAGGATACCTATGAAGGATATGGAAGATATTGGTCCCATTGCTCTCATACATTAGAGCTGGCATCCTTCTCATTTCCATTACTGTCTAATACTCTATAGGGAATCTCTACCGAAACGCCCCCATCATTGCTCTTACGAACACAGATTTTCCCATACTCCGGGATTATCGTGTAATCCTTAAGCCCATAGTCTATCCGCGTTGGTAGCTTCAGAGTATTATTGGTACTTTTTATAGTCTGCTGCATCTCTTCCTCCGAGAAGCCCATGGAAACCAATTGAGCTATGAAGAACGCGCGGGCTTATCATAGTCTTGAGGTGCCGTTTTTAAAAACAGGGGTGGACTGTCTAGATCCGTTTCTAGAATAGGGTAGAATGTGGTGGGCAGTGTGTGAAAAGATGTTTTTCTTCTAACAGTTTTTCAGCCGTTTTTAACGTAATTTAAAGAATAGATTAGACAAGAGGCTGATTTTTTCCTGGTTTTAGGCGTGTTTTCTGCCTTTCTGTAAGGATGCAGAAAAGTTTATAAATTACGTTTACGTTAACGTAGTTGTAAACGTTGAAGGGGATTAGGGTGGTATATAGAAAGGGTTCAAGCGAGGTCGAGATATCTGGGGACAATGTTAACGATGTTAAGGAGATGATTAAGTATATTCCTGAAATATACCTTGAGCTTGAGAAGACTGAGAACAGGCTGGCTGAGTTAAAGTCGACGCTGAGCCTCATACCCGGCTTCGTCAAGTATGATGAGGACGGTAAGCCGATACTGTCCGTCAGAGAAGAGTTTCTAACCAGCAGGGAGGCAATAATTCTAATCCTGAAGTTTGCTGAGAACGGTCTTAAATCGAGCGAGATAGGGGAGCAGCTTAGTAAGAGTGGCATCGTCTCAGTAGGCTACCCGTCTAGGCTCTCAGAGATGCTTAGGGAGGGGATCGTGACTAGGAACGAGCTTGGCAACTATGTTCTCACTGAGAAGGGGAAGATAATTGCCGACGAGATAACAACCAGGCTTGAAGAGGTGTCTTTAAGATGAGTGGGCCGTTAACAATTAGGCTTGAAATATCTGACAAGAATATTAAGGTGGAGTTCACAGGCGACGAGAACACGGTAATGAGAGACCTTCTCAAGTTTCTTTCAAACGTTTATCCCCGTTTAACTATTGTCGACAAGATAGTTTACACACCTGACTTGGAGGCTCTTCTTTCAGCAATATCTCCTCACATCAGGATTAGCAGCGGCGACATAATTCTTCTGGGGGAGGAGTCGAAGACGACTGAGAGTAAAATCCTCTACCTGCTTGCAGGCTGCTATGCTGCTTCAAGATTCGGTTTACGTGAGAAAAGCAGTATGAGCGTTGAGGAGATGGTCAGAATGGTTACGAACATTTCCAAGAAGACTATTCAAAACACTTTGGTCGACCTTGTTAAGAAGGGGCTTGTGCTTAGGCAGGCCAGGGGGATGTTCGAAATATCTGTTAAGGGCATAATGCTTCTTTCAGGGGGTGTTGAAGGTGAAAAAGCAGTCGACAAGCCTAATCCCGCTGACTGATCTAAAGCAGCGTCGAGAAGCACATGTCTTAGAGGGGAGGGAAATAAGGATTAAAATAAGCCGGACTAATGAGTTTAAACTCGGCAGGACTATAAGCATTGATTTCGAGGAGGCTTCTTCTCTAGAAAGCATTGTCGCAGTGGATGTCTCAACCGTTAAGATAGGGGTAAGCAGGCTGGGTGAGGTTCATGCCATCAGGGGTTCAACCGTTTTGAAAGAGCGGGGAGCGGTGAAGATAAATAGAACTAGGCCGATGATAGTGCTAGGCGGCATTTCCGACAGCCAGGTTTCCTTTGAACTGGAGGAGCAGTTGAAGAGCATTAGTTCAATCAGGAACTCGTTAATGCTGCTCGACGGGGATTTGAATGGGATGATGAACGTTAGCGGGCCGCTCGGGCTCTCGCGTTTTCTCACATCCGCCTGCAACACTTTAATATCGGTTTCAAAAGGCTTCGTAGACCCGTTTATACGTCTACCAGAGGATTTCGACGTTTCTCCATTCATAGGCGAGATTCTTAACGGGAGAAGCCCGAGGGAGTATTTGGTTAGGCTTAAGCCTGGAAGCCCCCTGCTGAAGGTGGAAGCATACCCGGAGGTCGAGCTGGAGGCGATTAGTAGCCTACTGGCCTCCCTCATTCTCATTGATGGTGTTGACTACGGTTATCCTGAAGCGTTGAGGATCGCCCACATATATTCTAAGATACTTCCCGTAGAGGTTTTGACGCTGAAATGCGTCTTGCAGAAGAAGTTTGGAATAGAGGTTTTGAGGGAGATAGACAACAGGAAGATGCTTCTCGGAGGCTTCTGGAGTTGATAACGATACTGCGGAAGAGCAGGGTGACCTACGAGCTGCTGGAAACCCCCGGCAGGGACAGGATTGTCGGAAGCTACTTAATACTTCTCGACAGTATTACAAGGAGAAAGCTTCTTCTCCAAATAATAGACGTCAACTATCTTAGTATCCCTGGCGAGGTGGAGGAGATAATACGGATAAGCAAGAGGGAGGAATCCTACCAGGTTTTCGAGGAGGATGAAAACCTTAAGAAGATACTTGACGAGCTGATGGATTCTAGAATATTAATATGCAAGGTTCGGGCAGCCTTCTCGTTGGATGATGAGGCCATAGATTTTCAGTGGGCTCCCTCAAGATTGAAGTCGAGAATCTATGAGCCGAGCGCGGAGGAGTTGAACGAGCTGATTACAAGCAAGTACGCGATACCGGTTAAGATCAGCGACGACATAAAGATGGATCTGAATGCGCTAGACGGCGGTTTAACCCTGATAATCGGTAAGAAGGGTTCGGGCAAGTCGAACCTTTCTAAAACACTGATAGCAAGGATTTTGGAGCATAATGGGCGCTGCATAGTCTTCGACATAAACGGGGAGTACGAGCCTGTTGCAATGAGGGACAGGTTCCTAGTCTTGAAGCCTGGTGAAAACATGTTTCTCAGCATACCTGGACTCGGGAAAGAGCTTTTCATAAATCTCATGGAAACCATTATGGGGCTGCCTCCCTCGTCAGTCTGGGAGCTGAGACGAATACTTGACAGTCTTGAGAACAGGAATATGTTGAGCCTTAAGAATCTCTGGAATGAAATAGTCTGTGGAAGGATTAATGATCTCGTTAAGGAAGCGCTTATCAGGAGGATAACTGTTCTGAGGGAAAGCGGCTTATTCAGAGACTCTGACGCGACAGACTTAGACGGGGTTTTTAAAGAGGCATCGAGTAAGGCTCTTGTAGTAAACCTGAAGGGTTTACCAAAATCCTTTAGGCAGCTGATAGTTGAGACGGTTCTCAATAAGACTGTCAGGATGCTGGAGAACGGTGAGATAAAGCCACTCTTCCTTTTCGCGGAGGAGGCTCAATCATACTTGGATGAGAAAGCATGGGAGGACTATATAACGCGGATGAGGCACATAGGGTTGTCAGTTGTCTTTATAACTAACGAGCCGGATAGCCTCATGAGCTTCGTGTACAGGCAGGCTGACAACTGTTTCATATTCAACCTAGTGAACGAGAACGATTTAAACTATATTTCGAAGATGTCTAAAATAGATGCTGAATCACTTATTAGCCTTGTGCCCACTCTGCCCGTCGGCAAGTGTCTGGCGTTTGGAAACGTCACTGGAAACATTCCTGTTATTTTGAACATACGTAGGGAAAACGTGTTTGGAACAGGAGAGACTAGGAAAGTGCTTTTAGCAGTTCCTAGAAGCTGAAAACCCCTGCTCCCCCATACTTTGCCATAGAGCCCAGTTTTTCACATATTCTTAGAAGCCTATTGTACTTCGCGGTTCTCTCCCCCCTGCACGGGGCTCCTGTTTTTATCTGCCCGGCGTTGAAAGCGACGGCAACATCGGAAATATAGGTGTCCTCAGTTTCTCCAGACCTGTGGCTTACGATAACTCTGTAATTGTTTTCTACAGCAGTGTTGAAAGTCTCCAGGGACTCTGTTAAGGTTCCGCATTGATTAAGCTTGAAGAGGAGAGCGTTTGCAGCGCCTCTCCTTATACCTTGGAGAAGCCTCTCCCTGTTTGTAACGAAAACATCGTCTCCAACTATCTGTACTCGAGAGCCTATTCTCCTAGTGATCTCGGCGAAGGATTCGAAATCGTTTTCCTCAAACGGGTCCTCTATCGATTTCAGCCTGAAGGTTAAGGCAAGCTCAACGTAGTATTCTAGAAGCTCGCTGCTTGCAAGCTCCCTACCGTCTATCCTATACTTGCTTGAAGAAGGATCGTAGAACGAGGATGATGCTGCATCTATTCCGAGCAATACTTGTGAAGAAGTGTAGCCTGTTTCCTCGATCGCTGCAGATAGCAGTTCCAACGCTTGGTCGCTCCGGCTGAGAGGAGGCGCGAAGCCTCCTTCGTCGCCAACGTTTATCGAGGGTCTTCCGTATTTATTGACTATCACGCCTCTAAGCGTGTGGTAAACCTCAACACCGGCTCTTAAAGCGCTCGGGAAATCGTTGAACCCTGTAGGTATTATCATGAACTCCTGTATGGAGAGGTTGTTTCCCGCATGCTTGCCCCCGTTTATAACGTTCATAAGGGGGACGGGGAGCGTGACGCCTTTTCCTACCCCCAAGTACTCGTAGAGCTCCATCCCACTAGCGTTTGAAGCGGCTATAGCATTGCCCAGCGAGACGGCTAGGATCGCGTTCGCCCCAAGCCTAGACTTGTTTAAAGTACCGTCTAAATCAAGCATTATCCTGTCAACCTCGCTTTGACGCCTAGCGTCTAAACCGGTTAACGCCGGGCTGATCGCCTCATTAATGTTCCTGACCGCCTTTAAAACACCTAAACCGTGGAATCTTTTTCCATCCCTATCTCTCAGCTCAACCGCCTCATACTTTCCCGTGGAGGCACCTGAGGGGACGCCTGCTCGGCCTACGGCTCCCCCCTGCAGCTCGACAACTGCTTCAACCGTAGGATTTCCCCGAGAGTCCAGTATCTCCCTGCCTCGAACCCTTTTTATTTTAAACGCGTCTTCCATTTTTCCCTTGGGAATATTTGAAGCATGATTTAAGGTTTTGCTAAAGGAGCACTGGAAGTATGAATTCGCTGAAGAAGGCGAGTAGTAGTGCACCAAATATCAAGTCTCTTCCAAGATACTTGTTTACCTTGGTTACGTAGAGTATAACCCCGATTACAGCCATTGGAGCATAGATCATCGATAGGATGCGGAGGGATGCTTGCAGCACCATTTGCGAGAATGCTGAAACCATTTTCTCCACGGAGTCCACGATGCTTTCAAGCAGTTTTGTAAACCACTCTGAGCCTGCTGCCTGTTCTCCCCCCTCTCCTATAAGCGGGATTACCAGTCCCTCTGCAAGCCTTAATATTCTCATGCCCCGTCCCATTTATAGAGAGGCTGAAACCCTATTTAACTACCCCTGAGTAATGCGTGTTTTAAGACGCCTCCTCGTGTAGAACCTGATACTTGTCCATTTGGCTTAGAAGCGCCTTAACACTGGACTCCCTGACCTTCACTTTCCCACCTGCAGCCTCCTCCGCGAACCTGATTATCAGGGGCAAATACTTGCGATAAACGTCGAGCCTCCTCCTCTCCCTCTCCATGCTTTTCTTCCTCGAGAGGTAGAACGAGATTTCCCTGCTGACATTCCTAAGCCCGTTTAAAATCTCCCTCTCTATTTCAGGCCTATCGGCCACATATTCTTTTCCAACAGTTTTGTAAGGTATTTTCGTCGAACATATGTGCACGATGATTCTAACAGGGTCTGTCCTGGGGTCTATCCTATACCGTCTCCAGTTCATCAGCTTGTTCACAACCTTGTAGGAAACATCGTTAGCCTCATCGTATAGAAGAGGTATTCTGTTAGCATACCTGTATATTATTGCATTGCCGTCTTCAGGAGGAGTTATCTTCCCACCGTAAGCTATTCCAACTTCCACTATGAAGGGGTGTCCTGAATACGCTTGAGGCTTTCTGCTCTCGACTGCAAGCACCTCAGGTTCAAGCTCCTTCTTAATCCCCTCTTTCAAAAGCGCCTCGCCTATCGGAGATAGAATGCTTGCATCCGGCGGGAGGAAGCCATCATAATTCTTCAAAGTCTGAGTTAGCCTCACGATCTCATCCAAGCCGAGCTCTCCGACAAGCGTGTTCGGCGAAAGTTTCAGCTGCTCCAGTATCCTACTGGCCGTCTCCTTCCCAACCCTGTGGAAGCTTCGCGTGAGAAATGATACGAGTGTTCTCTTACGGTTCTCCTCCGCGAGCCTCTTAACCATTTCAACGTCAACGCCGTGAGGATGAGGTAGTGTTTCCTTAGGAGGATTAGGCATTTGTGCAGTACTCCTGGAAAACCTGATTAGTCTCCCGTAGGCATCTACCAGGGTAATGTTCGCATAGGGCGCGACAAGCGCGCTAAGCTTAATATACTCAAGTATCTTCGGGAAGGCTCTGAAGTAATCTCCCTCGAGGGTGAAGCTTACAATAGTGCCACTCCACTTTTTAGGGTTATTCTTCTCCTCCCTGCCTAAAACTATGGGCGCGTTCTTCTTAATGTCTATCATTATCTTGAAGAAGTATATTCTTTTACGGTAGCCGACAGTGATTTCAAGCGGGTTGTTGGTCGTTATCTGACCGTAGAGATACGCCATTTTTCCACCTAGCCCGAACGTGCCTCTGGATTGTATCAGGGTGTACTTTGAGCCGAAAAGTATCTTTCCAAAGGCGTTTGGAATGTGTTCAGGCGGGATCCCTCCACCGTTGTCAGCAATCCTTATCCTTACAATGTTTCTTTCGCTACTCGCCTGGCCTTCGATGGTTAGAAACAGAATTATGTCCGGCAGTATGCCTCTTGCTTCACAGGCGTCTAGAGAGTTTTCAACCAGTTCCCTGACCGCCGTGTACAGTGCCCTGACGGGGTTTGAAAACCCTGCGATGTCTCTGTTCCTATAGAAGAAGTCTGCGGGGCTGATCTCTTTGAATTTTTCCTCAGAACTCATCTTCCAGCTTCTCCTCTCTACTCACCCAAATCCCTTTCTCCAACGACTTTCTTTGACGTTCCAAATATTTAAACGCGGTGCTGAATTGAGCCCCCTTCAATATCTTTAGAATAGTCTTGAAAGCTATTTCACAGCTTTCATCCTCCCCCATTATTCCAAGAGTATACTTGTGGAGTGCAAGCTTAGCGCCAGAGAGCTTCTCAATCTTCTTCCAGACCTTCCCGTCCTTCCCTATTATTCTACCCTTTATTATTTTTATTCGAGAGGAGGACTCGCCGGCGAAATCCCTTAAGTCAATTATCTTGAGAACAAGATTATCGTCCAGAAGCCTTAAAGCATCCTCGCCCGAGAACCCGCATGATATTGCATCCGAAATCCTCCTCAGCTTGAAGTATGATTCAGGATCCTCAGCACTATACTCGACCTTAACCGTTCCATCCTGTTGAACTTGAATCTTAACCTTGGTTTCCTCCTCTATTTTCTTCTTTATTTCACCGTTTTTCCCGATTAAAACTCCTACTCTTTCCTGCGGAATGTTTAGGAATATTACGTTAACCAATTTTGCTAACAACCTCCTCCACAGCTATTGTTTCGTCAACCCATCTCCTCTTCATGAAGAACCTGTTTATGTTTTCAACATCCCTCCTTAAAAATTCGCCTGCCAAGGGGTGGGTAATTGGGACTGCTTGAGACAAATCTATGATGAAAGGCTTCTCATTCCAAATCATAACGTTATACTCGCTCAGGTCCGCATGGATCAAGCCGGCTTTATCGCGGCTCTTAACTACGAAGTCAATTATCTCCATGTAGGTTTCACTAGGCTTCTCAAGCTCGTGAACCTCCTTCAAAAGAGGAGCCCTCTGGCCATTCTCACCTATGAAACTCATCACTAAAATGTTTTTCTGGACGATTATGGGCTTCGGCACGGGAAGCCCAACCCCGTGCAGGGTGCTTAAATTAGCATACTCTTTTCTCGCCCAAGTGAACACTAGCGACCGGCTGTCGCTCTTAACTTTCTCAAAACGCTTGTCGCCAATAATATACTTCAACATCATGCGCCTTATCTCCGTGTTAACGGTCAAGTAGATTTTGACAGCGACCTCAACATTGCCTTTCGCAATAGCGTGATACACTTTCGACTCTTTACCTGAAGATATTTCACCGTTAAACTCTTTCAAAATTCCTTTCCTCAACAAATCGTAAAGCTGCATTAAAACCTCAACGTTGAAAACCTCGCTGAAAACCTCGAAATCCTCGCTTCTCTTAACCTTCATCCTCTGAAGCTTCTCTATAAGCCTCTCCCTGAGCTCCAAGCTGTCGAAGACTTTTTCACGCCTCATGTTGCTGCAACTACCTGAAGCACGTGGTGAGCCTGCATCGTTTTTAAGATTAACTACTGGCCCCGCCTGCCTGCCCCTGCGTTTCCTTCACAAGCTCCTTGCTTAAAAGCCCGTTTTTAACCAGGTAGTCTATCTGGCCAATAGTATACCTGTGTAAAATTTCCCCGTGATCAGGCTGAAAGGACCATGGCTCAACCAGAACAATATCGTTCAGCTTAATCCATATTTTTCTCCTAAGCTTCCCCCTAAGCCTGCACTGCCTGACCCTACCGTCAGAGCAGAGCACCAGAGCCCAGTTGGAACCTGAAAGCCCCTCTACCCTCCCGAATAGTTGCCCCTCTCCAGGCGTTACTAAGGTTTCGGAAATATCTCTCTCACTGTACACCTTTCTCTTTCCCAAGCTCTACTAAGCCCGGGTTCCCCCTCCCTAATAAACTATATGCTTAAAAAGACGCTCGGAAAAAGCTAGATGCGAATTATCATCATAAACAATACTCCGCCTATTTTCCTAGCATTATCCACCCTTCCTAAACCGCTTTCCAAAACGGTTTTCACAACCCTGTTCCCGATAAGGTTCACTGAGGAAGCGTCCCTGATGCTTCTTAAAAGCTCCTCCCCGTCTACAAGCCTGCCACCGTAAAACTTCTCAACTACGTTCACCTCTAAACCCGTCTCATCCTTAATGGTTTTTCCGAGAAGCTCCCTGTCGCATGCTCCTATTATCTTGGTAGGCCCAACCGAATGCTCCTTCATGTAGAAGTCTTTACTCATTTTTCAAAGGCTTTTAACGGGCGAAACAGCGCCGCAGCTTAAGCATACGAGTTGAACTATGCCCCGCTTCTCCCTGCTCAGTTTCGTATCCGGCCTTTTGCAAACAGGGCATTCTACATACGCTTTTATATAGTCCGCTACCACGGTATCCAGCTGCTTGGGGAGAATTCTACCCTTGAAAACGTAGCGTCCCTCACCGCTTTCCGAATATGGCGCGGCGAGTCTTAAAGTCATGTATTTCAGCAGGTGCTTAACATCCCTATTTAACAGGTCTGCTATCTGGTTAAGGTTTTGAACTATAGTCTTGTTCTTCTCACTTATGCATTCAACACTCGGAATGGTCAACCTGTCTCTGCTCTCCGTCTTAGGCACTTTGCTGAGCCCTCTGTCCAACCATTCGAAGTATTTTTCCCCACTACCTGTTTCCTTCACTTTTCTTTCCTAAGTAGGAGGGAATAGAAACTCTCTAATAATGCTTTCGTTTTCGAATGGAGAAGCCTCCCTCAGCAACCATCTTGTTTAAACTGGTGCTGGTTAGCGTGCAGACCATCCATCGTCGACGGATTCCGTCGTCACCTATGTGCTTCACAGTTTTCCTGCGCTCTACTAAAGGCTTCCGACTCTAAGCTTCAAGCCTTTCGACCAAGGTGACGAGGCTTACAGCTTTAGAAGCATCCGGCTTAAATCTTCAACAGGTTATAAGCCATTCTAAGGGAATACAGGATCGCCGCTTCAATCCACATGATGTCAAATGAAGTGATTATCAGGAAATCCAGCATGGATTTGAATTGGATTGAAGTCATAAACACCAATCCTAAAAGAAGGAATATGTTTGAAGAAAAAAGGAATAGGATAGCAAGAATCTTTAAACACATTCTATTGATGCTAAACCGGTGCATTACTGCCGATAGAATAAGCAGTTGCGAAAGATATAAAGGAAACGCAAAATATCCATTCTCGCAGGTCCATTACATTGTAATAGCTAATCAAGCCAAGCAAGGCTGTCGCGATGATCAATCAATATCATTGCTCCTGTCGGTTGAAATATAAATGGCCGTTGTATGAAACATTTTGTTCTTCGCTTTATTTCTTGCAACTCCACTTCCTTTTAACCCGACACATCGGACACTCTATTAAACTTTACCACAAAGCATTTCTTTGTCAATGGTTTCCCCATCCTCAGTATGTTGTAAGCCACTCTGAGAGAATACCCGATTGATAGAGCTATAGATGCGATTACAAACGGTAAGAATACCACGAACTCCACATACGATTTCGTTAGGAGGAGGAATGTCAATCCAAGCATGTAGAATATGTTTGAGACAAGTAAGAACAAGATGCAGAGAAGCGTTAGAATCCTGCTCCTGATGCTAAATCGCTCGATTAGAGCGCCGATGTAAATAGCTATTGAAAACGACAAGATGGACGCGCAGAACCTCCAGTCCCCGAGGCTTATCCCATAGAAATATCTGGACATTTCAACAAGGATAACCAGCATGATTGCAACAAGCGCCAAGGGCAAAAACGGCTGGAAAGAAAACGGTTTACGTATCCATTCTCTCACATCTTTTCTTAACATTCATGATTCACTCTAATAATTTCTTGCAAGAAATTTATCTCAGGGGTTGGGGATGATGCTTGCTGACCATTGTTGGCGTGTAAACTGCAGCTCCTACACCCGCATGCCGCCTTGCGATTCCCGTTCAAGGGGAAAGCGATGATCAGGGGGAGGATTAAGAGCAGGGAAACCATCATTACTCCGGCAATCTTGACAGAGCCACTATTATTCAACCTTCCCCCACCCCCTGAAGAAAAAAGGAGAGGAGGTATTTAATTTTTTTAATACATGTAAAACACTGAGGCGTTGGAGGATAACCATGGAGTACCATAAGCCCTCCGCATGTTAAAGAAATGCTTAATCATAAGAAACCGATGCTACGTTGCTCCCCATTAGATTTAGAAGGCTTGTTTTTGAGGGAGTGTCGGCGAGTTCACTGTTAAGGCATGGACTCTGATAAGGCTAGGGCTCTTCTCGAAACAGGCTTGAGTATTCTTTGAAATGGATGGCTTAAGATTCTTCAGCAACTCTTCACTGTGTCAGATTATCCTTAAATAATGCTTTCTATCGGGTTTATTCAACGATATGGGCAGTATACTCGTCGTAGGAAGCTCCGGTAAGGATGAGCACTTTAAAATAGGCTCTTTCTACAGGTTGCCCAGTGTTTTCCACCCTTTTCTGAAGAAGACTATCCCAGTCTCAAGGATGAGCGAACTCCTCGGCCCAGGGTGGGACAAGAGTAAGGTTTACGGTTTGCTGGAGTCAAACAGCCTGTCTCCAGTGAAATACAGCTACGGGGGCAGGGCTCCTCACGTGGCCTACGGTGTTGCACGATTAGGCGGCAGGGTGAGGCTAGTAACCACCTTCGGCAGAGACTATGACCATCCTTATCCGGGGTTTTTCGACGGAGGATATTACAGTCATTTGGCGAAGAGCAACGTCGGCATGAGGACGGCTATTGTTGAAGACAGCGGTAAAATTGGCTTTCTCGGTAGCGAGGCCCTGAACGCGGGCGTATGGATCGTTATGGATAAGACGACTTCAACAATCACCTGCGTGAAAGACGTTGAGAACAATGAGTTCTTCATAATAGATGATGTTGAGGGTGCGAGCGGTGTTGAAAAGCTTAGGCCGGTGCCTGAACCCGAGCTTGAATCAGCAAGCATCCTCTTTGTCACATCCTCCGAAACCCCTTTTATGAAGAGCTTCATCCTGGCGGCTAGGAAAAGAGGCGTAGACGTGATTGTGGATATCGCGTCCTACGGTGTTACTGAGGATTATGTTGAAACTATGGTTCCAAACTCAAAGATAATCCTTGGAAACTATAATGAGATTAAGCAGGCGACTGATCTTCTTGGGCTTAAGAACATAAGGGAGGTTTTTACACTCGGGTCCGAATACCCTGAGGCGATAGTCTTGGAGGATAAGATGACGGGACTAGTTGAGATCCACCATAGGGATGGCAGGTCTTCCAGAGTAGGTCCTATTCCGCCTGAGAAAACAGGCAGCTCTATTGGCTGTTGCGACGGTATTGCTGCAGGCATCTTGTTCGGTCTGCAAAAAGGATTGACTCTGGAAGAATCGTGCAGAATAGGTCTTTTAGAAGCATTCTCTATATGGGGGGTTGAAGGTGTGCAAGAGGGAATGTTAAGCATCAGTGAGCTTGCGGATCTTCACCGCAAGTTCTTCGGCAGAGAACCGTTCACTTAGGAAGCTTTTTAAAAGGCTCGTAAGTGGTTTAGAGAGATGACTGGAAACATTGAGCTCGGAATTAAGAAGATAGACTGGGCTAGAAGATTCATGCCGGTTCTGGACAAGGTTAGGGAAAGGTTCACTAGGGAAAGACCGTTTGAAGGCATTGTCTTCTCTGTAACGCTGCACGTCACTAAGGAGACGGCGAACCTGGTTGAGACTTTAATAGACGGTGGTGCGAAAGTCTACCTTACGCCTGCAAACCCTCTTTCAACAGACGATGATGTGGCTGAAGCCCTAAAGTCTAGGGGTGTTGAAGTCAAGGCCCGAAGGGGTATGAGCATGGATGAGTATTTCGGGGCGATAGACTGGGCGCACTCTCACTCTCCCTCGATACTCATAGACGACGGGGCCGACTCGATAATTAGAGCCCACGAGAAGAACATTATGTCTAAGAGTAGGGTTTACGGGGCTCTCGAGGAGACGACTACAGGAGTAATGAGGGTTAGAGCACTTGAGAAAGCCGGCAGGCTGATGATCCCCGTCTTCTTCATTAACGAGGCTCAGTCTAAGAAGCTCTTCGACAACCGTTATGGAACGGGACAGTCCAGTTTGGATGGAATTATAAGAGCAACATCCATGCTTTTCGCAGGTAAAAGGGTCGTCGTATGCGGCTACGGGCTGGTTGGAAAAGGTGTGGCGAACAGGGCTAGGGGTTTAGGGGCCTCCGTGATAGTGACGGAAGTGTCTCCAGTCAGGGCTCTTGAGGCTGTTATGGACGGTTTTACCGTTATGCCCATCAGAGAGGCCGCTAGAGTCGGAGACGTTTTCATAACCACCACCGGCAATGTGAAAGCAATACCCTACGAGGCTATAACCATGATGAAGGATGGAGTAATACTCGCGAACGTTGGGCATTTCGATGTTGAAATAGATGTTGCAACCCTCTACAGGGAGGCGGGAAGCGTTAACGAGCTGAAGCCGTTTGTGGAGGAAATTATCCTAGCCAACGGTAAAAGGGTCTACCTACTGGCTAAGGGTAGGGTCGTCAACCTGGTTTTGGCTGAAGGTCATCCTCCCGACGTGATGGACATGAGCTTCTCAAACCAGGCGCTTGTCTCAGAATACTTGGTGAAGCACAGGGAGCTTCCCTCAGGCATCTACCCTGTTCCAGAAGAGATAGACATGCTTGTCGCCTCGATGAAGCTTAGAACAATGGGCGTTGAGATAGACGAGTTAACGGATGAGCAGAAGAAGTACTTATCGTCCTGGAAAACCTAGTTTAACCATGTTTTATCGAAGCCCGGTTCTCCTCTTCAAGAAGCCTAACGGCCTCCGCCTCATCCAGATCATTATCGACCACTTCCCCGATCAGGAAGTTCGGCTTACAGGAAGTCACGCGCACGCGTATGAAGCTCCCGAGTTCAACATTCTGTCTGAGGACAATCGGCTTGTAAAAAATGTTTCTAGCTATGAAGCTTCCCGGAACCATTCCCTTCTCGTCGACCAGAGCCAAGCCCTCCCAACCAGCCCAAGAGACGGAACGCTTCTCCTTAACCTCCAGCGCAAGCTTGGAGAGCAGCCTGCTCCTCTCGGCAACTATTCTTGTAGGCAGCTGCGGCAGCCTGGATGCTGGGGCCCCCGGCCTAACGTAAAACTTTGAAATATTGAGGAAATCGGGTTCTAATGTTCTCACGGCTTCAAGGGTCCTCTCAAAATCCTCCCGGCTTTCAGTCGGATACCCGACTATAACGTCTGTCTCAACAGATATCCTAGGTATTTCCTCCCTGAGCCTCAGGATAATCCTAGTAAAGTCTTCAACATAGTAGCCACGGTTCATGTCTTCAAGAACCCTGTTGCTACCGCTCTGCAAAGGTATGTGGATAAATTTGAAGAACCTCTTATTCCTAAGGGCTTCAACAATACCGTCAAGATGCTTCAAAACGCCTCTCGGATTCATCATCCCTACCCTGACAAGGAATAATCCCTCCGTTCTAGCTACTTTCTCAAGAAGCTCGACGATGCTGCTCCCATTATCAAGGCCGTAAACAGAATTATCCTGGGAAGAGAGCCATACCTCCCTAACCCCTTCTTCAACGCTTCTCCTGATTGCTGAAACAATTTCTTCAACACCGTAGCTGCGAAGCCTCCCCCTGGCAAACCTTGTTGCACAATAGCTGCAGGCCCCCGCGCACCCCTGCGCAACCACTATCTTTCTGACAACCGGGTTCTCCCTCCTACAAGGGAGGAGATTGTTGAAGCCTCCTCCTTCGAGCCTAATGTACCTGCCACCGTTTAAAACCGTTTCAACAGCCTTAACAACCTCCTCTCCCGCAGCCGGGCCCAAAACTCCTTTCACGTTTCCAGACTCAAGAATCCTGTCAACCCCAATAATCTTCGGCAAACACCCGGCAACCACGATCACCTTATCCGGGCCTATGGTTCTCAACCTGTGGAGAATCTTGTTCTCCGTAGGCGTCTTAACCCCGCACGTGTTGACTAAAACCAGGTCAGCCTCATCCTCGCTATCCACCAGGGTGAAGCCCCTGATGGCGAGTACTCCCGCCATAGCCTCGCCCTCCGCCCTGTTCACGGCGCAACCGTAGTTCAGCAAGAATATTCTACTGCCCATTCTCCGGATCCTTTCCCTTTATCCTAGCACTCGAAGAGGAAAACCGCTCTGATAAACGTTTTTTCAGAGCTTTAAAGGGCAGAGTGGAGCATTAAAGTATAAAAAGACGAGCCGCTTAAAATAGGTGGGGCCGGTAGTTCAGAGGTAGAACGCTCGCTTCGCGAGCGAGAGGGCGAGGGTTCGAGTCCCTCCCGGTCCATCTCTTCCCTTTTCTTTACCGGCTAGCCTAGCCGTAGGTAAACTTTCTACGAGTATTCGCTGGCAGAGCGAAAAACGCGCTGCCAAACTTTCTAGAAAATAGGCTGGGTTAAGCTCTATAGGACCGGCCTGGAGGACCCCCATGGTCAGAAATGCTAGCAAGCGCTAAAGTGAAACGCGACTTATTGCAGAGCGGTAAGCTTAAAGAAATGTAGAAACAAGAATATTCTTTCACAAGGCGCCACCCTCTCCATTTATTAGGCTCCTTCGCCAATGGTAATCAGGTGGAACGTGGAGGAGTATCAAAGGTTTCTGGCTCCAGGCTTCAAGCCCTTCGACCCTATTAGGCTTGCTGAATACACTGAACGCATCGCGACGAGGCCTGGGCCAGAGGGCTTGGAGAGAAAGTACACGGGCTTCTACTCCGTACCCGTCTACGGGGGGATCGCCACTGGCTACGCTGTCGGCTGCTGTCTCAGATGCATCTACTGCTGGTCAAACTGGTCGAGAGATTTTCCAGAGGAGTTCGGCGAATACTATCCTCCCAAGGAAGCTGCTAGAAGGCTCTTCAAGGCTGCTGAAGAAGGAGTATCCTACTCTGAGTACTGGAAGAGGGTGTTGCCCAAGGTTAGCAAGCTCCGCATCTCCGGGTGCGAGCCGACAATAGGAATGGAGCACCTGCTTAAGGTCTTGGAGCATGTTAAGGCTTCAAAACATCCTGTCTTCATCCTGGAGACCAACGGTGTAATCTTGGGATCGAATGTTAAACATGTTAAGAGGCTGGCGGAGTTTAGGAGTAGGCTATACGTCAGGGTCTCGTTCAAAGCCGCTACGCAGGAGGGTTTCACAATGAGGACGGGCGCCCAAGGAGGGTTCTACGAGCTTCCCTTCAAAGCCCTGAAACACCTCTTAGACGAGGGGGTTCACGCTAGAGCTGCCGCCATGACGGATAAGAGAATAATGCCGGGGGAAGAGAGGAAGCTTCTTATCCAGATGCTTGATGAGATAGATCCTGAGGCGAGATACTCTGAAACATTAGAGGAAGAGGTTATCGACGCCTACGACACCAGTGTAAAGCGTCTCAAAGCCTTCTTAGACAAGAGTTACGCGGAGAGTCTTGAAAACGAAATACTGAGGCTTAAAGGAGGTATTTATAGAAAAACAGATTCGGGCTAGTCCAGCTCGACTTCGGATATTTCTGAGAGATCGGCTAGGCTGTTTGCCTTTATCTTTCCACCGGACACTGTAAAAATAACATCACCTATGTATAGGCTTCTCGCCACTGTATACCTTGAGCTGAAGTAGTACCCGCTTTTATCAAGCGCATCTTGGTCTTCTAAATGCGTTATTCTGCCTCTAAGCGTAATCCCTTCCTCCGGCGAAACTCTGAAGACGTATGCTCCTTGAAAGACGTATTCACCGTAGGCATTTGGCGGTATGCCGCCAGAATATTTTTCGCGGAAAATCTTAGCCTCCAGAACCGGTATTACGAGTAGACCCCTCCCTCCGTCGAAGAGAAACGCATGATGATCCCACAGGGCAGGCGAATCCGTTCCCCTATCGCCCACGATGATTTTCCCAACCTCCCGGGGGCTAGTGACGTTTGAAACGTCGAACAAAGAGATTTTTAAGCCTTGATACCAGGCGAAGTCTCCCTCCTCAGCCTCAACCGTCTCCTTGCCTACGCCTATCAGATAGTTCTCGTCATAAGGGTGAAGATAGTCTGAGTAGCCAGGTATCTTAAGCTTGCCAAGTACCCTTGGCTCAGCAGGGTTGCTGAGGTCTATAGTGAAAAACGGGTCGACCTTTTTGAACGTTACGAGGTAGCATCTTGAGCCGATGAACCTCGCTGAGTATATTTCCTCGCCGGGAGCAAGATTTTCAAGCCTGCCCCTGACCTCCAGGGTCTTGGTGTCTAACACGTAAACATGGTTGGCACTAGTAGCCTCGCTGAAAAACCTTGCCACATAGCCAGTGGTCGTGGCTATTCTGAAATAGCCTTGATACTCGTCCATCGAAAACTGGTTTAGAACCCTACCCGGAACCTCGCCGCTCGCCTCACACTCTATCTCGAGGCCGTTAATCCTAATCCTATGTATCTCCGTTGATTCTCCTCCGCCGTAAATCCCCCTGGGCATCGCAACGTACATGTTGCCCGGGGAAACATACATGCAGGCAGCGTAACCCGTTAAAACAGCCTTAGACTCCACCCCGCCCTCTTCAGCAGAAATGTCTGCCGCGATTATGATCGTATAGCTCTCCGGAGCCTCAGTCCCGTTCGAGTAAAATATTTTATCAGCCGGGATGTTGACGATGATGCTGTTTACAATAATCCTGGGGAATAATACGTCAACGTCTTTCTCAAGAGGCTTGACTGCCGGCTTAGTCGTAACCATGTAGACATGCTTCCCAACCATCCTTGAGCTAACGTATCCACCCTCGGCAGAGACTTTCCTAATGAGCCTAGGGTTCTGAACATCAGAGACATCGTAGATGGCTAAGGAGACTCCCCATGACCCGTAGTAGTCATCCTCCAGCGGAAGGTCTTCACACATTATTACTGCAAGCCTATCGTTGTTTGCAAACAATCCCACGGGATACCCTTCGACACTAATCCTAGAGGCCTTCCGCATATTCTCAGGAGGATATGCTTCAACTATGAAAACACTGTTTTCAGAAACCGTGTAGATGAATCGGCCGTCCGTCTTAACCGTATCCGCCTCATCCACGCCGGAAACCTGAATGTTAGTAGTGGAGTATTCAAGAGTATCCTTGGGGGCTCCGAATGCGCTATCCGCCAGAAGGGGGATGGAGAAACGGTAGAATAAGCGGTTAGCGTAAAGAATCTCGCCAGCCCTAGCCTTAACGAAGCTCCTGATCTCCTCGTATGAAGTGAAGCTCTTCAAACCCACAACGCTACTCTCCTCGTTTATCTGGACAATGAAAGCCGTTAAGAAGGTTGAAACAATCAGAACCAATGAAAGGGCTGTAACCAATCCTCTTATTAAGCTGCTTCTCACCATATGGGTTTACACCATCTATAGACAGTCCTACAGCCTAATTATCCTAGGTTTTAGAACATGCTGTCCACATATTGGGACAGAGGCGTCTGATAAACAAGCGGCTCCGCAATACCGCAGGCGTTAAAGTCGTTTAAAGAACGTGTTTTAAAATGGTAATGATGGGATTCCGCGGTGTAAATTCTCGATACAGAAACTGGCGAAACCTGAAGGGCTTACCGCTATACGGTATGGAGGGGCGATTAAACCGTTGCTATAGCAGTCTTAGCGCGCGCTTCTTCAAAAGAGTTTGCTGAAGACGTAATGAGTATAGCTTTTGAGCAAGGGGCTACTTTCTATGATTCCTCCTACTTGAGCATGGCTAGGGCTAGGAATGCTGTGCTCGTAACAGAGGACGCTGAGCTTCTCGAGAAGGCACGACGGGTTAGCGTCAAGGCGGAGAGGGTGAGCGAGTACTTGGAGTCTTATCCTGTTTACGCCTAAGGGGGCAATTGAGGAGATTAGAATACACTTGCTTTCGAAGAATATTAAAGGTCCATCCTAAAGAAGATGCTCTTCAGAGAGCAATCGGCCTTCTGAAAATATATAATCTCGAGAGGCAGGGGGTATTCGATGCCCAATTCACCCGTTTTTAATGGATCGATAGATTCTAAAGTCTGATTTACCCCTGCATTCTTCGCGCGCTAGTCCGCTATCGCTTAATCGCGTTAAAATCAGTCTCTCAAGTTTCTTGAAATCTTCTTCCATCTTCCTCCTGACGCTTGGAAACCTCATTCCCGCAGCGGGGTGGAAAGTTGGAAAATAGGCTATTCCCCTTTTCCTCATAAGCTTCCCGTGGCTTTTCGATAGGGAGACTTTTTCGGTGAGAAACAATGCTTTAAAGGCAACATTTCCCAGAACCACGATTAACCTTGGTTTGATGATTCTGATTTGTTCAAGGAAAAAACGGTTTGCAGGCTTCGATCTCGTCTTTTACGGGTTGCCTGTTTTTCGGCGTGTGACACTTAACCACTCCAGTTATAAAGACTTCACTCCTTTCTGGGCCTATTTGGCTCAGAAGCTTTTCAAAAAATTTCCCAGACATTCCTACGAATGGTTTTCCTTGAGCATCCTCGTTTCTCCCGGGGTTCTGCCCCAGGAACATTATCTCAGCGTTTGCAGGGCCTTCTCCAGGAACAGCGTTAACCCTTATACTCCAAAGCCTGCATCTTCTACACTCCTTTATTCTTTTTTCTAGCTTAAGCAGCCTTCTGTGCTTCTCCACTCTTTATCTTCCTAATGCTTTTCAAGTTTTCTCCGCCTCTTATTACTTTCGCATTTTTCTAACTGAGGAGGGCTTTCACTAGCATTGTTTCATATAAATCCTTTTTAAATCGAAAGCGATTCATCCTCGGTGAAAAAAGAGGGACAGGAAGAAATCATCATTTAAAGAGGTTTCAGAGCCAGAGTTCTCTTACTAGGCTCTATGTTGGTTAGCTTTCCAGGTTAAGCTTCTTCCCTAATCTTTTTAGCTAGGGCTTTACCCAGCTCAACTATCTGAATCATATCTTTATCCGTGGGCGGCCCGTTTATTTCTAATGCTCCGACGACCTCGATTTTCGTCTGACCAAGGATTTCCTGAATGTGTTTCACAGCCCCTCCGCCCCAGCCGTAAGGGCTTAGGATAACCCCGAATCCTGCCGGCGGCTTTAATGCTTTAACCAGGTAGGCTGCGTACACGGCTAACGGGTGCGCACCGCCTAGCACTGTTGGTGCTCCTAAAACGATGGCTTTGGAGTCAACAAGATCCTTCGCTACGTCGCCGACGTCGCTTGAAACAAGGTTGTGAAGAGCAACTTCAACGTCTTCCGAGGCGAGAGTTTCCACCATTGGCCATATCATCTTCTCCGTGCTGTTCCACATAGATACGTAAACAACAGTCGCTTTCCGCCTTGTCTCTCCCTTCGCCCATCCAGCGTAGTTTTCTAGGATTAGTTCAGGGTTCCTGTGAACGGGACCATGGCTTGGCGCTATCATTTTAACCTCTAAATCCTTTATCTTTCCCAACGCTTTTTCAGCCATAGCTCTGAAAGGCATCATTATCTCACCCCAATATCTTTTAGCGTGGACAACCAGGTCCTCCACCTCATCGTCGTAAAGCCCCTTTGCCACGTGCGAGCCGAAGAAGTCGCATGGGAAGAGAATTTTATCCTCCTGAAGATACGTGAACATTGTTTCAGGCCAGTGTAGCATCGGTGCTTCGATGAAGCGAAGCGTTTTCCCGCCGAGGCTAATGGTCTCCTGGTCGTGAACCATTTTTATCCTGTCTCCAGGCACCTTGTAATACGTCTGGGCCATCCTAGCCCCTTTGCTTGTTGCTACGAGTTTGGCTTTAGTGTTTATCGCCATGACATGTGGGATGGCGCCAGCATGGTCTGGCTCAGCATGGTTCATCACCACGTAGTCGATTTCACGGGGATCTGTAATGCTACTGATCTTCTCTTCAAGCTCTTTTTCAAAACCGGGATTCACAGTATCGATCAACGCCGTTTTACCTTCACCAGTTACTAAATACGCGTTATAAGTCGTTCCTTGCGGAAGCGTGATTAAAGCGTCAAACAGTCTGCGGTTCCAGTCTCTAACACCGACCCAGTAGACGCCTTCAAATATCTTAGCTACGTTACGCCAATTCATCTTTTTCCCCTCGATTCTTATTCCGGCTGCACACCCTTATAAGGCTAAGATACCCTTCCTTTGGCTTAAAGATGATGCGCATCATCAGGATCCCTTGAGCCCGCTGTGTAGGTAACCTTTTTAAATCATGCGCGTAACCAACGGGTTTCAGCCTGATGAATAAGCATGGATGCAAGCAGCGTGCAGCAGACCAAGCTTAAGCCTTCCCTGGGTCTGTTTGACGCCACTGCCATCAGCATTGGCGCGATTATTGGAGCAGGCATTTTCATCGTTACAGGTATTGCTGCGGGTTTAGCCGGTTCAGCCCTAGTGGTTTCAATGCTTATAGCCGCGGTAATCGCGTTGTTAACTGCTTTAAGCCTAGCGGAGCTGACGGCCTGGCAACCCTTAGAGGGAAGCATCTACGAATATGCTTATCGGTTAATCTCGCCGTTCGCGGGTTTTCTAGCAGGATGGATATGGGTTTTGTCAAACACTTTTGCGGGAGCAGCTGTCTCGCTGGGCTTCGCGTATTACCTTGCGACACTGGCTCCAGTTCTATCTGTTAATCTTATTGCAGCAATAGTCTGCATGGGTTTCACGACGCTGAACTTCATCGGGATCCGTCAGTCAGCTTTCGCCAACAATATTCTCGTCACCGCAAAACTACTCATACTGGTATTCTTCATCGTAACCGGTTTCTGCTTCATAAGGGTGGAGAACTTCTCACGGTTTGAGCCTTTTAAAGCCGGGGTATTCTATGGAGCATTCTACATTTTCTTCGCCTACGGTGGCTTCGCTAGAGTAGCCGTGGTAGCGGAGGAGGTCAGAAACGCGAGGAAAAATGTTCCAAGAGCGATACTTCTATCCCTAGTAATATCCACGCTAGTTTATATTCTCGTCGGAACCATAGCCGTCGGGCTTGCAGGAGCCTCAGATCTTTCAAGCTCGAAATCGCCGCTGACGGATGCAATAAGCGTGACTGGCAGCACGGCCGCGGTCTACATAGTCTCCGCCGGAGGGCTTCTTGCAACTGCGAGTGTTCTGCTCACATCAATCCTAGGCGTGTCTCGCATGGTTTATGCGATGGCGAGGAGAAGAGACCTGCCTCAAGCCATGAGCAAGCTGCATGCGAGATTCGGCACACCATATTACTCCATCTGGATAATTGGTGTTTTAATGACGGTTCTCGCTTTATTCGTAGACCTCAGCAGGATTATTGCCATAAGCACTTTCGCGCTGCTTTTCTACTATGCTCTAGCAAATGCGTCTGCGTTAAGATTGAGAATTGAGAAACGGCTTTACCCCCGTGTTATCCCGGTTCTAGGCTTAGTCACCTGCCTGATCCTAATGGCTTGTATCCCGCTTGAAGCATGGATGATGGGCTCTGCAGGGTTAGCAGCAGGCGTAGCCTTCTACTGGATGAAAAGACGCTTCTTAGCGTGCGGTAAAAACGCAACGAGCAGTGTCTTTAAAAGCGCGTCAGATTTGGAGAGCAGTATCATATTTTAGGAAGCGAGGCGTTTCATAGTTATTCTCTCCACCACCGCTGTCAACAGTCTCTTCTTCCGGAAAGCTTTGAGAACATCCTGACTGGGTTTCACCTTTCTCATTTGAGGCTGCCGGCTTGGGCTTGCAGCCAGAGCCTCGGTTGAAAGCTTTCTAGCCGACTCCGTTTCAAGATACAGCTGGAAGAGAAGCGGAACCCTATGGTTAATGTAGCGTCCGCCGCAGAAAAACACGCCTCTAGATTTTCAAAGCCTACACAGTGCAAGGTTTCCGCCTTGTGCTCCGGACAACCCTCCGGTTTTTCTCCGCAGCCTTTTCCGGTTAAAAGTTTTCCCCTGGCGAATAGCTTCGAATAATGGGAACCGGCTCCGTGGCTTCGGGCAGTAAGCCTTTAAAGCCTTCTAGGCGAACCCTAGATTATGCCGGTTGTACATGTTTACGTCTGGACGGGTTTCTCAGACGAGGCTAAGAGGAGAGTGATATCTGGGATAACAAGGGTTTTCGTCGAGACCGGTATCCATCCGGAGGCTGTTGAAGTGATCATTCACGAGGTTCCTAAGGAAAACTGGGGAGTGGGCGGAGAGCAGGCGAGCGAGAAGCTCAGGCACGTAAAGCCACCTTGAACTTCCTAATAGGAATCTCGTGCTAGGAGTAAATCTTAACGTGCTCAATGATCTTCTGCTCGTTGTTGGGTGTTTTTACGAATACTGGGACGTTTCTTCTCTTCGTAGCCTTGTATGAGACGAACATCCATTCCCCAGTGTCCAGCTCAGCAACCCTGTTGAGAACCTCGTAGTCAAGCGAGTAGGCGTCCGCAATCACCATTCTGTCGTAGAACCTGGGTAGCGTGCTCGTGAAGTAAGTGTGGAGCTGTTGAAGAGCGTTAACGTTCAGGTGTGCAACCCTCTGCGTGCTCAGCCAGCATCCCGCCCTATACTTCCTGCCCTGCCTGAGAAGCGTCTCAACCGCCGTGTTAGACTGCTCCGTGGCATCCTCCCTCCTCGCCCGGTCTGGGACAAACTCCTGAGCCTCGTCAAGCACCGTTAAAACGTTGACGCGAGAGAAACCCCTCTTCTTCAACTCCAGCAAGCGGTCCACGTATCTTGAAACCGCCAGCCGGGCCTCAACCAGGTTAGGAGCGTAGACGACAGTTAGACCCGGAGCCCCCTCGCTAATGATTAGTTCAGCCAGCTGCTTAGGGTTCACCGCTGCCTCCCTCTTCACCACTGTTCTCCCCGGAGTACTCTCCAAAGCCCTTAGGATCGTGTTCACTGCTTTCACCTCAGATGACATTCCGTGAAGCTCTCCTGCGAAATCCTCAAGAATGCTTCTAAAGCCCTCGGCCTTCTTCGGGTCAGCAGCCAGGTTGAGCAGCGAATCCGTCTCCTTAACACTGTTCTCCTCCATAAAGCTGATCAGCCTCCCCAGAGCCATTTTCGCCGCGATCGCGCCCGGCTTTCCTGAACTGATAATCGAGTAGAGAAGATTCAAAACATCCTCCACCCCCACTTCCACTTGGCCTGGCTCCGTTAAAACCAGCCGGCGAACCCTCCCTTTTCCATGAAGCATGCTCAAGGCCTTCTCAATCTTCTCTGCTCCAACCGCCTCCTCGAGAGACTCAGGGATTGTTTGAGACTTCACAAACTCCTCCTCGTTTTCAACAGCAGTCCTCTCCGTGGTGAAGACAACACCATTCTCAAGAAGGTCCAGCAGGTTTACAACATACTCTCCCGCGACGTCGAAAACCACTACCCTCAGGCCCTCAACCGTTTCAAAAGCCTTCCTAATCAGGACTGAGGTCAGGTTCGACTTACCCGTGCCGGTGAACCCGAATACCCCCGTGTGGTATCTTATCATAGAGTCTATTTTAGCTGTCACAGGCACGTCCAGCCCCATGAGCCTTCCGACCTCCGCCCCGTCCTCTACGCATACGAATGCGTTCACAGCATCTCTGGAGAGGAGGTGTGCCTGCTTGCCTGTAAGCGGGGAGATCGTCGTCTTCTCAAACTCCACATTCCCGTTGACGACCCTGGCCAAGTAGCCCGTTGGCGCGGCGACAACGTCTATCCAGTTCTCCCTAGCTGTTTCCCAGTCTTTCTCAATGGTCTGCAGAAACTCCTCCCTGAGAACCCCGGGCATGGATACTCTCACGCCAAGCTCCTGCAGGTGTGTAGCCCTAACCCCGACAACCTCGTACACCAAGTATGTCTTGGGGTTTGATGCGGTAGGCCTCTCGATCCCTATGAAGGATGGTGAGTGAAGCCTGTCTAGAACCTGCATGTTGAACCTTGTTTCAAGCGTCGCCGTCGAGCTTCTAAGCGTGACCTCAGAGCCCCTTACGGATGTCTTTAAATATGATGTTCCATGCGTCCTAACCCTCGCCTGAAACCTTCCGTCAAGATCGTCGAAAAGCTGGTCCTCCCTAAGGCTCAAGCCTCTCCTCCCCCAGCCTCCCTCATAACCTCGTACTCCGCCCTTATATCTCTAAATCTTCTCGCTATGTTGAACATCCTGTCTGTCCTCGCCAACGGGCCTATTTCAAGCTCTACGATTCCCCTCAGCATCGGCCTAGCCTGCTTAGCCTCAGCCTTAACCGCCTTGTCAGCCAGGAAAAGAAGCTGGTTGTGGCCGAAGGCTTCAGCGACATGCGGGTTGTCCGAGAGGCTTAGGACTAGGAGTATAAGATCATCCAGCCTGTTTCGACCCTGCTCGAAGTAGACTTCAGCTTCGCAAGCCCTGTTCATCTCGCTTATCTCAACTGTTTCCCTATGCTCGCTGTCGGAAGCATCGTTCTGAAACCTGTCGTATAGGAATACTGAGGACTTGCTTCTCGCGTCTGAAGACAGGCTTCTGAGCTGGAAGTAGTTTCTAACGATAAAACCCTCGTGGCCCGCTCTCTTCCTGGCTGCTGCAAGACTCGGAGTCTCGTTTCTCCTGAAGACCAGCGTGGTGAAGACAGCGTCGTAGCCAAGCGTCCTCCATGGTGTTGGAAAATCTATCTCCTCAGAGGTGCTCAGCAGCCCGAGGAGAGCCCTGTCGCTTCTAACCATGAGCGGGACCCTGCTTGCCTCAAGAACTCCTCTCGAGCCTGCGAACGGTATCACTACCCTGCTTAAGTCGGTGGAGCCAACGTCCTTAGCCACTCCGATGACCAGCACCCTGTTTTCGAAAGCCAGGCTCCTCAGCCTGTAGATGAGGAGAGTGTTGAAAGCGTTAAGATCCCTAGCGGTCAGCCATTTCTCCTCACCCAGGGACAACGGGTGGTCCTCGCCCGTGAACACTTTTTCAAGAACCCAGTTTAAAGCGTGCTCAACCCTTCTCCAGTAGTTCCTAGCGTAGCCGGTGATTTTGAAAGCGTTCTCGCCCCTCCCACCGCCTTTTTCAAGCAGCCTTCCCCCGGATTCCGCGTTAATCCTTCTCAGCCTTTTCACAGTCTTCTCGAAACCGCTGGTGCCTAGGCGGAGCCTGCTCCCTATTTCAGAAGCCGTGTGCGCCTCGCCGTCGAGAAGCATTCTTACAACAGCATACGGAAGGTATCTCTCCCTCGGTGGCAGAGGGTTCCCACCGGGGCCAAGGTAGTATGCTAGAGTCATGTCGAGAAGGGAAAGCTGGCCAGCAGGGGTCTCCATTCCAGCCAGGGAGAAATGCTTCATCCTAAGCAGGTCCCTGTAGTCCCTCGCTAGAGGCGGGAGGGAGCCTGACAGAGGCCTGTCTAGAAACAGGATTCTAACCCTTCTCGAGCCGGCTGCCTCGCAAGCCATCTTCAGCTCAGCCATCGTCATGAGCGCGAACGCTATCCTGCTGGAGGCTGCGTCAAGCTGGTAGTCAGTATCTATGCTTGAAGAGTCAGAAGCCTCCGGGAGGTCCTCCATCCAAAGCGGGACGGTGGCTGAGGCTGAGAGCCTTTCGTCCCTCCTAGCCTGGTCGAGCTTAAACTCAACGCGTTCACTGGAGACTGTGAAGGGACAAGTGTAGGCTGCAGCGTTAACGTAGAATATGAACATTTCAAGCAGCTCATCCGTCTGCATCGAGCCGTCGATACCGGTGGCAAAGTGCTCCCCGACGTCGAAGTATTCGCGGGCAGCCTCGGTGGCCGTTTTAAAATCCAGGGTCTTAACAAGGGCTGCGAGTTCTCTGGCGCCGCGGATCTGCCTAGCCCTCCTCCTGAAAGCATCTACGAGAATAGATGTCTCAGCCTTAAGCTTCCTCGCTGTCTCGCTGAACCCGAGCATCTGAATGTCTCAGCCCGTTTCAGGTTAAAAAGTTTAGAGAGGCGCCTGAGGCGGGGAGAGAGGCCGGTGTTTCTCGTCTGCCAACTGGTTTAAACGGTTTTCAACACTTGGAAACCGGGACCCGCATACTTGACGAGGCCAACCCGGAGTTGACGATATGGCCTGTTACAATTCTTCTGGAGCATCACACTAGCTGCAGTAACCATGGAATCGCAGGCGAACTGTAAACAGGTGAACGGGGGATTAAACATTAAGACGGGTTTAGAGGACGCTGGCAGTAATGTATGGCAATATAACCAAGGTTTATAAAAGTCCTAGGGAAACCCTAGATTGAAAAAAATGGCTGAAAAAATGCCGGCTCCTTCGCACTATCAGTAACCGGGGCAGCACTCATGCTTACTGGTGTTCTTATCCTCGCGTTCAGCAGCCACTACCTGCTTCTTCTAACGGTCCTCCACCTAGCCGCCCTGTTTCTCGCGGTAGTCATCCTGCTGGGAGCATTGTTAACCGCCTCGGGGAATAGTAAGAGGGCGTTAGCCGGCTCAGCGATCGTACTGGCCTTCTCGACGGTTGTTCTCTGCTTCTCCCTGCTGCCCGTCTTCCTAAAGTATGCTGGAAGATACATGCCGTATGTTTTTACGCCGGGCAACCTGGGGGCGTCAGGCCTCGTGGATTTCCTAGGAGGCTTCGTGCCCTCCACGATAGGTATAGTGGGTGCTGTACTCTGCGTTTCCGGAGGCGTTCTCGGATTAAGAAGGAGGCCCCTGCTCACGCCACCCTTATTGCCGAAGAAGCAGATGGTTGAAACAGAAGAGTCGATGATCTGCCCTGAGTGCGGTGCAGTTAACAGTGCAAGCTACAAGTTCTGCTTTAAATGCGGTGCCAGGTTAACACCCTTGAAGCCGAAGAGGGTTGAGGAACCCGTGACGGTGAAGCAGGAAGCATGCCCAGTCTGCGGTAAACCGTTGACTGGAGAATCCGGGTTCTGCAGCCACTGCGGCACACCACTATCCGGCGAGCAGCTTCCCCCGCCGCCTCCAGACATAGTGAGCAGGATTGAAAGGCTGGAGGAAAGGATCACGCGGCTGGAGAAAACCATGGGGAAGCCTGAGCAGCCAGAGCGCGTGGAGGAAACCCGGGAGGAGGGCGAGGCGGGGGAAAGCATATTCGAAGACTATACTCCTGACTAACATTAAGGCTTAGCACTCCTAGTTCCCCTGCAGGGGATGGGCTAGGAAAACCCTTTCTGCACGCCTGGTTTTAGGCTTTAAGCCTCTCCGAGACCACGTGGCCCACGTAGAGGCCTGAGGCTGCTGCTTGAGACAGGCCTCTCGTTATTCCCGCACCGTCTCCGACTGCAAACAGGTTTTTAACAGGAGTCTCGCCATGCT
The DNA here is from genome assembly GCA_964635675.1 of uncultured Nitrososphaerota archaeon. Classification (GTDB taxonomy): domain Archaea; phylum Thermoproteota; class EX4484-205; order EX4484-205; family JAAOZP01; genus JAAOZP01. The sequence continues at coordinate 16,422 of CAZWPT010000047.1, read as the reverse complement.
CATTAACCTCAACCCTTGAGGAGTAGAACTTGGCTTCAACACCATAGAGAAGCGTATCGTGCTTCGAGAAGATCCCGGGGATTAGACGGTCCATAGCCCTGAGCATTTCAACAATGTTAGAGAGAATCCTGTAGGGCAGGATGAAGCTCAGGTCTCCCGGTGTCGCGTCGGGCAGCGTCGGGGTTATCAGGCTCCTGCTGAGACGCTCGTGCGTAGACCTTCTCCCCTGAAGGAGGTCGCCTAGTCTTTGAACAACAACGCCGTTTGAAATAAGGTTTGCAAGCTTAGCTATCGACATCCCGTATTCGATGGGCTCTTTAAAGGGCTCTGTGAAATCCGTTGAAACAAGCACTGCGAAATTAGTGTTGTCAGTCCTGTAACTGTTGTAGCTGTGGCCGTTCACGGTGACAATTCCCTCGTAGAACTCTGTTAAAACTTCCCCATGCGGGTTGACGCAGAACGTCCTAACGTTGTCGTCAAACCTTTTCGAAACGTACTTCAGCTTAGGCTCGTAGAGGTCTCGAGTAATGCTGTCCATTATCTCTGCCGGAACCTCTACTCTCACACCTAGGTCAACCGGGTTGCGCCTCATAGGGATATTGAGCCTGGTGAACTCTTTCCTCAACCATCCTGCTCCAGACCTGCCTGGGGCGACTACGATGAACCGTCCGAAAACGTTTTCACCATTCTTCGTCTTAACACCCTTGGCGGAACCGTTTTCAACGATGAAGCTTTCAACCTCAGTCATAACCTTTACTTCAACACTCTTCTCAAGATCCTCCTTCATCCGGCTCAGTATTTTGAACGCGAGGTCTGACCCCATGTGTCTAACAGGATTCCTCTGAAGCTTCAGGCCCACTAGGCTAGCCTTCCTCCTCCACTCCTCGAAGGAATCCTCATCCTCCCCGTAAACCTTCTCAGGCGCCCCGTAGCTCAGGAAAACATTGTCAACCTTCTTTATGTATTGACGCGTCTTCTCGGATGATAAGACCTCTGGAAGCCAGCCTCCAACCTCCGGGTCGAGCGTTATCTTCCCGTCGGAGAAGGCTCCTGCACCTCCCCAGCCGCTGTAAATATTGCATACGCCGCACCTGACGCAGAGCTTGTTAACTCTCCTCGCGGGGCATGTTCTATCACGAATGTCGCGCCCTTTTTCAAGAATCAGGATGGACGCGTTGGGAAGGGTTTCAAGCACACTTAACGTGCAGAATATTCCCGCCGGGCCTCCTCCCACTATTATCACGTCATGCAATACTGCTTCCTTTTCCAAACCCTCTTAAACTGATACTTTTAAGTTTACCGTTTACAGGTGGACATCGGCTTTGAGGAGAATCGGGATAATAGGCTCCGGGAAAGTCGGGTGCTCAGCAGCCTCATTCCTCCTCGCGGAGGCTGATGAAATATTGCTTTACGACATAGTGCCTAGGCTTCCAGCCGGAGAAGCCTTGGACCTGCAGAACGCGGCTGAAGCCCTTGGTTTAAACGTTCAGGTCAAGGGGACTAGCGACCTCTCGCTGCTTCACGGCCTTGACGTCGTTATCGTGACGGCGGGTTTTGGAAGAACCCCGGGGATGAGCAGGATGGACCTTTTGAACAAGAACCTGCCGATAATCGAGGGCATAGCCAAGGAATACGCTGGTGGAGACGGTGGAACAGTCTTCATAATCGTTACGAACCCTGTCGACGTTTTAACCTATGTTTTCTGGAGGAGAAGCGGTGTTGAGAGGCGCAGGGTAGCTGGCTTAAGCGGCGTCCTTGATTCAAGCCGTTTAAAAACGATAATGAGGAGCAGGGGAATCAGGGTAAGCGGCCTGAGCTCGTTCGTCCTCGGGGAGCATGGTGAGAACATGGTGATCCTTAGGGACAGGATGCGCGAGGAATACGGGTTGAGCGACACAGAGCTAGACACGGTTCAGAACGAGACTGTTAAGGCAGCCGCCGAGATAATAAGCATGAAGGGAGCCACGGTCCACGGGCCTGGCGCGTCAATAGCCAGAATGGTTAAGGCAGTGTTATCCGACAGCAGGGAGATCCTGCCTGCTTCAGCCATTTTAAACGGTGAGTACGGTATTAGGAACGTCTGCCTGGGTGTTCCGGTTGAAGCTGGGAGGAACGGTTTTAGAATCGTTCAGGAGAAGCTGGGCGAGAATGAGGAGTCCCTGCTGAGAAAAGCCGCGGAAAACGTTTCAAAGGCTTTGGAGCAAATAGGGTACGGCTAGCAGCAGTGGACAGCCTATAGAAGCATGCTGCTTTAAGACTCTTCACTGCGCAGCCGGTTTTTCCCAATACTGCTGAGCTATTTCAAAGAAGTTTTCAAGAATCCTTTTTCCATCAGGATGCTCCTCGTCGAAGATTTGCGGGTGAAACTGCACCCCGTATAATGGGCGCATCCTATGCTTCATCGCCTGAATACGGCATTCCTCCGTAGACGCTAGGAGGTCGAAGCCCGGGGGAAGCTCCTTAACCTCGCAGTAATGGTGCTCGTCAACGTAGATAACTTTCCCAAGGCCGTTGAAAAGAGGGTTCCTCTTAACAATCCTAACCGGTAGTAAGCCCTTCTCCACGAAGTATCCTTCAAGATGCGTACCCACATTTTCATCCTTCTCACCCGGTTTAAGGCGACGAATAGGTGAACAACCCAGCTCACGACGTGGATGCCAGTACGCCATTCCAATCACTTGGTGCCCGCCGCATATCCCTAGAACAGGGACCCGCGCCTCCCTAATTATTTCAAACTCCCTCGTCCAATCATTCCTTACGAACTGCTCCCAAGGAGTGCCACTGCCGCAAGACAACAGCCAACGGCTCAAGCTCCTGAACCTCCCTGAGTGAACACCCGCTATAGTGCCTAACAACACAGGGACCAGAGTAGACCCGGTAAATCTCTCTACGCATATTCTCGTAGCGTTTCCCCGCCTCCACGCTGCCAGGATCAATGTCACTATTGTCAATATAGTAGACAAGGCTATGTCCACTCATTCCTGACCAGCAACCCTCTATGGAAAACTGAAACCCAGTATAAATATTATCGCCTACGATTAAAAGATGCCTGGTCAAACCGCTAATTACTGTTCCACCAAGACCTTCACGCATCTCGCCGGAAAATGTCTGCTTAAATCCTAGAAAGTATGAGAAATAATCGTGTTGAAGAAGGGGAGATGTGGAGCTGACTGTGGAAAGTGTCCTTATTTCAGGAAACTATGCATCGGCTGCGTGATTGAAACTTGTCTAGTGGATAAGTGTATTAAGGGTACTTCCTACACCGGTATAAGTCATCCCCGGAGTTTCTGCAGGCTGAGGCCGTATTGCACAATCGGTGGAAAGGATAGGCCTCCTCCAATACCGATTCCCCCTTTAGCAGGGAAGAAGATGGCGAAGGTGGGATTTCCCAGGTTTGTGCCTGAGATCGATGTTGCTGATGAAAGATCCTGGTTTTGGAGGGATGGTTTTCAAGCATCAGCGGTTTTCGTACCCCTCTGGCAGCTTCTAACAAACGAAGACGTTTTGGCTCAGGCTTCCGCCAAGGGTCTTCACGACTATCTCGGCTTCGACGGTAAAATACTCTTGTCGACAGTTATGCCGGATGAGCTTATCGACAGGCTTGAAACCAGGGACTACTTCAAACTGATCAATGACTTGAAACCGGATGCCACAATGGTTCCTGACAACTACACCTATACCGATGTCCCACTCTATCAGTCCTGGTCCCAAACCATACGCCTCGTCTCCTTCGCGAACGATTTCCTCAAGCTTGATACTCCTCTGATAGGTCTGGTTAAGGGTGCTAACCTGCGCCAGATGGATTGGGCTGTCAGGAAGCAGGTTGAAATGGGCTATGCTTCCTTCGCAATGCCAGCTAGAGAGCTTTTCGAGGAGGAGAGGCTTGACGAGTTCCTCCCGTACGTCCTAATCTCCCTGAAGAGAAGCTATAGGGTTAGAGAAGATTTCGAGCTCCTTCTCTACGGCGTCGGCCAGAAGCTTCGGAATTATAAAGACATTAGTTATAGCAGCCTCTCCTGGTTCCTGAGGGCTAAGCACGGGGAGTATTACTGGGACGGCTTGTTCTACGACCTTACGGATCCGGTGATAAGGTTCGAGGAGTGTTATTGTGAAGCATGCGGGGGAATGATGCCCCAAGATATCATCGACCTCTGGTTTGAGGATAAGGAGCGCGCGATGAGGACGCTGGCTGCCCACAACCTCTTGGACCTGAGCCGGCTAAAGCGGAGAAAGAGGAGATAGGGGAATGGGCGGAGGCTCAGCCGTAAAACAGCACGAGAGAAGGTTCCTCCAGGGGGAGAGGGAAGACACTGGAAAGAAGGAGGAGTGCGGAGAAGCCCATTGGACGATAAAGGCCTTTGGAGAATATGAGGTACGTAAAACGGAAGGTGGCGAATATGGATTGATAAAGAAAGGCATTACCATCGGCACATTTTCAGAGGCACGTGTTGAAGAAGAGAGAATCCTATTTACTCTGAGCCGTGGAATGTTGCTTGAAGTCTCGGAAAAGGGGGTTAGGGAAATAAGCACCCCAGAAAAAGCAATATTCATGGGGATGATAGCCTCTGATGGAAGCGTCACTTTTCGCCGGGAACCGCGTTTGAAAGGAGGATATCGCACAGAATATTCAAGCAAATTCTACTCCGAATACGAGGAGCTTATAAGGATCTTTGACAAACTATCTAATGAGACATATGGTATGACTTCGCATCACTACACTAGGAAGAGAAATGGGTTGATCACCGCAACAATATATAGTAAGGGGATCTACTATGATTTGAGCGATTTGAATTTAAAACCTGGGCCTTATGAATTCCATGTGCCTAGAGAACACCTTGACGATGAGGGTAAAAGGGCTTTTCTAAAGGGGTTTTTCACGGGAGATGGAAACGTTTCAGTATCTGGGGGTGATATTACAATACGGATTTACTCTAGGTGCAAAGAAGGTCTAGAAGAGTTGCGGCAGACTCTCATGGACCTAGGTTTTCATCCTCATGAAATTTTAGAATACAAACGGCCTAGTAAAGAAACATATTATTGTTTTTCAATTCCGACCGGAGAGCATATCAGGTTTATAGATGAAATAGGCAGTTATAAGCCTAGACACATAGCCATATTTGAAGAGATTAAGAGGAAACGGGAGAGTGGAAAGAAGTGACAGGGGCTAGAGTTTGGGGATGGGGTGAAGACTTAGAGCTGGCTGGAAAGAATGCTCAAACTTATATAGATAAGCGGTGGAAAACTACGACAGAAGAATGCTCTATTAGCATTAGTGGCAAGGATAAAGAAGATATATTATTTGGAATTAGTGTGTATTTAAGTGAGCCTAAAGAGGTAGAAAGCATAGTTAATGATATGATAGACATAGGCTTAGCAGGAAAAGGTAAGCTATACTTTCTTACCGTTGATTTATACGATAGCATTGTTTCAGAAAGTAAGGTATACAGAAATGACTTATCTAGCATATATGAGTCTTATAAAAAACGTGAGCAATACCTTCTGCAAAAATTCAAGAATCATCCAAGGGTTAAGGATTTGCTGAATGAGAATGCGACGCTCGTATTATCTTTTACAACCACCATAATCTCCGAACTCGAGTCTAAGCGCGTTAATAAAGTGATTATCGACTCTGGTAATTATGAGTTGCAATATATTTTAAACTCGCTGCATCTTTTTGCAAATAGAGCAATCGAGCTAGGAATGGCTACACGTTTGCTTGGATATGACTTATGGGGTAATGTAGATGATTTGGAAATTGATGATTTGTATGTTGACAACAATAAGATCCATCTGTGGCTAGGTCCTCCGGCGGTTAAACACTGAGGAAAATGGACCGGGTGGGACTCGAACCCACGACCCCCCGCACTTTGGCCTTTTCCGGGTCGCCAAGCGGGTATTCTACCTCTGAACTACCGGCCCCAACATTAACCTTGTTTCCTAATGATATTTAAGTTTTAAGTTTCCCCCGTTAATCTCGAATGGATCCAGATACGAGTCTGAAGTTTTTGACAGTAATGCTTAAGGCGGGATAAAATGTAGCATGTGATTAAACCCCGGGGATTGAAAGTGGTTGATGCTGTTGGCATAGTTTTTCCTTAGAACCAGTTACTGGAGATTTACGCGACAATTTGATAAAGGGTGGAGACGCTTGAAACTTTTGGGCTTAAAGTTAAACTTGGAAAACATGTTTTTGACAGATGCTACTATAATGCTGAGCAAGAAAAGCACGGATAGAGGTTTTTAACACTATGTGGGAGGACCCGGAAGAAAAATGATCTAATGTCTAAAGGGGCTGCACTGTGAATCATTTGCTTGACGGTGTTGATTACAGGATGATGGGGAAAACGCCTAAAATCTTCACTGGGGTTTCTGATGGCACAACCCTATTAAACACTATCTTCGCAAAACGGGTATTGCAACATATCATAGCCCAGATCCCATGTGGATGTTTGGTAGAAGAATTAGAGCCCTTTAGAGGCGATTTCGTGAAAACGCTTTTTAACAGTGATGTTGGCCAACTGTTAAAAAAGGGGTGTGGCGGATTGATAGAACGGGTAAAACCAGCAGGAGATAGTTGGGTTAAAACTCGTAATTCTTCCATGCCAGACAGCGGTCTAACCTCGCTTTAACCCTGCGCAAGGGGGTTTAAACCCATTTTTAAGAAGCTTGTTGCTAAGCCTTCTAAAGAAAGAAAATCCATAAAAACCCTTTTGAAGCGTCTAACCCGTAGTTGGTGAACAGGGCGAGGATAAAGATAGTGAGCAACGAGCTGAGCGATCTTCAGACAGTAGTGGACCAGATACTTAAGATAGCTAGGGAGAATAATGTTAGGGTTTCAGGCCCGATTCCTCTTCCAAGGAAGGTTTTGAAGGTTACTACTCAGAAGAACCCTAGCGGACAGGGCACGATAACCTGGGACAAGTTTGAGATGCGTTTTTACAGGAGGCTTATCTATCTTGGGCTTAACGATAAGGCTCTTCGAGCCTTAACGACGATACGGATTCCGCAGAACGTTATAATTACTCTCGACCTAATCTCTTGAAAAGCCTATTCTACTCTTAACCATGAACAGGAGTATTTTCAAGCCGTCTTTAAGCGGGTTCAGCTTTGAGAAGCCTATCCTACTGTAGTATCTTATCCCGACCTCTGTTACTCTAAGGCCTTTCCTGCATGCTTCGGTTAACACTTCCGTCGAGAAGGGCATGCCGTTCTCCTTTAACCTCATCCTCAAGTAGGCTTCTCTCGAGAATACTTTCATACCCGTCTGCGTGTCCCCGATCCTCCTGAGGAAAAGCATTGAGAAAACAGTGTTCACGATGAAGTTGCCGATGTATCTCGGGGTACTCATTCCCGCCGGCTTGCTGCTGAACCTTCGGCCCGTGGCGACATCCGTCTCACCCTTCTTCACAATGTCGACGAGCCTCTTTAAGTCAACCGGGTCGTAGGTTCCATCTCCATCCATGAAGGCTAGAATCCTGCCCCCGGCTGTTTCAAGGCCTTTCCTTACCGCTGCCCCATACCCCTTCCTCTCCTGCTTGACGACGCGCACCCCTAGGGATGAGGCTATTTCAGGGGTTTTATCGTCGCTGGAGTCCACGATTATTATCTCCGCCCCGGGTAGGCTTCTTCTAACGCGTTCTATAACTAGCCCTATGGATTTCTCCTCGTTCAGGGTCGGAATGATTATGGAGATGTCGCTGTGATCCTGCAACCGGTTATGTTTCCTCTTCTCCGGGCTAAATGCGTTTATCACTCGAAACGCTTCAAACCCATTAATCTCGTTGAAAAAATTTCCTCGAATCTTCTTCTCATATTTTCAATTCATTTTTGTCAAAAAATCTTTAAAAAATCTTTTTCAAATCGTTTTCGGAAATATTCAGTTCTTTTAAAGCTAAATCCCTTATTTTAGGTAGGTATAGGAGAGCCATGGGCATGTTTTCAGTGCCAATGTCCAAAACATATTCCCTAACAGCCTCGTAGAGCGTCTGCACACCACTGTCGTTTGAGAGGGCAATCGAGCCCCGGCTCTCTACTGTGAAAAACAGTCCAGCCTCTTTGCATGCTTTAACGTATCTCAGGATGAAGGAGTTGACGAAGTTCTGCGCTGTGCGTCTGCTCCATTTCATCCGGAAATGCGGGTGGTTGGATACTAGGAAACCCGCCAGGTCCTTCTGCTGAACCGTCTTACCTTCCGCTGAACCAGGGTTCTGCAGATCCAGGGACGCCTTGCAGACCATTATGAAAAGAGGGATTGGCGAGACGTTCTCCAGGTCGACTGCTCTCCTGCTGCCAGCCGGCATCGGCCTAGGGCCCAGGATGAACCCTGCTAAATCGCTCAGCGAGAAATCCTTATGGTTCTCCCATAGCCTAAGGATTTCTTCGGCAAGCCTTTTCGAGAACGAGGTGTTTAGGCTGCTGATTGTCTGCGACGGCCTGATGTTTTTAAGCTCCTTCCTCAATTCTTCAATCGCCCCGCTGCTTGAAACAGTCATCCTCTCAATTATTCTAGTCAATACTTTTATCGCGTTATCCTGCTTCTCAATAGTCTTCTTGCTTATGTCAACATCCCTCCTAATCCCCTCCAGTATGCTTAGCAAATCATCCATTGTCGCCTCCCCCTCGCTCCTGGTTTCAAACTGGCCGAGGGAGAACTGTTTCACCCTGGAGTCCATCAGCTGAGTGTTTATGCTTAGAAGGAAAACTCCTGTAACTATCTTCGGGAAAACACTGTCGTAATCCGTGTAGCTCAGCCTGATTATTTCAGCACCCCCGGTCAGGGAGAAGAATACTACAGCAATATACGTTAAGAACATCATTATGTAGATGCTCGTCCTATAGTTTAGAGCAACCTCTGCGGACAAGTAGAGGAAGATCAGCTCGAGGAAGAAGATGAACGTCTCGTACATGAACCATTGCGTCAGGTAGCGCGGGAGGAGAATGTCCGATAAGACGAATGAAATTATGCTTGAGAAGCATATTACTAGTGTTCCCGCGTACAGCAGGAGCCTCATGGCCCTCCTATCCTCGAAAGGGGAGACGAGTATTCGGATTTGGAATATGAATATTTTAGCCAGAACCGATAGGATTAGGAAGACCGTCAGCATTGAGATCACGCCCCTAAGGTTCTGAAAGTAGGGTAGGCTGGGCTTACCAAGGTAGAAAAGGACGGTGACGAAAATCATGAGAATAGGGAGGATGGTGTATGACGTTACCCGAAGGCTTTCAACCAGTGTTAGAAAAAGGTTTGACCTGCTTCTCTCAAGCCTGAGCTTGTCCGCCCCGCCCACTATGAGGGTCGCAATCAGGACGACTGTTCCAGCCTGAAGCATTGGGACAGCTAAGAAGAACTTGGCGACGTCGAGCAGGATGGATATGGAGAAAAGGTTTATCGTGACTAGGAGCAGTATGATATAGAGCTTACTGAAGCCACGCTGCCTCAGCCGGTAGAACTCCAGTATCTCCCTAGGATTAATCAACCCCGGGCGGACCCTATTAGTAAAATATGGTAACACTTATTTATTTTTTCTACGGGGAGCCTCTAAACAGGTAAAACTTATCTACGAGCCCTAGGTAAGACTTCTCATGCCCCGAATTAAGGATGTTAAAATAGGGATAATAGGCGGCTCAGGGCTCTATACTCTTCTCGAGGCGGTTGGACACAGGATTGTTGAAACCTCCTTCGGTAAAACACCGAGGGTAGAAATAGGATACATAGGCGGTAAGGCTGTCGCCTTCCTCCCCAGGCATGCTAAGCCAGGCAGCCTCAAGGTTTCGCATGCTGTCCCACCGTCAGAGATCAACTACAGGGCTAACATCTACGGCTTGAAGAAGCTGGGTGTTGAAAGAATATTCACGACTCAAGCAGCCGGCTCGATAAACCCGAATATTAAGCCCGGCGAATTCGTTATAGTCGACCAGGTTATAGACGCGACTAAGAGGAGAATACCGACCTTTTTCAACGGCAGGACCAAGATTAAAATCTTCAAGGATAAGCCGCCGGTCGGCGGGGTTGTGCACATCGATTTCACAAGCCCCTACTGCCCGGAGCTCAGAGAGGTTTTGAGAAGATCCTGCGAGGAGGAAAACATATTCTACCATCCGAAGGGCACGTACATATGCACCGAGGGGCCGAGGTTCGAGTCGCCGGCGGAGATTACAGCCTACCGGATGTGGGGGGCTGACGTCGTCGGGATGACCGGCTACCCGGAGGTGGCCTTAGCCAGGGAACTCGGAATATGCTACGCGAGCATAGTGATGTCGACAAACTATGCTGCGGGCACGGGGCCGGTGAAGATTACGCATGAGGAGGTTAAGGAGATCTTTAACAGGAACATAGATAACGTTAAGCGGCTGCTTGCAAGAGCTGTTAAAAACACTCGGGACGAGAGGAAATGTGAATGCGCTAAGTCACTCGAGGGGGCGACTGCTTAGCGTAGCGCGCGGTTCATGCAACGCTATTCTCCCAGCCAATCCTCTTTCTCCAGGTCATCAGGCGAAACATAGTTTCCAAACCTCTTCTGCACCCTTATCAAACGTTCTCTCTGCTCCTCAAGTATGCTGAACAGCTCCTGCGGCGCGTCTGGAACATTCTCCCTGAAGAACCTCTCCACCCGGTTGATTTTAGATATGTTTTCACGAACACGCGTCGTGAACTGTTTCACATAGTCTGACTTGGCATACTCCACGCCGCGCACCTCCTTGAAGAGCCTTCTCAAATCATCGTACTTCGGTATCCAACCCGTCGGGGCTTTTATCGCGCCAACATCATTATGAGCCCTCAGCTCCATCCATTTCATCCAAACCTGTTTATCCCGCCTATCGTTTAGGAATCCTCCTGTCTTTAAATCCCTGAGAAAATAGTTAACCCCGAATATGAGGGGCTGCTTCCTAAGCCTTCTGCCGAATTCAAGATTGTTACGCACATACTTCCCAAGCGGGATTGAGACGAAATCCTGAATGCTCATAATGTTTATCTCATACTTGCCCTCGTCCTCCACGATCGCAAAAGTAGTTTCAGTCTCAAGCGCCGCCCCGTACGCAATAATGCCGTGATCCCAGCTGAAGGCCTGTTGAACCGGAACATACCCACGTGCGTCGCGACACCCGTATATTATTCCTCCAAGCTCAACACCCATGGGGTTATCTAGCTCAGGGTCGCAGTTACTCAAAGCTTTAAGCGAAACCATGTAGCGAGCGTTCTTATTGGCAGGAGGGATTTCATCACCGTTCTCATCCTTCTTGCCTTCCCACCAGTAGCCCGTGTAGTTCACCCCGTCCCTAGGGATCTCGCAGCCCATTCCCAGCCAGTAAGGCCTACCGTCCTTGACGAGCACGTTTGAAAAAATCACCTCACCCGGCTCCGTAAGCACTTCCCATATCACTGGGTCATCAACAGGGTTAACATCCTTAAGAATGCCGAAGATACCTATTTCAGCGTTAACTGCGCGGCAAACTCCTTCAATTTCCCTAAGGTAAGCTATGTCGTCGGCTAGAATAGTGTTTCCCGGAATCATTGCGGTAGATGTTTTTCCACAGGCGCTTGGAAAAGCCCCTGCGAAATAGGTTTTACGCCCACCTGGGCCGTAGACCCCGGTTATCATCATGTGCTCCGCCAGCCAGCCCTCCCGGTTGGCCTTGCGGATCGTTAGGCGTAGAGCAAGCTTCTTGAAGCCTATGCTGTTACCGCCGTACTGAGTGTTAACACTGTAAACAGTGTTTTCAACATAGTCTATGTAGATGCGCTTCTTATCCGGCTCCATGCTGATCATCCTCTCATCCAGTTTGCCGGCCGAGTGGAGAACGCAGAATAGGTCGTCAGGGGCCTCTCCACGGCGGAACACTTCATATGCTGGGCGGTAGAGCAGGTCTACGGCGTGGGCGACGTACCAGGAGTCGGTGCACTCCATACAGGGAATGCTGAATATTGAGCCAACCGGCCCGAGTGAAAGGAAACGTACAATCATTGTACGTCCCTGCATAATGTTTCTCAGCAGGCTTCTTATCTCTGCTAAACCCTCTTCTCGTTCAACCTGGTTGAGAGCCTTATCTAAGGAGTCCCATTTAGGCACGAGGTATTTTGTGGACTCCCGGTCCCTGCCTTGGTCACGGGGGCCGTCGAAATGATACGTGTGACCCGGGGTTGCTAACGGCTTCTCCTCGCCAGAAACCACTGCTTGACGCCTTACATAAGCGATGTCCTCAGGCGAATCGGTGCAGACAAAAATCTGGTCCGGGTTGCACAGCTCCACGGCTTCGGAGATGAAGCGATGAACCCTTGCAACAGGCATGGCGGCTAGCTTCCGGTAGTCTACGTCGCTCATCCTAGTCCTCAGTGCTTCAAGATACTGCTGCATTTCCTTCACCCGCATGCCGGACTCGTAGCATACTTGTCCCAGCTCCCCACGTTAAGAGCCGGGTTTTCAATCGGTTTTACACCCATGCTTACCGGCGCCTCGTGAAGGCGGGGCTTAAAAAGTTTCTCTTAAGCCGATGCTTTTTATGACGAATTTGATTAAACCATCCTTACTTCAGATTGTCGTGAACCATCTATGGCCGATGCAGGAGCTGCCTCCGTTAGCTGCATGAAGCCTCAATCAACCTGTATTGATTAGAGAATGGAAACCGTTTGAATGCTCATATGATTCCTGCAGCATGAGGAGTAGGTGCTTAAAAGAGGGCCTGCTGCACCTTGCTGGGGAAGCAGGTTCAAGCCTTTATAAAACACCTGGAGAAAAGTTAATAAAGCTATGGTAAAAGGCCTAGCCGGCCGTCTCAAAAACGGCTAGGAGATGGAGCTCTCCTCTAACCGCCTCAAACGAGGCTGATAGCTCCTACCCTGATGGATGGAGGTCGATGCAATTGGGAACAGAGGCGGTTAGGATCGAGAGAAGGATTCTGCTGCGAAAAACAGTACAATATATTACTGCGAGGCAGAATGAAGATGGGGGTTATACGTCCGTCCAGTACACTGACTCCACCCTCTACGATACTTATCTTGCCCTTGAGACCTTGAAAATGCTTAAAGTCAGGCCCCCCAGGATTGACGACACTATCTCATGGGTTAAAAACTATAACGCTATGAACATTAGGGATTACTACCTAATAAACAGGATATTCAACATTCTCAACCAGCCTGTGGTGGATGTTTCTAGCATGGTTCTCGAGCTCATGGATTCTACAGGGAGGTTTGGAGCGCAAGATGTTGACGTTGAGTCGGTTTCCGAGCTTGAAACAACATTCATGTGCGTAGAGCTCATGAGCATGCTTAACCTTAAGCAGAACCGCGAGAAGATAGTGGATTTCGTCTTCTCCCTCAAGAATCCTGACGGTGGTTTCGGCGCTGCAGAATCGAGTTTAAACTCAACATTCTATGCCCTTAAAACCCTTTCGGCGCTGAATCATCCTGTTGAGGAAACTGTGGACACGCTGCGCTTCGTGAGGCTGCACGAGAATCCGGAGGGAGGCTTCTCCTTCAAGCCTGGAGCCAAGCCCTCCTTCATGGAGCCAACCTTCATGGGGTTAACATGCCTCCAACTCCTAAGGGGGGAGCCCCTCTACTCTGAAGAGACCATAAGCTTCATCCTGGGTTGTCAAAACACTAACGGCGGTTTTAGGAGAAGCCTGGAACACGGCATCTCTTCATTCGAATACACTTTCCAAGCAGTCTCCTCACTAGGAATGCTGGGTCTTGAGGTGGAAGCACTTTGAGCAGCAACGCACTCGACAGGAAGCATGAGAGATTCGTTTTCTCAGCTGCCCTAGCGCTCCGGAAATACATTAAAGATCTGAAGAAAATTGTTTTGGAGGGCGAGCCCCCGGAGGCATCGGGAATAGCTGGGAGGCCGGCGCCGCTTCCAAGCGAGGAGGCTGAGAGGCTTATTGGAAGACTGAGCGAGGTCGAGAAGATAGTTGACGAGTTCATCGAAAAGTTCAACCCAGGCGTCAGGAATGAGCCGAGCCTAAGCCTGACATACATATGGATCAGCATAATGCTTGGAAAGATGGAGGGCATAGTTGAAAGCATAGAGCCGCGGAGCCTCGGTAAAACCAGAGGAGAGATGCCGCGCGAACTCGAAACATATCTCGACAAGCAGGTTAAGAATCTCCTAAGCCTCATCAGGGAGTTGAGGTCAACCTACACGACCACTGTCAACAGGAAAACACAGTTGCTCCCAGAGTAAGCGTTATATTTCTCACCGGGCCTAGTTTAGAGTGTTGATGGAAAGGGCTGAAGCCAGGCGGAGGCTGCTTGAGCTCGTCGAAAGATTTCGTGAAAAGGGAGCTACGAGCCCGGATAGGGCCATGACACTGGAGGAGCTCGGCCTCCCACCATGGTTTAAGCGTCTCATGCACGGGCGCCTAGGAAAGCTGGGAATATTCGTGGAGAAGGATGGCAAATACTATCTGTCTGAGGAAAGGTTGAAGCAGCTCGAAGAGCAGAGGTCAGCGATGGAGGAAGCCAGGCATGCGCGTAGAAACCTGTTCATGCTTAGAATAGTAAGGCTAACGATTGGAATACTCTTCATATCGCTCCTGCTAGTAAACATTTACGCCGGGGAGCCGAGGGTCAGAACAGTGTACTCAATACTGTTGATCGCACTGCTGGCAATATCTATTCTACAATTCTACTATTTAACGAGGACTAGAAAAAGGATCCCGGGGATGCAGGGGTCCTGAAGAAGGCGCACGCTACCCGTAGTAAACACGTTTAAAACAGTGTTTCCTCCACCTATTTGTTGGCTTGATGCGGCTATTCTCCCCTATCCTTTCACAACCCCCAAGGGTATTAGCCTCGCAACCTTCCTAGAAATATTCGCCCTGTGAGTCACGTCGACGACGAGATCAGGATCCTTATAGGCTCCAGGCGCTTCCTCAGCCACCAGGTTCATATCTGCAACCCTAAGGTAGACACCTCTTTCCTCAAGCATCCCCCTGATCTGCCTGCTCGTGAACCTCCGCATGGCTTCATGCCTACTAAGCATTCTTCCAGCGCCGTGCGCGGTTGAGCCGAAGCTAGCCTCCATCGCCCTCTCCGTCCCGACGAGAACCCAGCTCGCCGAGCCCATTGAACCAGGTATTAGAACCGGTTGCCCATGCTGCCTGTACTTGGAGGGAATATGGTCGCTCCCCGGTGGGAAGGATCTGGTGGCACCCTTCCTGTGGACGACAACCCTCTTCCTCTCCCCGTTAACCTTGTGTTCCTCAAACTTAGCAATGTTATGTGCAACATCGTATAGAACGTTCAAGCCGAGCTCTGAAGCATCCCTGTTGAAAACCTTTGCGAAGCTCTCCCTAACCCAGTGGGTGATAACCTGCCTGTTGAGGAAAGCATAGTTTACTGCGCAGGCCATTGCGGCAAAATAGTCCTTGGCCTCCTGACTCTCAACCGGGACTGCGGCAAGCTCCCTGTCGGGAAGCCAAATATTATACTTCCTGCTGGCTGTCTCCATCGTTTTAAGGTAGTCGCTGCAAATCTGGTGACCGTAGCCCCTGCTGCCAGTATGGATAAGCACCACGACCTGCCCAACCCTCTCAATGCCGAATCCCCTAGCAACCTCATCATCCAGAATCCTTTCAACATAATCTATCTCGAGAAAATGGTTCCCGCTTCCTAAGCTACCGAGCTGAGGAAGGCCACGCCTCTTAGCGGTGACGCTAACCCTACTTGGGTCCGCGCCCCGGAGGCAACCGTTCTCCTCAATAAACTCAGCATCCTCCTTCCAGCCGTATCCACGCCTAACAGCCCAGCCAACACCCTCCCTAACAGCGCTGTCAAGCTCGTCGAAGCTCATCCTAAGCTTACCCTCCGAACCGAGGCCAGAGGGAACGTTTTGGAAAATCTCGTCGAGCAGATTCTTTAAAACAGGCTTAACATCCCCCACATTAAGATTCGTCAAGAGAAGGCGCACGCCGCAGTTAATATCGTATCCAACGCCTCCGGGTGAAACAACACCCTCCTTGACGTCGAAAGCAGCAACGCCCCCGATTGCAAAGCCATAGCCTTCGTGGCCATCTGGTAGAATAATCGAATATTTATATATTCCTGGAAGTGTTGCTACGTTTAATCCCTGCTCTATTGTTTTATCTTGTGTCATCTTCTGCAAGAGCATTTCATTTGCAAAGATTCTTAATGGTACTCTCATTCCTTTCTTAGCGCCCACGTCTACATGGTACTCTACATCCGAAACCTTTTCAAACTTGTAGCTCATTTCTCGGGATCACCCTCTAGGGCTTCTGCTTCCCCAGGTGATCCCCCAGGGATTCCTCGATTAACCGCTGTAATCTTCTACACTCTAGGGTTTTTAAGCTTTTCCAGCATGCACTATTCAGGGAAAATGTTTATTTTGAAGAACCCCGAATAACCTTTTCTTCAATCCGCAACTTTTACCCATGTCAATATAGGAATTTCGAAAATCCTCTTGC
>CAZWPT010000046.1:0-18496 GCA_964635675.1 uncultured Nitrososphaerota archaeon | reverse complement strand
CTTATGAACCTAAATTCATCGTTAACTGCCGCCAGAGAGGAAAAGATCCTCGGGTTCCTGATAACTGCTTGGGGAGATGATGGGTGTGAGTGCTTACTCTCCTACCTCCATCCCTTAATACTAGTATCAATGGAGATTGCTGAAGGCAAAGGCAATTGGGATAGAATTTGGCTAGACAAGTGGATTGCGCTAACAGGAGAAAGCAAAGAAATTGCAGAAGTAAGAGTAAAGCTGGGAAGCGCAATAATTTTTAGAAACTTAAAGCCCCTTCTCTTCAAGGGCACTATTGTTGACAGTGGAGCAATCACTTTTATGAAGAATACTTTAGATGACATAAGCGGAGTTGATTTACCCGATGATCTATTCTTCATCAGAGCTATGTTAAGCGCAGCCATTAAGAGGAGCGAGGGGAAACTAGCTCAAGAAGACATTTCAAACTTGGAAAAAGCATATATGAATCTTTGGCTGAAAGAAAGAAAGCCAGATGGCTTAGACTATGACTTGCAGAAGTTCCAAAACGCGGCTGAACAGATAAAATCGGAAAACCTACGTCAAATAACAGTTTTGATTCCCATATTTATGGTAGTAGTGATTGCTCTCGCAATCGGAGTAAAGTTGTTTTATTCAAGGCGGTAGCCTAGTTAGCAATAGCACGCGCTAGGGTTAAGTAACCCTACCGTTTAAAACATAATTGATTAGAAGCCTAGGTTCCCCAACCTGAATTACTGCGGAAACTAGAACATTCGCGTCGAATACTGTTTTCATCATCAGATCAAGTATTTTATATATTACTCTACTTCCTTAACAGCAACCTCAGCCCTAGTCTCAATCCTCTCAATCTTGCCGTCTCGCAACCAGAAGATCCGATCGCTGACATCGATCATCTTCAAGTCGTGCGTCGCGTTTATTATCGTGACTTTTTTCTCTGTGTTTAGTGTTTTTAAAAGGTTAATTATTTCTAGTCCTGTGTGTAGGTCGAGGTTTCCCGTGGGCTCGTCTGCGAGGACTATGACTGGGTCGTTTACAAGTGCTCTTGCTATTGCTACTCTCTGCTGTTGTCCTCCTGAGAGTTCTCCGGGCTTGTGGTCCAGTCTTTCCCCTAGGCCTACTCTAGTCAGCATTTCTCTCGCTCTTCTCAGCCTTTCTTCTCTTTCGACGCCTGTGAAGACCATTGGGAGTGTCACGTTTTCCAGGGCTGTTAGCACGGGTATGAGGTTGAAGGTTTGGAATATGTATCCTATTTTCTTCGCCCTGAGCCATGCGAGCTCGTAGGCGTCTAGGCTTGCAATATCAACCTCGTCGATGAAGACCTTTCCCCTTGTCGGCCTGTCTAGTCCTCCAACCATGTTGAAGAATGTTGTCTTGCCGCTTCCCGAGGGCCCCATTATGGAGAGATATTCTGATCTCCTGATTTTCACGCTGACCCCGTCTAGTGCTCTGACTGTCACGGGCCCCATTACGTAGTATTTCGCCAGGTCCTCGGTTTCAACCGCGTACTCGTATCTGAGAGTCATTTCCCCATCCTCCTACACCTCGTATCTTAAGGCTTCCGTCGGGCTTAGCTTGGCAGCTATGTATGCGGGCGCCAGCGCTGCTAGCAGTGCTATGATTACGCTTAAAGCTATGTCTATCAGCGGGTTTGCCAGTAGGAGCAGCGGGTTGCTGGCGTTGAACTCTGTCCAGAGGCTTGCTGAAACCATGAATATGTTCACGGGCGAGGCTTGCGTGAAGGCCTGCCATACTGTTGCAATAGCCCATCCTGCTACGGCTCCGATGCCGCCGCCGATGAGGCCCAGCAGTAGAGCCTCTATCAGGAATATTTCTAGCACGTGCGTGTTCATTGCGCCCAGGCACTTCATGGTTCCTATCTCCTTGTATCTCTCCGTGACGCTCATCAGCATGCTGTTCACTATTCCCACGGAGCATATTAGTAGCGCTATGACAGCCATCCACAGCTGGTAGAACTGTACTGCTACCCCGGAGCCCTCCCCATATAGGATGGAGACGATTCTGCCTGTTGTCAGGAGGAAGGTTAGGAAGGATATTCCTAGGACTATTGAAGCCATCGTTACGAGCGCTCTTCCAAACCTGCGTTTAATGCTTTCAAGGCTGAATGAGAAGGCTTCTGAAAGGGGGAATTTCACTCCTTCTTCTCCGCTCAACCCGTACCACCAACTGGTTTCCAGTCGTAAATAAAGCTTATTAACCTTTACCCCAGCCGCCTTCTCGGTAATGAGTGTAAACGACTTCGTAAGCATGCTGGAGACGGTTTTACTAGTTTTGGGAGTGGGTGCTTTAATAGTCTTAATATACTTTATTGCCAGTAGAACTGTCAAGCGTCAGGCTCAGAGGTAGAGGTATGTGTAAATACTCCCCGGAGGGTTCTCAAAGAGGGATGTGAAAAAGGGAGAGGACAGGCATGTCTAGAGAAGAGCTTATCCGCAGGTACGTTGACACGATTCTTGAAAAGAGGAGAGACATTACTAGGGATGATCTTTTACGCATGATAGAGGAGAGGAAGAGGGAAGCCAGGGTTAGCGAGGCCTACAGGGAAGTTTGGGCTGTTTTCAGCGTGGCGAACGAGCTGGGCGTCAGGCTGGAGGAGGTCTCGCTTGAGAAGGAGGTTAAGATAGGGAACATCGTCTCGGGTTTAACGAATATTTCTACGCGTGGAAGGGTTATCGCTGTCCTTGAGCCCAAGGAGGTTGAGTCTAACGGTGAGAGGATTCCGATAACCAGGGTGATTCTGGGAGACTCCTCAGGATGGTGCTACCTGTACTTGTGGAGGGAGAAGGCTGGCTTGCTGAGGGAGTTGAACATAAGGCCGGGGGACGTTATCAGGGTTAGCAGGGCCTACAGTAAGGAGGGTAGGCTAGGCACCGTCGAGATCCACCTGGGCAATGTTGGGAGTGTTTCGAAGGCTGAGGATAGTCTAGACATGCCTGCGAGAGAACTCTTCTTCAAGAGGCTTGGAGACGTAGGTTACGCGGACAATATTGTTAACGTGAAGGCGACTGTAGCCGGTGTCTCAGAGCTTAAAACCTTCATCGGCCGCAGGGGGGATGAGGGTGCCGTAAGAAGAATCGTCTTAGCCGAGGGGGATGTCAGGGTGCCTTTAACCCTTTGGCAGGAGCATTCCGGGAAGATTTCTGAGAAGGATGTTTTCAGCACCGTCCTGGTTGCGGGTGCGAGGGTTAGAAGGGGTTTAAGCGGTGGCCTGGAGCTTGAGCTGGATGCGCTTGGCTGCTTGGAGGTTGTCAGCGGGGCCGGCGGCTTGGAGTATTCAACCATCTCCAAGATTGGCTCAGGCAAGCCTGTAAACCTTAAGCTTCAAATGCTTAAAATGTTCAGCGATAACGTTGTCTCGGTCGGCGGCAGGATGAGGAAGTTCATGGACGTTATTGTTTCAGACGGGGAGTCGTACGCTGTTTTAACCGCTTGGAACAATCTTACAGACAGGCTTAGGCAGGTGGGGGAGGGGAAGAAGGTGCTTTTCCTGAACCTGATTCCAAAGCACTGGGGGAGGCAGGTTTTGCTGAGCACGGCTTCAGTAACCACGATAATCGGGGTCGGGGAGGGTGATCCCGGCTTAAGGGTTCCTGAGGAGGTTTACAGGGTGAGTGAGCTTGAACCAGGCTTGAGGAGGGTTCACGTGGAGGGCGTTGTCTCCAGTAAGCCCGAGGAGCAGGAGATTGTTTCAGCCTCAGGCGAAAGAATAAAAACATGCCGTTTCAGTCTTGTTGACGATACTGGGTTGGTCGAGGTGGTTGCGTGGCGTGAAAACACTGCTAAAATATCGTGGTTGACGCCTGGGAGAAGCGTTAGGATAAAATGGTGTAACGTTAGGGAAAGGGGTATTGGGGGGATGCGGGTTGAGGTTACTGGCGACAGTGACGTGGAGGAGATAGGTGTTGAGCAGTAGCCCTGTTGTAGTCGTCGGGAAGAAGAAGCCGTGGAACTATGTTACTGCCTGCATCACTGTTTTCAACAGCGGCAGTAGAACGCTAACCATACGGGGGAGGGGGAGCAACATATCTAGGGCTGTGGATGTGGCGAACCTCCTTCGGAGAAACGTGGCTGGAACGCAGATACTTGAGATTAGAATAGTTGAGGACGTTAATGACGCTGATAACTCGAGAATAATCCCGGTTATCGAGATAGTCTTCAAAAACCCTCATTCGCCGTGAGCTAGAGAACTTGAAGCATGAATCCGGTTGACACGGCGAGCAGGGCCAGCAGCATCATAATGGTTTTCTCAGAGTACTCTACTATCTTCTCCAGCTCCCTGAAGATGTCGCCCGTTACCTTAACCAGTTTCGTGTCATCCGTGTAAACCTCAAGCCTGCATGCTGAGAGTTTTTCCAATGCGCCGGCCAAGGCTTCTCCACATGCTTCAAGCAGCGACTCCATGCTCGTCTTAAACCCGACTGGGAAATACCCTTTTTCAGCCTTTTTCAAACCGGTTAAAACATGCGTGTCCGTGGTGACTATCTCCAGGGTTGAAACGCTGAACCGTTTCTTAAGGCTTTCAGCCAGCCGGTTTCTCACGCCCATGGCCATGTTGTTGCCGTCGATCGTGATTATAACATGGTTCTCACCGTCTATGTTGAAAACCAGGCTTGAAACCCCGCCGGGGCCTATTTCGTCGCTCGGAAGACTCTTTAGCCTAACCCTGTGGAAGCCGGTTTTCAGAGTTCTCCCGGGAGCCTTCTCCAAGTCTTCAGCCGCTTCCTCAAGAAGGCTTGCGAACGTTTTCTCGTCTGGGCTGTTGACCACCCAGCTGGACGCGTCTATAGAGTTGTGCGCGTCGCACACTAGGAGGGGGGTTAAACCGTGTTTCTTCAAAACGTCTGAGAGCCTCGGCAACCATTCCGGTGGAAAGTCCTCAGCCGAGTGGCCTGGGCAGGACAGGAAGGCTATGCAGTATGGGCCTAAGCGAGCCGCGGTGACGCAGTATCCCTCAGCCTCCTTCTGGGATACGCCCACCGGGAAGTCTTCAAGACTCTTGGCTGAGTTCAACCCGGCTATTATCATGCTGCCTATTTTCTCAACCTCCTTTTTCGAGGGAAGGTTTAGGCTGTGGTCTGAGAGGGAGCGCAGTAGAATTATTCGACGGCCACTCTCGTCCTCCAGCTCCTCAACCAGACGGCTGGGCAGAGAGCTGCTGCCCAGGGTTCCGAAGGGCCCGAAATGAATGTTCAAGCCTATTAGGGATGCGGGTGGCACCCCTATGGTTGTGAACGTGACTATGGAAAGCCTCAGATTGTTCTCCCGGCTTGCTTCTTCGAAAAGCCTTTCAAGCGGCTCTTCATTATTGTTGAAATGGTAATCCAAGTATGCTTGGAAAACCGTTAAAGGCGAGATTTCACCCCTGATTTTCCTAAGGCTTAGGGCCGCGAGAAGTAGTGCGCCCGTTGAGAACGACAACAGTATTACTGACAAAACCTCCACTAGGCTTTCAAAAAGAATGATGCTCACGACAATCCAGCGGAACGATTGGAGAATCGTGTTCAACAGGGAGACTGCGAGAATACTTGTAGCCCCCCTCCTGTAGAAGCCCGTTACGACTAGGAAAGATATGAAGGAGGAGACTGCGACTCCGAGCAGCGTGAGACTGGGGATGATGCTGCCCGGTTCAACGGTGAGCAGGATGCTGGCTATGGCTCCGGCAACTACTAGAAACGCGTATACGGCTTCCTGGACTAGTTGAAGCGCGAAGAACCGTCTTAGGGTGAAAACCCTGTCCCCGTGGAAAAAAGCACGGTGTATCAATGCTGAAAACAGGGTTGGCGTGAAAAAAACGATCAGTGTCTGCGGGAGCATTCCGATGGGGGAGAATAATACCAGCATCACTAGTGAGACTAGTGATTCCAGGAGGAGGTTTGCGAGAAGAATCATGCTTAAAGATGGGAATGAAAAGAGGAGCCTGAGGTGGCGGGAAGCGTCTGTGGAAGACAATCCCTATATCTTCAGCAACAGTATTAGGATACTTCCAACTATTAGAGCCGCGGAAAGAATAACGATGATCACTGGTTTAACCGGAAGCCCCTTGCCTTTTTCACCGAGCGTGCTTAGGAGGCCGGCTGTTCCGGCTGGGAGACGTGAACCCCGCCTGTCCCTCTTTGAACGCTCCTTAGACATTGCAGACCTGTTAAAACCCTTCTGGTTAAAGTAAATAAACTTTACCTGCAGCCCCGTCTCAACAGGCCTAGGCGGGGAGGCAAGGTTTAACTTAGCCGCCGCTATTATTCATCGACTGGTTGAGCCAAGATAAGGAGGCTGTTAGGAGGAAAATCTTAACGGAGGCTGTGCGCCGCGGGATACTGTTGAACCCTGAGGCGCTTTCAATACTCGTTGAAAACTATGATGAAAACTCTATTCAAAGCCTGCTCGACAAGCTGGCGGGTAAGGCTGGGGAAAACGGGAGAAGCCTCGTAGTCTCTAGGGAGATGGCTGCGCAGCTTGTAGGGAGCCAGACTGGGTCTGAAGCATCGACGGGTGTTCATCCACAGGTTTTAGCTAAGGATGTTGAGGCGAAGATCGAGGTTTTAAAGACGTATGAGGCCAAGCCTTTCTCAGACGATCTTGAAGCCAGAAGACAATACTTCGTCGACAGGTATCGCAAAATATCCTTAATACTGAGAAGCCGGGCCGACGTATCGCCGTACTATCCCTTGAGGAAGGCGCGTAGTCTTCCAGACGGCTCAGAGGGGAAGACTATAGTAATGCTTTACGAGAAGCGTGAAAACTATCTGCTGGTAGAGGATCCTGAGACCACCGCGAAGATAATGATTCCGAAAGACTGTAGCAGGGATTTGAGGGAGAAGATCGACAGGCTTGTCCCGGATTCAGTGATAGGGGTAGCCTTCCGCGTCTCAGGCTCAATGCTTTTCTGCAGGTCCATTATTTTCCCAGACGTTCCCATTAAAAAGATCAGGACGGTCGACGAGGATGTTTCAGTGTTAATGACGTCGGATATTCATTTCGGGAGCCAGAAGTTCTCTGAGAAGGCTTTCAGGAGAATGGTTAGGTGGCTGAGGGGGGGAGGGATGACTGAGAGGGAGCGTAACCAGGCTTTCAAGATCAAGTATATCATTATTGCTGGAGACCTTGTAGACGGAGTCGGAGTTTATCCTCAGCAGGAGAAGGAGCTTCAGGTTAAGGACGTGGCGAGGCAGTATGAAATGCTTTCAGACATTTTAAGCCAAATACCTGACTACATAAAGACGATAGTGATACCTGGAAACCATGATGCGGCGCCAAGGGCTCTCCCGCAGCCACCTGTGTTCGGAGAATACGTGGGGAAGCCTGGGTTCAGCGGAAGCCTTCTGTCGTTAAGCAACCCGTGCATGGTTTCGCTGCACGGTGTCCGATTCATGGTTTACCATGGTACGAGCATGGAGGATATTGCTACTTTCTCTAAAAACGCTAGCTACGATAAGCCTGACAACTCTATGGAGCTGATGCTTCAGATTAGGCATCTCGCGCCGGTTTACGGTTTTAGGACCCCTCTTCTGGCGCAGGGTCCTGACGAGCTGGTTGTAGAGGATGTTCCGGATGTTTTCCACACGGGTCACGTGCACGTTTTCAGGAGCAGGATTTACAAGGGGATTAGGCTTGTCTGCAGCGGGACATGGCAGGAGAGGACGAAATACCAGGAGCAGATGGGGATAATGCCCACCCCTAATATTGCGGGAATACTGGAGCTTAAAAGCGGAAGCTTCTCTGAAATAAGCTTCGCTTAACATAGGGCTGCCTACGCGGCATCGGGCCTTCCTCAACCCTGTGCGATAGACTGGGCAATAGGGCTTGCTATTCTACGCCAAGAAGCTTAAGACAGGCGGCTGCTGCAACCAGTATTATTGAGGCTGCGAATAGAAGGTAGTCGCCACCCTTTAGCCTCAGCGGCCTATACGTGGTTCTCTTTGGAGAAGCGCCGAATGCTCTAACCTCCATCGCGTCCGCTATTTCATACGTTCTTCTTATCGTGCCCACCAGGAGGGGTATTAAAATAGGCATAAGGTTCCTAATCCTGTTTCTAAAGCCTCCCTTCTCCAGTTCAAGCCCTCTTGAACGCTGAGTATCGTATATGGATTGAAACTCGTCGTAAATCACGGGTATGAACCGAATCGCCATCGTGAATGAGAACGTCAGCTCTACTGGAAAGCCTGCGACACTCATCGCCCGCCCAATGTCCTCAGGCGTTGAGGAGAGGAAGAACCATGACATTGACGAGGAGAGTGCGAGCAGCCTCAGCGAGAGTACGACGCCCGTGAAAAAGCTTCCTCCGAATAATAATTGTGTGGCGAAGATCACTGCGAAGAAGAATACGAGGCCCCTTAGCGATGAGAACCATTCTCTAAGAGACCCCGCTAGGAAAAGCAGGATTAATTGTCCTGAGACTAGTGCTAGGAGAACACGGATATCCGTGAACACTACTGAGATCGTCATGAGCACTATCGAGAGCATAAACTTGGATCTGGGGTCAAGCCTGTGCACTACAGTATCCTTCCTCCTGTACTTGAAGGCTCTTAGGAACGACACTTCTGGAAAACCTCCATGAGGACGCTGCTGATCGCGTCGAAATCTTCCTCTAGGCCGGTGAGACCAGTCTCCTCCTCCAGCTCTATGAGGAAGGGCTTCCGTAGAGAAGACTTCTCAACCAGCTCATCGTCAGAGAGGAGATCCCTGAGTCTTCCATCGCCGATTACTTCCCCCCTGCTTAAGACTATGGCTCTCTCGCATATGCTTGCCGCGAAATCCACGTCGTGCGTTATCACTATTACACACCTTCCTTCCGAGACGATGCTCCTCAAAACCCTGCGGATATTCAGCTTCTGAGCGTAATCCATCCCTATGGTCGGCTCGTCAACGATCAGTGCCTCGGGACGCCAAGCCATTATCGAAGCGATTGCAAGCCTTTTCTTCTCACCGCCGCTGAGTTGAAACGGGTTTCTGCCGCAATACTCCTCCAGCCCGAAGACGCTGAGGACTTCTTGAATAATCTTATCCGCCTCCTTCTCGGAGAAACCGAAGTTCCTGAGGCCGAACCTAACCTCGTCCTCAACCTTCTCGGCGAAAAACTGGTGTTCAGGATTATGGTTCACGAAGCCTATTTTCCTAGCTATTTTCGCGACGGACAGGCTCCTCGTATCCACACCGTCTATCTTGACGCTTCCCTCTGTCGGCTTAAGAAGACCGTTAAGGTTTTTCGCAAGCGTAGTCTTGCCGGCGCCGTTCTCGCCAAGTATCGCGACGCTCTCCCCTTCTTCAATTCTGAAGCTGATGTTTTTCAACGCGTAGTCGAGGGCTTCAGGATAACGGTAGTAAAGGTTCTCTACAACTATTTTAACCATTCTTGGACCCACCAACCCGCAGCATCGAGGCCAGTTCTTTAACCGTGGCAGGCGGGTTTTTCAACCCGCATTTCTCTCTAACCCGAAAGTATATTTGGAGGAGGGGAGGAATGTTTATCGGGATTCCTCTCCTAAAGCTTTCTTCAAGAACCTTCATTGGATCCCCGTCCAGAACCACCCTGCCTTCAGAAACGACTACTATTCTAGAAAGATGCCTGAGCAACAGGTCTATCCTGTGCTCTACGATTATCACGGTGGTCTTTCCACCGGTTTCGCTAAGGCTTCTTTTAAGCTCAAAGATCCTCTGAATCAGGCTTGCCGACGAGGAAGGGTCCAGCATTGAGGTTGGTTCATCAAATATCAGCAGGGAGGGCTTCATGGACAGTATTGAGGCGATCGCGGCCTTCTGCTGCTCCCCGCCCGAAAGGTTGTTGGGAGACGAGTGTCTCAAATGCTCTATTCCGACGAGCCTTAGAGCCTCGTCAACCCTTCTCCCGATCTCGTCAGGCTGAAGGGCAAGGTTCTCAGGCCCGAATGCAACATCATCCTCAACGCTGAAAGTGAACAGCTGGTTGTCAGGATTCTGGAAAACTATCCCGCAGCGCGTGGCTATCCTGCTTACAGGCGTGTTCTTCACATTCATTCCGAAAACGTAGGCCTCGCCCTCGAGCTCCCCTGGGTAACTGTGGGGAATCAGACCCATTAGGACCCTCGCCAGGGTGGATTTACCGCAACCCGAGGGGCCTGTTATAAGCACGCTCTCCCCTTCTTCGACAGTAAGGTCGATACCGGATAATGCTTGCTTCTCAGAGCCCGCGTAGCGAAAACACAGTTTTCTCAGCTCCACTGCAGCCATCTCTAGTTTTGCCAAAGACTACAAGAAGGGTTTAAAAAGCCTAAGTCGGGGGCCGAGTAATGTAGACATTCTGAGCAGCAGGGGGTTTAAGCGGGGGTGCCTCCCCTGCTTCCTGCGAGAGCATTCTTCAACTCGTTTTCAAGCTCAGCGGCTCTCTCCCTAATCTTGCTCTCCTGCCTCTCGATCGCGCTTATCCTTACTTTTACAAGCTCCATCTGCTCGTTCAGCTCGTTTATCAGCTCGGCTCTATTCTTCTTAACGAGTATTCTCCCAGTTATCCGGTAAACGGGCGTGTTATCGTCTATGGAGGAAAGCTCTTCTAGGGCTGACTCTAGCTCTCTAGCCTCCAGCTTAGCCTGCTCCTTCTGAATATAGAGCGATTCCAGCGTCTGTTGAAGCTGTTGAAGCCTCGACAGCTTTTCCTGCAGTTGGAGAGGCAGCTCTTGGGACATTATCAGGTCTTAATCCTTAGGGTGCGTGCTTAAAAACATATTTCTCCAAATCAGGAGGCTTGCCGGCGCCTTGATTCCAGGATACTGCCCGCCTGTTCAGCCATGTTAAGCAGGCCTAGAATACTTCTTGTTCTCTCAGCGATTTTAGAAGGGCTGCTGCTTTTGAAGAAAAGCAGGAGTCTTTTTCCATCAACCCTCGCCCTCACGCCGGACCTGGGCTCTGAGGCTGCTTCCTGAAGGCACGCTGAGTAAAGGGATTCCGCCGCCTTTTCGTCCCCATACTTTAGAACAATCTTAACCCTTATCATTTAAAGCCCGGCTTGGACGCGCTGCTAACGATTCTTGCCGCGGTTTCACCGGTTTTCGTAACAGGCTCATAAGCCCCTCCGGCGAAGGTGTACCCGCACTTCCTGCAGCTCCAAACCCCTATGCTAAGCCTTTTGAGGAAACCCGTGCCACACCTTGGGCAGTTGTACCTTGCCTTCCTCTTTTTAAGAACCCGAACATATCTTTCTCTGAGCGAGAAACCGTATTTTACGCCCAGTGCTCCAGACTCTTTCTTCCTAGCCATTTCCAGCAGTAAGCTGCCCGTAGGCGACTGTTCTTAACTCTTTCCCCAGCTCCACGGATCTATCGAGCAGCTCAATCACTTTCCTGGGGGGAATCATTCCTCCCCCATTCTTCTGGATTGCGCAGAACCTGTCGTCGGATTTAACGGTCATGGAGACGGTGAAGTCTGAAGCATACTCCTCGTTGAGACAAGGGTCTACGACATACTTATCGTCCAGGAAAGCGTAGGTTATTGAGACAGGGTGATCCTTAAGCTCGAGTTTAAAGTATTCGTCCGTCTTCTTAATGGCCTGCCCCTCTGCAACGTATTTAGGCATATTGGTAATGCCCAACGCGTTTACGCTCGCTATTACTGAAGCGTCAATAAGGTTGCCATCGTAGTCAAGAATGTAGAGGTCAACGTAGAGCGAGTAGACGGATCTTCCGGGAACTATGCAGAGCGAGGATAGATCTATTGATTTAGACTCCCTAATACTCCTATCCACGTATCTCGAGAGGGATATTGACTCCTCAGAGGGCGGGCCGGGTTCGAAAACCGGCGAGGCCAGTGGAACCAGCTCCGCGTTCACAATTAGAATACCCTCGTTAGGCGTGTCTGCAAAGGGCACTGCGATCCCGACTTTGACGGCTGCCAGAACCTTAGTGTTGCCGAGCTCGACCAGGGCTGAGCCCTCAGCCTTCTCCACATATCCTAGGTGAACGTTAATATTCCTGTATTGAAGAGGGTTTCTCCCGTCAATCCTCTTGTTCTCCGCCAGGAGGCGCCGTAGCTCCTGCTGCTCGAGCTTAGAGATTATTGGCCTCTGCTCAGTTATAGACATTAAGTCTCCCTCCTCTGTACTGAAAACCTTTCTCTAAGGGCGTCAACCTGCATCTTATGCATTTTCTGAGTAGCCGTTATAGCGAGCGACAAGGCTTGCTCAACCTCCTCTTTCGACATAATTCCATCCATTTGAAGCAGAGTTATCCCGTCTAGAGTCGGGTTGTAGGCTATAGGCATGTCCGCCTCCCCATACTTGTCCTCAAGATCGTTAAGGTCCACGATTACTTTCCCGTCAGCCTTGCCGACTGCGCATGCTGCAGCCAAGCCTCTCAACGGGATTCCCGCGTCCGCTAGCGCTAATACGGCTGCAGTCAGGCCTGCGCAGCGAGTGCCGCCGTCAGCCTGCAGGACCTCTATGAAAATGTCTATCACCGTCCTGGGGAAAAGTGAAGTCATCACAAGCGGTTCCAGAGCGTTTCGAAGAACCATTGAGAGCTCTATCTCCCTCCTGCTTGGAGCAGGGCTCTTTCTCTCCGTGGTTGAGAAAGGCGCCATATGGTAGCGGCATCTCAAGATGCACCTGTCGGGCAGCGAAATGTGTTTCGGCAACGCTTCCTTAGGACCGTAGACTGCCGCGAGAATCTTGTTCTTCCCCTGCTCGATGTAGGCTGAGCCCTGAGCGTTAGACAACACTCCTACTTTAATCCTGATGGGTCTAAGCTCGTCGAGACCCCTGCCGTCAGTCCTACTGCCGTCTTCGTTGAACAGAACAACGTGTTCTCCCATTTCTACTACAGCCTCCTTCCCGTGAGCAATGCTTCCACTCTTTCAGTTAAACCGTATACGTGTGACTCTTTCTCTATCATTCCAATCACCTCCCTGATTTTCATGACTACGTTTAAGTCTTCAGAATGAACGATTAAACGACCGTTCTGGCCGACTGTAAGCTTAACGTTGGCACCCTTCTCTATGGTGGAAAGCATTGAACCCTTTTTCCCTATTAGACGCGGAACTTTCGAAGCAGTTATGCTAAGCAGGAACCCGTTTGAAACAACTCCAAGCCCCCTGCCTTTCAGCGTTAGAACGGGAGAAGAGAAGATTGAAGCGTCTTTAACAAGCCCTATGAGGACTGTTCCCGCCTCCAGAATCCTTCCCATACTGTCCCTCGTCAGGCGAATCCTTTTCTCAGGATATTCCGACAATGGTAGAAAAGCTAGGAAAGGCGAGTTTATGTCAACCGTCCAGCCTGCTGTACCCGGTTCCCTAACAATCCCCACAACCAGGTCTCCAGCCTTAGGCTGGTAGAAAGATTTTAACGCTACAACGTCGACACGCTTCCCGTCGGTTCTAACCAGTCCGACGGTGGTTGCAAGCATCCTGTCCGACAGCCTGTAAACGTTTAAGCCAGGAATGTGGAACCTACTGTCACCCACATACTCTCCCGGCACGACTATGGGTCTTTGTCTCTGCTGCTGTTCGTTACTCCGCAACAAACCTTAGCCTCCTTCCTATTGCTAGGGTGATGCCTAAGCCCCTATATCAACTTTTACCTGGTCGCCGTACTTCTTGCCGAGGCTCTCTAGAAAGTGGGACATGGTTACAGAAGGCACTCTAACGGTGATTTTAACGCTTTTATCCTTCTGAACCCTAGTCTGGTCGACTTCCCCCATTGAACTCGCAAACCCGTAGACGTCGTTAGACAGCGTCTGAGGACATGCCAGCGTTAAAACAACCTCGTTTACCTTAAACTGGAGAACCTGTCTTAAAGCCTTAACCACGTTCTTAACCTGTTCCTCAGGAGGCTTAAAGGGGTCTATCGAGACACTGGTCTGGCTGAGAGACTGTTCTATTCTAAGAGAGGGAATAGGATTGCCCGTGGAAGGCTCCAGCAGGAGTTTGGAAAGCATTGCCACAATCTGCTGCCTCTTGCTTTCAATCATCCTGCGCCTCTGCTCCCCTGTAAGCTGCAGATCCCCTTCTTTAAGTATTCTTTCAGCTATCGTGTACACGTCCGTCGTTCCAAAGAATCTTTTAAGCTTCTCCGACGGTACGCGAAGCCCCTTTCTAGAGTCTGAGTAAACCTCGTCTACCAAGAGTATCTTTCTCACATCACCCTTCCCCGTCAGCTTAAAGTTTAGAGCGGGGTCGGGTGCGACAATGATCTCGAACTTCTCACCGTGAAGGGTAAGCCGGCTTATTGTTGAAGGCCTGCTCAATTCTGCTCTACTTCGCCTTCTCGAAGTATTTCTTAGTCTCCTCGTAGCTTAGAACCCTGAACTTCTTCTCATCAGTCCTGATTACGCCGATTCTAAGCCTGTCGGGAGCAACCTCATCCTTCAAAACCTCTATGCTTCCCCGTATACCTAGGGTTATTGCTTCGTCAAGGCTTTTACTAATAGAGTAGTTATCCCTAAAATATTTCAATATGTCTTCCCTACCGACACCGATGGCTGACGCGAAATACTTGAAGTATATCCCGGTCGGGTCAAGCTGATACAGGCTGGCTCCAACCATATCAACACCCCCAATAAGCATGGAGATACCGAAAGGCCTCATTCCAGCATGCTGCGTATACGATTGAACAGTATTGCTGAGCCTCCTGACTAGAAACTCAACGTCAACAGGCTCATCATAGAGAAGCCTGTTAACCTGAGCCTCATTCCTAGCATACTCCACGAGAAGCCGCGCATCCGAGTTGAAACCAGCCACAACCGTAGCAATATGCTCATCAATCTGAAACAGCTTCTGGCTGAAAGTCCTATCCTGAAGCATATCAATCTTCTTCTCCAAACCAGCCAGCACAATACCCTCCCCAACCTGAATCCCCCACGCAGTCGGACTATTATTAACCATAACCATCGCGTAGTCGACCTGGAGGATTCTCCCGTCGGGCGAGAATCCGTATAGTCTTTCGTAGCCAGGTATCATAACTTCCTCGGGGATAAGGGTTAACCGTCCCTTTATAATCTTTGCCCTACACCGTGAGGCTCAGTGTCACGGCAGAATTTGCCGAAAGCCTTCTTCACTGTGCCTGAAAACACCGTTTATCTCGGTATGTTTCAGGATTCTTTAATGGGTTTGGCTTCATCCCAATCTCGCCGATGGCTTCACGCCAACCCTTGGAACACGAGCAATGTTGCTCATAAACAGTTAGGCATGTTCCTATTTTTCTTGGAAATATCCTTTCTCGGATCTTACTGATCAAGGGTTAGATGAGCGTGTGCTGAAGACGCCGACGCCGGTGCTATAAGCTTCCTCCTTTGGACAGGATTAAAGATTCATGGGTTAAACTTAAAATTGTAGCACCTGCTACACGAGACTTTTTCGAGTCACCGGATATGGCAAGCGGATGTTTACCTGGAGGTAGACGAGTGTTTACCCGTTGGTAAGCGAAAATTTACGGCGAATCATCGCCACTCCCGGCATTTGTAGTGGCATTTATCCACTCATTTCCCAGCAAGCCTGCCATTAAAATGCTGCTTGCCCGCTGGCTTAGAATAGCGTTTATAAATCTTTCGTTGGTCAATTTTTGACCAAAGGTAGTCGGAAATTTTCGCCTACCTCATACCATAAATATTAGCTGGAGCGCCCTATTGAATGATGAGGAGAAGGGCGGTTAAAAGCGGAGCGGGCAAAGCACCCCTTAGGGGTAGGCGGTTAAAGGCGATCCTAAGGTATTCGAGTTATGAGACCTTGAGAGGGTATTCCTCTTTAGTTAAAGTCACTCGCCTGATCCTCATTCTAACCCTACTGACGATCTGGTTCATCAATACATCCGCAACACCTCTCGCTTATGACGACGGCGGAGCTGAGTCCTTCTGGAGCGATTACTATCCCAATGGCGTAGCGGTAAAGTTCAGCCCTCCCGCTTCCAAATGGAGAATAACCGATATTCTGGTCTACGGCTTCATGATAGATAAGGGTGGAAAATCCCTCGTAGTTGAGATAAGGGATAGCGACCTGAACGTAATCCTCAGGACTTCTATACTGATCTCCGAGCATTTTAAGAATGCCACTCTTCATTGGGCTAAAATACCTTTACCAAACGTCATCGTAAGGGATGATTTCTACGTCTGCGTTTATCCTATGCTTGAGTTTGACGGAACTCAGCTTTGGATAAGTATTGATAACGATACTGCTCTGAATAGATGCTTCCTAATCGATTGCTACAAGCAGGAGGTGAAGGACTGGAAGGGAGGACAGGTGATGATAAGGGTTGAAGGCGAAGAGGACATCGATTTTATCAGAATAGCTCCGAATTCAATCTCAATAGAGGAAGACGCCTTAACACTTTCCTTCAAAATAGTCGCTCCGAGCGATGACGTCGAGGTAAGGGCTACCCTTCAAGCGGGATCTCTAATTGAGGATTGTGAAGTTGAATATGAGAAAGGACTGTATAGAATGAGGATTGAATGGTCAAGGCTTTTGGGGCTCAAGCCTGCTAAGCTTTTGCTGAGCGCTAAATCACTGAATTCAACCGCAACGCTAGTCATTGAGCTCAATGAAACTCTCTTCTCCGAGTGTGTTCGGTTGAAAAAGGAAAACGAACGCCTGAGGACTATGATGAACAACTCTGGCGTGGAGCTAAGGATACTAAGAGATAAGCTGGAAAGGGAGGAGAATGTCACAGCACTTCTAAGCACCTCTCTCAAGGAATACCAGGAGATGCTATCGGAGAAGACTAAGGAGAATAAGAAGCTTACCGAAGAGTTGAACATCACGAGGCTTTTGACGACTTCATTGGCCATCTTAACGGCCTCGTTGTTCATCATACTCCTGAGATGGAGAACTCCGGGTAAGCTAGGAGGCGATAAAAATGCTTAGAAAAGTATTAGCCACAATCCTGATAGCTATAATATTAACCTCCTACTTTAGCATTGCTCTAACCTTTAGAGCCTATGGCGCGGAGGAAACGGATGCACTAACAGCCCTAAAATTCATAGAAGAGGAATTAAGGAAAGGAAAGATACTGAGCAGCTCTATAACGGAAGCATGCTTCGTTATACCCGAGGGCTTCCCGGTTGAACTTGCGCAGAGGCTATGGTTCTTCATCTCCCAGCTGGTCTCCATGGGTTTCTCGGAGGAGGAGATGCGGCGGACTATGAAAGGAGCTAATGATATCCTGAAGCTGCCAGCGCGGATAGACTATGAGCTTAAGGATTACATGATAATTCCTGAGTATGAGGAAATCTACATAAGCAGAAATGGCGATGGAGGTATATCTGTAGATATTCCTTACAAAATAGTTGGCAATGATGGAAGCGAAGGAGATGCGAGCTCTATAAAGTATGAGGGCAACGGGACCAACGTTTTCCACGTTCTCCGCAGGTATCCCAAGAAGAGAACGTATTTGGTCAGGTGTGTCGATCCTGATTCATATGCCTTCACCTTTATTGACCTGAAGACCGGCGAAGTATTCAACAAGACCGCTAGGATTAAGATAGGGCTTTTCTCCAATATAAGCCAAGGCTATTTCGTTGGGAATTTCCTCGTCGCCGTTCCTGGCCATTTCGAGGATACTCGAGAGGTGGTTGGATCGCAGGTCAGCGAGTTCAGGGTTCTTCTTCCGGCTTACGACCCCATAGTAGTCGATACTTCCATCTCTTCAACTAGGGTTGGAATCGGAGACACGATAACGATAACCGCCCAGATAAGGAATCCCCAGGAGATCAAGGGAAGCTACAGTATTTTACTCGGTGCAAGGCCCTCAGATAACGACGCCTTTGAAGCATGGGCTCCTCCTCCAGGCCCTGCGCCTCTTGTTCCGCTATATCTGAAGGCCAAGAAGCCTGGAGTCTACACGATTACGATTTACTTCGCCGTCGTTGAGCCAAGCAGCCTGGATGTTGTGTTCTGGAACAGAGCGAAGGCTGTAACCTATACCATAGAAGTTTTACCCGAACCTCCGAAGCTTGAGATTAAACTTTCGAGCCAAGTTGCAGCGAAGTTCGCAAACTTCACGATAACCCTGGTGAACAAGGGAGGACAAAAAGCAAGAGATGTCACGCTGTTCATAACCGGAGACGTTGACAGAAAGGTGTTAGATATCGGGACGATAGTAGGCCTATGGTCGAAGAATGTAGTAACGAAGCTTCTCTCTCCTATTGCAAAGGTCAATGTCACAGTAGTCTATCATGATGAAGAAGGTAAGAGGTATGCAAATACTGCGTTAACCACGATTTCAACCTCGAACTTCGTTGCCCCAGAGGAGTGGAGAACCTACATTATAGAGGTTGAAG
The DNA here is from genome assembly GCA_964635675.1 of uncultured Nitrososphaerota archaeon. Taxonomy (GTDB): domain Archaea; phylum Thermoproteota; class EX4484-205; order EX4484-205; family JAAOZP01; genus JAAOZP01. Next base: position 260 of record CAZWPT010000046.1, on the reverse strand, counting down.
GATACAATGAGACGAAGAGGGTCTTCATACCAGGGTATCAAGGGGCCACGCACCTTAAGCTATGCTTCATGACAACAGGTATGATGCCAGAGTATCTCCAAGATTTCTATGGAGTAAAGCTGATCCCTATTTCACCGGACGGCTTCACGCTCACCCTCGAGAATGCTAGCGATATCTCGAAGATGGGTAAAACGCTGAACGTTAGATATGCGTTGATCGCCGTCAAGCCCGGCTTCCTCTATGAAAGAGTACTTCGAGAG
>CAZWPT010000045.1:0-146613 GCA_964635675.1 uncultured Nitrososphaerota archaeon | reverse complement strand
TGAATCTATCGGGTTGCCTACTGCTTTCCCTCTTTGAACAGTGACGTCGCATGCTACTGCTGCAAGCTCGATAACTGTTTCAGAAGGCCTATTGTCAATGGTGAAAAAGTTTTCAACAGTAATCACGTTCTCGGTTAGAGTGCCTGTTTTATCAGTGCACAAAACATCCATGTTGCCAATGTCCTCGATAGAGTCCAGCCTCTTGACTATGACCTTCTTCCTAGCCATTTTTAGAGAACCCATTGAAAGGCTTACCGTTATTACGAATGGAAGCGCTTCAGGAGTTATTCCCACTGCGAGAGCCAGTGCGAAGAGCAAAGAGTCTATCAACGGCCTTTGGAGGAGCGTGTTGGCTGCGAAGACGAACGCCGTCATCACCGCAACTATTTCCACCAGAAACCTACTGAATCTTGAAATGCTTCTCGAGAATTCTGTTTCACCCTCTTCTTCAGCAAGGTATTTCACAGCCCTTCCGAAGAATGTCTGTTTCCCTGTTGAGACAACCACCCCTGTTGCTGTGCCGGAGATAACACTGGTGCCCATGAAGACAAGGTTGGAAAGCTCTTGTGGAATGGGCTTAGCCTTAATCGGGTTGGAGGTTTTTTCGACAGGCAGCGACTCGCCTGTTAACGTCGACTCGTTTGTAGTGAAGTTTTCACACGATACCAGTCTTATATCGGCCGGGACTATGTCGCCGACAGTAAGCTCTACAAGGTCCCCGGGTACGAGCTGAGTCGAATCTATAACTATTTTCTTACCGTCCCTCACAACCTTCACGCTGTATCTGACGTATCTCCTTAGTTTTTCAAGGGCTTTCCCAGATCTTCTTTCCAATATGAAGCCGATTAGAGAGTTTACAATGACGATGACGAGGATTATAATGGCGTCCGTCAGCTCTCCCGCCAATGCTGCTACGAGTGTTGCGAAAACCAGTATGTAGACGAGGGGGCTTCTAAACTGGGAGAGGAATAGAAGCAGGGAGGATAATCTTTTGCCGGTTGCAGCCTCGTTTAAACCATACTCTCTAAGCCTGCGGTCCGCCTCATCCCTGCTGAGCCCCTGAGGAGTAGTCTTTAACTCTTCAAACACCTCCTCGGGAGGGAGCTCCCAAACGTTTCTCATCTCCCACCCTCAACCTTGCAGCAACCTATATAGGTTTTGAACGTCTTTTCCCGGAAGGTTCTTTCAGCGTGTTCGGATTAAAGCCGCCTTTTTAAGAGCGTATATTCAAGGGAGACTGAAGACGTCTTAAGTATGGTTATAACTCCGTTCAACCAGTTTTCCATTCTCTGCAACAACTTTATAAACCATCAATCTGTTTCATATGTATAACACCGGCTTGAGGTTTGAAAAATGCTCAGATAGAGAACGGGGGGATGTTTTTGAGAGTTAAGATTGCCGCCTCAATACTATCAGCGGATTTCGCTAGGCTGGCTGAGGACATCAAGCAGGCGGAGTCAGCCGGAGTAGACCTGCTTCACATCGACGTTATGGATGCGCATTTCGTGCCAAACATGACCATAGGGCCGCCTGTGGTTAAATGCATAAGGAAGGAGACGAAGCTACCGTTGGAAGCCCATCTTATGGTGGATAAGCCAGAATGGTTTGTCGAGAAGATGGCTAAGGCGGGGGTTGATATTCTCACTATTCACGTGGAGTCCACCAGCCGGCCTTTGAGCCTTATAAGGAGAATCAGGGAGCTCGGGGTTAAGCCGGGGGTTTCGCTGAACCCCGGTACGAAGGTTAATAGAATAACCAGGCTGCTTGACAGCGTAGATCTCGTGCTTGTTATGACTGTTAACCCGGGTTTCGGTGCGCAGCGATTCATGCTTGAAACGCTTCCAAAGATTACTGCTGTAAGGAGAAGCCTTTTCTCAAGGGGTCTGGGCAACGTGGATGTTGCTGTCGACGGCGGGGTGAACGTCAAAACTGCTCCACTAGCTGTTAAAGCAGGGGCGACGATGCTTGTAGCGGGCTCCGCGATATACGGGGCTAATAGTGTTGCGAAAGCAGTTAAGGATTTGAGAAGGAGTGTTGAAAGAGCTTGTTGGCAGCCTTGAAGCCTGCAATACTTTATGACAGCATGACTTGTGATGAAGCAGGGATAAAACTGGCTGCTGAGGAAAAAGGGATACTGCTTGAAGCCGTAAACTTCCCAGTAAAGGTAAACATGCTCGGAGGCGTTGAAGAATACTCTCCAGTTATAAACAGGTGTCAGTCTAAATCCAGAAGGGAGAGAGCCTCGTTCCTGATGGAGGAGAAAGGTAGTAGAGTAATCAATGCCTTCGAGGTTGAAAACGTCTGCAATAATAAAACGTTCACGATCGCCAAGTTCATTAGAAACAGGGTTAAAACCGTTAAGACAGCGTACGTTCCTTTCACCGTTGAAAAAGAAGGCGAGAAACCAGTTTACAGGAGTGAAGACGTTAGGAGAGTAGTCGACGAGATAGAGTTTTCGTTCAACTACCCGTTTGTCGTAAAGCCTGAGAGAGGCAGCCGGGGTAGGAACGTTACGCTGGTCGAGGAAAGGAAACAGCTTGAAAACATACTCAGAAGATGGGTTAGAAGCCTGGACAGCCCATCGGGCCTGCTGGTGCAGGGTCTCGTGAACAAGGCTTTCGACCTTAGAATAGTGGTTGCCTCTTACGATGGGGTGAACCATACCTGCCTAGCCTCTCTGGCGAGAGTACCATCCTCAAAGGAGGCTTTTGCAACAAACACTGCCTTGGGGGCTGTGCCTGTTGGCGTGACTATTCCTGGAAGGGTTGAGAAGGAGGCTGCCAAGGCTGCTGCAGCTGTTTCGAAAACAATAGGCGTACTCGGCGTTGACGCAATACCTGAGGCGGATAGCGAAGCCGTTGAAAAAGTCGTCGAATACAGTAGGCGTCTTGCTCCTGTTCACGAGCGGGTTAGAAGGTTTAAAGAATGTTTTTCCAATAGCGCCAGGCTCTCTCTAGACAGGTTTCTGGAGGCAAGGGGGAGAATGGATGAAGCCTTCAAAGAAATGTTTAGCACGCCTGAGTACGTTAAGCTTAGAAGCTTTTTGGAAGAGGTTTTGGAGGATGCAGAGGTCTACTTCATAGAGGTTAACTCTCGCCCAGATTTCTACATTAACACTAGGAATTGCACAGGGGTGGATGTTTCAGAAGCATACGTAAAATGTTTAGCGGCGATGTTTTGAAAAGTTAGGCAGGATTATATTGTGAAACCGAGAAGCAAGTACTTAGCGGCGGCGTACGCAGCTACGAAAAGCACGACTCTGACCCATTGGAACTCGTGAATAATCCTAAGCGCTATGGCTAAGAGGAGAAACTGCCACACTGATATGGCTATGATTAGAACCTGAACTATTGGCGTAATCCTCTCGTTTATAAGGTTGACTAAAGGCTGTGGATCCGGACACTGCACCACTCCCGTGTAGAAGCTTGAAGAAACCACGTGGGTTTCCACCCTCATACTCTCATCGTAAACATTCAAGGTCAGCGTGTACGGTATGGACATGTTTTCCTGAACCGGGGAGACATAGGTATTGTTCAAGAGCAGGGTCAAGTCGGCAGTAAACCTCTTGGCGCAGTCCCCTGCGCAATACTCTCTGCTGTCGAAAATGTTTTTCATTATCAGCGGAGTGTTATAGTTTAGACTGGTTCCGTTTAACCAGATGCGTTTCACAGTCTTATTAATTCCTGAGGAAGTTGCCACAGCATAAGTAATGTTGATTTCACCTTCAACTATTCTAGTGGCCCCGATTATCACGCCGCCACTACTTATCGTCGCGTTTAACGGGATGCCGTAGTAACCCCGCACCCTCAGCGTCAGATTAGACTCCTCTCCAGTGTAATTCATTAAGCTTATTACTATGTCGTCCCTCGGCTGTTGCCCTGCAGGATAGCCCACTAATGTGAGGACGCCCGTTGGAACCGGCGGTGTAGACAGGATCAGCAGGATAATAATAACTAGGCCCAGAACATTGGGCAGATGCGTATAGCCTGTTACAGAAATGCCCTGCTTAAAGTCTCCATACCCGCCTAAAAACCTCCCACTCGAGAAAATAAGCAGTAATAGGAGTATGCTGAACAACACTATAACTATGTACTGCATCAGCCGGAACTGGATGAGGCTGTTTATGAAAGAGTCTATTTGCTCCGTGTATAGCGCTGCCGGAATATTCATCTTCACCTTGTAGAAAACATAGTATTGTGCGAAAGTCAACACTACGAGAACCGGTGGAATCGCCAGCACGGAGAGAAAGGTGGGCGAATCCTTAACCTGGAGAAAAGCCTCCTTAGGATTTATGATTGTCAACAGCAATTGTCTTAAGAAGCGTGCTGGAAGCGGGGCCTCTTCTTCCTTTTTCAAACCCTCTTGTCCATCTGACAATTTAACGGTTCTTTAGCGCGGCCATTATTAAACTTTTTACATAATACTTGGCTGCCATAGCTCGAAAAGTTTATTTTAAAACTATGCTGGAAACACTGTATGGCGAAGCCCAGCCGCCAGAATAGTGTCGATTGGGTTTTCGAGTACTACTCTCATCCGAGAGTTGCGGGGGAACTCTTCAACTACGGAAGAGACAGGTGGATAGCTATTGAAGGCAGTTCCAGGGGAAGGGTTTTTATAAGGTATGATAGAGACGGGTCGCCGCTTAGATTCAAGGATTTAAGCGATATCAATAGGCTGCTCAGAGGATTCTGGTTTGCTAAACCCAGGTCTTTCTACGGCTCAGCTAATAAATACGTTAGGCTCTCGGTAAACGAGGACTTGGAGGATGTTTCCAACATTTCCCGCTCAACCCCAACCTGGGATGTGGATAATGATGTTGAAAGATGGCGTGAAACCCTGGCTGTTTGCAGGCTGATAGTTGAGGAGCTTGAGAAGGAGAAGGTTGTGAAGTCAGTATACCTTAAATGGAGCGGCCGGGGGTGTCACGTGCATGTTTCTGAAGAAGCGTTTTCCAGGGAGCTTCTTGAAAAGCATCATCCTCTTGACGCTGCCTTCGCAGTAGTCGAATATGTCACCAGGATGGTTAAGCCCAGGCTTCCGGCTTTAGCCACCGGCGCAAAGATCGAGAACAAGATGGATTTAAAACGGGTTTTCACCCTCCCGCTATCCCTCCACAGGGAACTGGACTACTCATGCGTCTGCTTCAAACCCGATGATATAAACGACTTTGATCTTTCATGGGTCAAGCCGGGAAGCTTCAAGCATAGAGCGATTTACACGGATTTTGAAGCCGGGGAGGCGGATGAGCTTGCTGAAAAAGCCTTAAATGCAGTCGGAGGATATTTCAAAAGAGTGACCCCCGTGCCGTCGGGCAGCGTGAGAAGTAGCGGAGAGGAAGCGCCTCGGCTTGGAAGGTTCCAGGTTATGGCGCTGCTGCAGGCTGCGCGATGCTTCCTTTTAACAAGAGATATTGAGAAATCCAAGTCCTTCGGCTTGAACAGGGCAATATTCTACGCTTGGGCTAAGCAGAGAGGGGTTGAAGCCAAGAAGCCTCCCAGCCGGAGGGGTGTTGTTAAGCCTTCTAAGCAGGCTGAGGAGAGAAACGTTTTCCAACTGGGGAATGAGACTGCCTACTTGTCGGAGGACGGGTGGCTAATGATAGGTAATGCTAAACAGACTCCAAGGAATTATGATGAGCAAATAGTTAGAAGGATAAATGAGGTGGTTCCCTACGAGGAGGCCTGGAGAAGGGCTTTACAGTATCTTGAGGAATTTCCGCAGGATGTTTTGCTTGACCAGCAGAAGTTTTTCAACCAGGTTTACAAGCCTGTGAGGGACTCGTTTGTTGAAAAAGTCTACAAGAGGGAAACCGGGCTCGGAAAGCAGCGTTGAGATACTTGAATCAAATCGTGATTCTAAGCATTCTTTTAATAACTATTTATCCAATCATTTCCGTAAACCAAGATTCACTTGCTGATTTCCCATGGCCGATGTTCATGCATGATGCTAAACACACTGGAGAATCTTCTTATTCAGGGTCTCCGGTTGGGAGGCTTAAATGGAGATATAAGACAGGAGGTATTGTTTTGTCTTCACCCGCCATAGGTTCAGACGGTACGATATACTTCGGCAGTGATGATAATAATCTGTATGCTTTGAACCCAGATGGAAGCCTAAAGTGGAAGTATAAGACAAATGGTAAAATCAGGTCCTCTCCAGCTATAAGCCTTGATGAAACAATATTTTTCGGTAGTTACGACGGATTTCTATACGCATTGAATCATGACGGAAGCTTAAAATTCAGCTTTCCGGCAGAGGATTCTGTACATTCTTCTCCAACAATAGGTTTAGACGGAACGATTTACTTTGGCGGTTTAGACGGCTTCCTGTATGCTCTGACTCCGGAAGGAGCATTAAAATGGAGATACAATGCAGGTGGCAGGATTTTCTCTTCTCCTGCGATTGGCCCCGATGGGGCAATGTATTTTGGGGATGATAATGGAAATCTCTACGCTCTAAACTCCAACGGATCTTTAAGATGGAAATACACGGTTAGAGGCTGGATCGAATCTTCCCCTGCCATTGGACCTGACGGATCAATATACTTCGGCTGTAGCGACACCTATCTTTATGCTTTAACCCCTGATGGAGGATTGAAATGGAAGTATAGAACAGGAAACTGGATTATTTCTTCTCCCGCTGTAGCTTCTGATGGAACAATATATTTCAGTGGTGGTGACCATTGTATCTACGCTTTAAACCCGGACGGTGTCTTAAAATGGAGGTTTGAAACAGGTGCAGAGATAGCCTCATCTCCCGCCGTTGACTCAGACGGAGCAGTGTATGTTGGGAGCTACGATGATTTTCTTTACGCTTTAGACCCTGATGGAGCTTTAAGGTGGAAATGTGAAACAGGGTGGGCAATATCGTCATCTCCTGCGATCAGCTTTGACGGAACAATATATGTGGGAAGCTGGGATACCTATCTGTACGCCGTCGGGAAAGATGTTTCAAACATAACGTGCTGCCTTTCTATTAGAAGGATAAAAGAGGGGGAAAGTGTTCAAATATTCGGAAAAATATCTGTTAACGTTTCTTCAAAAGTAATAGTATGGTTTTCTTCTGACGGAGCAACCTGGAATTCTCTAACGAGCATAGATACGGATGAGGAAGGATCGTATTTCTTCACATGGAACAATATTGAAAGTGGGGAATATTTTATCAAGGCCTCGTGGCAAGGAAACGATGATTATTATGATGCGAACAGTAGCATCGAATATTTAATCGTTGAACCTTCGACCGTCGAATCATCTGTTGGAGATCGCTTATTGCTAGTAAGTATGATAGCCGTTGTAATTATTTTTGGGTTCTTGCTTATGACGCTAAGAAGGAGGAAGATATTAAGGTCAACCTTCTTGACTTAGATGCATCTGTTAAACATTCGAGTGAATCGAATTGCTTTTGAGGAAGAACTTCAGCGCGCGCTCGTGCAACGAATGCAGTAAGTAGATGAACAGATTGCCCTTATACTGTCAATCCAATAGGGCATGAATTAAAACATTTTTTACAACCTGTGCACACTGTCAAGTCCGCGTTCATAGTTAAGGCTGAGATTCTATTGAATGCTCCGAATATTGTGCCGAGTAGACAGTATCCGCACCAGACTCTTCCAATGATTAGGACTACTATTAATACTGCTAAGAGGGTTGCTATGTGGATCGAAACTCCAATAGGTATGAGGTTTAGGCTAAGAATGAAGATGTTGGGTAATGCGGCGAATAGCCTTCCGAACTGGCAATACCTGCAAAACACTGTTTCTCCGGTAATATGAGCTATTTCTTAATTTCCACTCGTTATAGGAGAGAGGACACGTTATTTTGTGAATTTCCTTAACGGATCTGTTTCCACGTATTTTATTAGGATTAGCAGGCAAGGGATTAAAGTTACTGAGGACACGGGGCCCCATAGCAACAGCCCCATGGAGTATGTCTGTCCCTGGGCTGGCGGCAGGTCTGCAAGGAGGCCGGATACGTAGCGGGCTAAGGCTTGCAGTATGTTCAGCGGCACGCTGACCAAGCCAACGTAGCTGCCTGCGCGAGCCTCCCTCTTAGACAACTCGTCTTCCTGCGCCATGTCTGCCGTAACGGGGTTCGGCAAGAGGTACCAGCCTGAAATCCCTGCTCCGACGAATGTGACGAACAGGACTGCTTGAATCACCCTTGGGACAGGGTTTAGAACCGGCTGGCCGAAGACTAGCGTTAGAGGCAGGAAAACCACTAGGATCATGAGAGACGTTACTAGTGGCTTCTTCTTCCCGGTTTTCCTAGCTATCCTCGCCCAGACGAAGAAGAGCACTATGGTTAGCAGGAGCATGAGGCCTCCTGCCACCATATACTCGACGTCGCCTAGGCCCAGAACTCTCTGCAAATAGCTTATAACCAGGCTTGCGAGAACCGCTGTTGGAATAGACATGGCCCCCTGGAGGGCAAGCCACGCCCGGTAGTTCCTGTTGCTCCAAAGTATGGAGAGCTCTCTCCGAACAATGGGTTTAGGAATCGGTTTCTCCTCCTCCCTTATCTTGAGGACGGCCGGCATGTACAATACTATTTCAAAGACGGCTAGAGCCAGTAGTATCCCTAGGAAGGCGAGAGAGCCTGTTTTCAGAAGGGTTGGAAGCAGGAAGCCAACTGGTATTCCAACGACTTGCGCCATCATGCCGAAAATGTTCTGGTATGCTGAGACCGTAACTCGATCCTCGGGGCCGACGATTTCCGCGAGCCACGCCATGTAGGGCGTGCTTAGAAGCCCGTAGCTCATGTTCGCAAGGCTAATGAAAAAAGTCGCGTACACGAACAACAGGATTTCATCCGTAACCGGTATGAAGTAGCTCGGCATGAATATCATGATGGTTGAAAACGCTAGAAGCAGGCTGCCTGCTAAAACATACTGTCTGCGTCTACCCCATCTCTTTGATACAGTTATGTCGCTCAGATAGCCGAAGTACCAGCCGAAAAAGGCTATGACTAGTTTTCCGATGGCGAATGCTACGCCGGTTAGAAAACCACTCAGCTTCAGAAAATCCCAGTAGAACCAGAACGTCGCAAGATCTATAAGGGACAAGAGGATTGAGGAGCCGAGCCTCCCCATGGCGTATATTAGCTTTCCCCTCCTAGTTAGAACCATGGTTCACCTGCAATATGCTGCATAATAAGTATATAACGTTTTCAAAAACTGCTAACTCAAAACCGGCTACGAGCCAGGTGGACATTATCGTTATTCAGCTTTCCCCGGCAAGCCTAATTTGGCCATGTCATAGTTGTTGCTGAGGATGGGGGAATAACCATATCCTTAAGAAAGGACTTTTCGAAATCACATTTTGCGAGCCACTTTTAAATACTGTTGACACTCTTTCAACCCGGTGGGTGAAAAAAATGAGGATTGAGCCGAGGAAAACTGTGGAAATAGACGTTGTAGAGGAAGACCTCTTCGTCGGGGGTCATTCAACCATCAAGGCTAAGACTGGTGAAGCAATCATCGTGAAGGGAAATGTGGAGTTTGAAGGGGATTGCGATATTCTTTCCAGTCTGCATGCCTATAGCCTTAATCTTGAAAACGGTGGGAAGATTAATGTTCAGGGCAATCTTATCGTGGAGAAAGCCGTTAGGCTTGAAGATGGCGAGCTGCGGGTGAGTGGAAGGCTTGAAGCCGAGGAAGTGGATGTTGGGAAAGTGGTTAAGGTTGGTAATGGTTTGAAATGCAGGAGTATAAGTGTCGGAGGAGTTTTGGAATCAGGGGGCGACGTGGATGCTGAAAACATAAGCGTGGGTGGAACTATGTCTGTTCAGGGGAATGCGAAGGGGAGTAAGCTTGGTGTAGGAGGCACGCTGACTGTTAAAGGTTTAACGGAGCTTGAGAAGCTTGACGTGGGCGGTGTAGCGAAGATCAACGGGGGGAGAATAGTGGATATAAATGTTGGAGGAGTTTTCGAATCGGCTGGAAAGCTGGTTTTCGAGAAACTGAATGTGGGAGGGGTTGCGAAGCTGAAGGTGGTGGATTAAGAATGGGAATAAAGGGGACGCATATTTCAGTCGGCGGTGTTCTGGATGTGGATGGGAGCTTGGAGGTTGACGAAGTAAGTGTTGGAGGGACAGTCGTGGTCAAAGGCTCCGTTAACGTAAAGAAAATGTCGGTTGGCGGAAGGCTGAAAGTGGATGAGAATGCTTCAGTAGGAGACAGGCTGGAGGTAGGCGGGGTTGTGAAGATAGGCGGAGAGTTGAAAGCCGGCGTAGTGGAAGTGGGAGGGGCTTTAGAGGCTGATGCCTGTTTCGCGGATGGCGTCAAGGTTGGTGGGAAAGTGGAAACTAGGAGGGGTTGCAGGTCTAAAACGTTTGAAATAGGAAGGAGGGGTAGAGTCATAGGCCCTGTTGTCGCCGAGTACGTGAAAATAGGTCGTGGCGCGAGTGTTGAGGATGTTTATGCCGGCCGGCTTGAGCTCGGGGAGAACTCTTCAGCCCGCAACGTTTACGCGGGGGAAGCGTATTTGAAACAGGGCTGCAGGGTTGCCGGTGAACTCCTGTATGTTGAAAAGCTGGAGCTAGAGCACGTGGCACAGGTGAACTCTAGGAAAGTAGAGAAGCTTCCTGAGCCTCCCATCTAGGGTTAACCTTAAATTTTTTATAGTTGCGTCTGGAGGTGAAGGCAGAGGCGCATGGGTAAAGCCAAGAGGCATAGGCTCCAGCTGTACGCAGATATTCTCAGGACGCTGAAGGTTCACGGAGAAGGATGTGGAATAACAAGGCTATCTTACGGGGCCAACATGCCTCTCGACAGGGTTAAGAAACTAGTTGGGGAACTGGCTTCACACGGGTTGATAGCTAGAAGGACTGACGACCCGAGGGTCTTCGTCTTGACGGCGAGGGGAATGGAGTTTCTAGATGCTTTCGACAAGCTCGCGATCTTCCTCGAATAATACTCGATCCATTACGCGTTTGTAAAAACCATGCTTTTTAATCGTCCTCTCCTAGGCAAAATTTATCTAAGCATGAGTATTAATCTATGAAGGAGAAGGGCAGATGGTCACGTATACGGATGAGATGGAAGCTGCGGAGAAGCTTATACGCGAATGGAAGGGTGGCTCATACCTCTTTGGAGAGGCTGTGCTAGATAGGGTTGGGAACCTTGTAGGAGAATATGGTGGTAATGCTCTGCTCGTGGCGTCGAGCGCTAACCCTTGGATCCGGGAGCCGCTGGAAAGGGTTTCTGATTCTCTTAAGAAGGAGGGAATTAAGCACGATGTGGTTCTGGGTGCAAGGCCCAACTCTCCTCTTGCCGACCTTTACAGGATAGCTTATCATGCAGCACTCTACAGGCCCAGGAGCCTCATCGCGCTTGGCGGGGGAAGCACGATAGACGCTGTTAAGGCTGCAAGCGTCTTGGCCACGTATTCTCCTGCTGAAGTTAGCAGCGTATTGGGCGTCAGCTGGGATAAGGCTTGCACAATAGAGCCATACTTCGGCACAGGCTTAGTAACAAGGATGGGGAAAGCAACAGGCAGGGATATTCTGCCGATAATTGCTGTGCAAACCGCTTCAGGCTCCGCTTCCCACCTGACTAAGTACTCGAACATAACGGACCCTGTAGCCGGGCAGAAGAAGCTCATCGTTGACGAGGCGATAGTCCCGAAAAAAGCTGTCTTCGACTATCTCGTGACGCTCGGCGCTCCCCGGAACCTAACTGTAGACGGGGCTCTCGACGGCATTTCCCACATCTGGGAAGTATTTATGGGGGCAACCGGCAAAGAATACTACGGCAGGATAAAGGAGATCGCTCAGGTCGGGATCAAGCTAATAGTGAACAGCCTCAGGCCAGCTATAGAGAGGAATGATTTGAAGGCTAGGGTTGCTCTGGGGCTGGGAACCGACCTTGGGGGATACGCTATAATGATCGGTGGAACAAGTGGCCCTCACCTGGGTAGTTTTTCGCTAGTCGACGTCCTAACGCACGGAAGAGCCTGCGCGATTCTTAACCCTTACTACACAGTGTTCTTTGCTGACAGGATAGAGGATCAGCTCACCACTATTGCTCCAATACTTAGGGACTCTGGCTTCATAAGCGAGGATCTGGATAACCTAGCGGGCAGGAAGCTGGCGGAAGCTGTTGCTAAGGGTTTTCTCTCTTTCTACAGGTCTCTAGGGGTTCCTACTACGCTGAGGGAGGCGGGGGCTTCAAGGCTGCACCTGGAACGGATGATGCTTGCAGCCAAAGACCCGCAGCTCAAGATGAAGCTGCTCAACATGCCAGTGCCGTTAGACCCTGAAAAAGGGGATGTAGAGAGGTACATGAAGGGAATATTGGAGGCAGCGTTCACTGGAGACCTCAACCTAATCAACAGCTGAGGCCCTAGCCAGGGTTGGTTAATAGCACTCGCGTTCAGCGTATTAAAGCGTCTACAGACTTCCACCGGGACAACCGGATCGGATAGTAATGCTTAATAATGTTTTTAAACATGGCTTGCACTGTGGAAACAGAGTTTGCAAGAATACCGGTGATCGACTGCCACATGCATGTAACGAGCATCCGGGAGGCCAGCAATGTTCTTGAAATAGTTTCTGAAGCAGGTTACCATGGAGCATCCCTCTTAAGCATCATAGATTATAAGAGGGTTAATTTTAATCCTGACGTGTTGCTTCTAAAAGCTTTACATCCGGAAATGTTCTACGCTTTCGGAAGCCTTGACTACTCTTTCATTTTCACGGGAAGCCGGCCCCAACCGCTTCGCGAGCAGGTGGACAGGCTTCTGAACATTGGGTTTGACGGGATTAAAATGGTTGAGGGTAAACCTGTTTGCAGGAAACTTTTGAAAATCAGGTTTGACGATCCTTTCTACGAGGATTATTTTCAGCGTCTCGAGGACACTGGGCTCCCTCTGCTTTTTCACGTCGCTGACCCCGAGGAATTCTGGGATCCTGAGAAAGTTCCGGTTTGGGCTAAGACGCAAGGCTGGTTTTACGACCAGACTTATCCCCCGAAAGAACAGTTCTACGAAGAGGTTGAAACGGTCTTAGAAAAACATCCTCGTTTAAAAGTTGTATTTGCGCATTTCTATTTTCTCTCCGCAGACATGGAGGCGGCTTCAAGCTTTCTGGAGGAACATGAGAATGTTCACCTCGACCTAACACCAGGAATAGAGATGTATCATAATTTCTCGATGAAAAAAGAGGCTTGGCGGGAATTCTTCATGAAATATGAGGACAGGATACTGTTTGGCACCGACATATTTGGCGGCGAGAGGGTTGAAAGCGCACTAGCCAAGGTACGGCTTGTCAGGGAATTTCTGGAAACAGATCAGGGCTTAAATCTGCCGAGGGGGACGCTCGAGAAAATATACTGTTCGAATTTCCACAGGATTGTAGGCTTTAGACCTAGGGAGCTTCAACTCGACCTTGCCGTAGATGAGTGTAAGCGGCTTGCTAGGGAGGAGGCCTCTCTGAGCCTAAAGCCGTTGGAAGAATCCGCTGCGTGGCTCGTTGCCGAAAAAATGAGGAGCTTGACCAAATCCCCGTGACGACTAATTCGCATGTTTTTAAAGAAAGCCGTATGAATATGGTATTCAGAGTCCGCCACCTATTGGCTCGTGATTCGAGTGGATGCGCGACGTATAGGGAAAAGGGATAGGTCGGAATCCAGTGGAATGAAGACTAATATGCTAGCATAGCGTTTACCGTAAGGGTTGAAGAAGCCTCGTGGGAGACAAATATCAGCCTTCATCCCTACTCTTTTATTAAATAGGATTATTGAGTCTTTAAAGGCTACACCGGATTTTGATGAAGTTCCGGCGACTAGTCGGTACGAGGCCTTGAGAGGCAGGGTGAGGGGTAGAAACGTAATAGTTTATCGCACCGGCAGTATTGTTTACGATGAGTCCTTAGAGGAGGTGAGAAGAATTTTGGAGGAAGCCCTTTATGAGCATTATAGGATGGATGGCATAGTCGTCGGGTCGGATGAGGCTGGGAAGGGCGAAGCCCTAGGCCCCCTTGTCGTCGCGGCAACAGCCCTGACCCCTAGACAGGCAGCATACCTCCAGTCGATAGGCGTTGCAGACAGCAAGATTGTTCCGGAGAGCAGGATTCAGGATCTTGCTGGAGTGATTAAGCGGGCTTCACTAAGCTACTATGTTTTAAGAATCAGTCCCTTCAGGCTTAACGAGATGTTTAGGACGAAGAAGTATGGGAACCTTAACGATATCCTTGCGAGGGGACATGGCTTGGTTCTGAAAAGGGTTGTTTCGAAGATCCGTGAAAAACCTACACGAGTGATCATCGATAAGTTCGATGCCAGCAAAAGCGGTCTGAGGGTGAGGGGTATCGAAAAGGCCTTGGATGGACTGGAGGTTTATGCTGTTGAGAAAGGGGAGGTTTTCCCGGCGGTTGCTGCGGCCAGCATACTCGCTAAAGATGTCTACTTGACATGGATACGTAAGAACGTTGATGGAGACATGTTGAAAAAGATAAAGGAAGGGGATTATAGCGTAATCGAAGCCAAAGATAGGTTTTATTATTTTAAGGTGTGTTACATAAAAGAATAAGGATTGATTATAAAATGTTTATGGCCTACAAAAAGATGTATAAATGTTCGGTAGCAAGGGTCGATGAAAACATTGGCAGCGCGCGCAGCATGAGAGATAACGTCTCCCTTTTGGAAGAATTGGATTTTTGAAATCGGCATAATCGTCCTTTTTGCACCTTAATCTTTATAGGAGCCTAAAACGTTGAAATCGGATGTGGTGGAAAAGTTAAAATTCCTCTGCTATGTTATTACATTGGCTTGACGGAGCTACTCTATATGAATGATTCGTATTTGAAGGAGTTCGAAGCTAGGGTTGTTGAAGTCTTAGGAGACAGTGTAGTGCTCGACAAGACAGCATTTCACCCTAGGGGAGGAGGTCTTCCAGAAGACACCGGGACTCTTATTAAAGAAGGGAGGGAAGTAAAGGTCGTTCAGGTGTCAAGCGAAGGGGGAAGGGTCCAGCATTCCGCACCAGGCCACGGGTTTAGCGAGGGCGATACTGTCAAAGGTGTCCTGGACTGGGAGAGAAGATACCTAATCATGAGGATGCACACAGGTATTCACGCTTTAGCATCGGTCTTCAATAAGAGGGCTGGGGCCCTAATAACTGGGAACCAGGTTAACGTGGATAAGTCTAGGCTCGACCTGAACCTTGAGAAGATGGATAGGACCCTGATAGATGATGTTTTCCGTGAAACTAACACGGAGCTCGCATCAGGAAGGACGGTTAAAATATACTATCTTCCAAGGGAAGAGGCCCTTAAGATACCTGGGATAGTTAAGCTCGCCGAGGCAGCTCCGCCCAGTGTTGAAAGGCTCAGGATAGTTGAGATAGAGGGGCTGGATATTCAGGCTGACGGTGGGCCTCACGTAGCTAACACAAAGGAAGTGAGGGAGTTGATCCTCTTAAAAGTCGAAAACAAGGGAAGGAACAATAGGAGAGTTTACTTCACACTTAAATAACTGTATAGCGTGCACTAGAAAATAAAAAATCTTTCGAATGTCCAACAGTTAAGGCTAGTTTAACCTGGTTTCGACCTACTTGCAGATACTAATCAAAAACGAGGAAAAGGGGATAGAGGTTTTATTTACATGCAAGGAAGCCCATAGCTATAGTAAAAGTTTACATTGCCCCAATGATTCTCTCCACCCCAGCAATCGTGACCTACTTGTGCAGTATTTTCAAAATTCACTGAGAGAAAAGGAGGCACGTAGTAAAGGAGAGCGGATGCTCTACCTCTCGCCTCCACATAACAGGCAGTTGTGTGTTGTCCGGAAACTTCCTTATTTAACCAGCATGTGGTCCAAAGTGGGAAGTGAACTTGATGAGAAGCATATGCATAAACCCAAATTTCAACCCCATAATTCCAGTAAAAATCCCCTGCTGCAGTCACCGAATATATCAAATTAGATCCTAGATAAGCGTATGTCGTAGTCCAGTCATAAGTATGGTAGATGGTTCCTTCTACGTAAGTTACAGAATTTATTTGAATCGGGATTTCGTAGTAAGTTGCCTCTCCCTTTACTTCGTAATGAATTTTCTCATTGGTTGTATCGTTGCAGGACTTTGAATAAATCGTCTTTAGGATAAAAATGCTTACTTGAGTCCTTTTTTCTAAAACATCAATCTTACCTCCAGATAGTTTCCAAGAAACCTCAAGATAATGGTTAGGTTTGTCCGTTGAAAAAATTGTTATATAATAGTTCTCTATAACTTCGAATGTAGCAACGTCTTGAAAGGGAAATATTTCTTTCAAGATCTCTTTACTTTGGGGCTCTATCTCCACTCTTTTATAAGGAAAACTTTTTGGAATTCTGTTAAATTTATTTATGAATGCTTGAGTTGTATTAATTACTTCCGGCATATTATTTTGTGGAAACTCAATTCTAAAACTTACGTTCGTGTTCATACAAGAAGGACAAAAGGGGCCGAGCCTGCTGCTTATCCCCATCGAGAATGGAATAGTGCTAATTGTAAGAAAACTAATGCATCCAATAGTTAGGAGGATCAGGAAAGACCCGTATGAAATTATCTGATCCCAGAACCTTGGATTCTTTACTCCTTCTTTCATAAATTACTGTAGTTGCCAACTTAATATAAGTTTTTTTTACGAATATAAATTATTGAGCACACGCTGATATACTTCATGGAAACGGTAAGATATTGGCACACGTCAGCATAGGTAAGGCATATAATCCGTCAGGTAAGCTATAGATATATCGGATATTGATGGTAAATACGTTAGCGCGTGCTTACAAATGTAAATTATCGGATGCGTGCAGTGATATCTACAACGAGCTATAAAGCAAGGTTTAAATACTACTTTAAAACTAGTTTTATTAATGACCGATAAAATTACTTCCCTGAAACTCAATCCAGAGCTTTGGAGGAAGGTGAAACTACTTGCGATAAAGAGGGGGGTTACTCTTAAAAGTTTGATTGAAGAATTGCTTGCCCTTGAGGTTGAGGGAGAAGAATTTTTCGAAGGCGAAATACGAGTTTCAAAGGAACTGTTAGCAGCTTTAGAGGAAAGGAGGAAGAAAGGAAGAGTACCTTTTGTCATCAAATCGAAGAAAAGCGCTATCGAACTCGTAAGAGAAGGGAGGGGAGAATGAAAGTAAGTTGGATACTCCAAGCTACTACGTTGACACCAGCCTCATAATAGCCAGGTATAAACCGTTGGACGAACTGTATGAGGATTCTAACGCGTTTTTTGAAAGCAATTTTAACTTCGTGATATCCCCAATTACACTCGTTGAATTATATTGCGTTCTCTCAAGATTGAGAAATGAGCTTGACATTCCGTTCCAAGCAGAACCTTTAATGGACACATTGGTAACATTCATAATAAAAGACTGTAGGCTTAAGTTAATATCAAAAAGTCGCTGCATAAAAAGGGATTTTGCTGGATATGCTTGTAGAATTAGTTTGGAGCACTATGTTGCGACTAAGCTGGCAGGCTCATTATGCCTTAGAACACTGGATATGCTCCACCTGTCTTATGCGTGGATTCTGAAGAAAACATCCGGCATAAATCTATTTGCCACTGGAGACGAAGAAATACTTAAAAAAGCAGAGAGCATAAGAAAAAGCCTTGGTATCAAAGTTTATCATCCGAAACAAGCAGTGCGAGCCTAAAAATATGCTATACTTGGAAAAGGGCAAGATATTTAACACCGTCATCATTTCCAATTCACTTCGAATCCTATAGGCTTCTCCACTGCCTTCTATACTGTTCTTATCCCCTTCGTCTCGTTTCCGCGCGGGAGCTTGCTGTTCGGGCTTCTAAATGCTGCGAAACAAATATCTGGGACGCCAGGCCTCAAGTAGTGCACGTCTCCTCTGGAAAATCTCTCCTGCATTGTTTTCATAACTCGCGTGCCAACTATACTGGTAGGCATCATAATACTCCTCATGGTGCTTCGGCTTGATAAAACGTCCTAAGACCTCAATCTAAGGGGTTATCACAACGCCATTACACACTAACAGGAAGATGGGCTTAGCACGTGTGTTACCCTGCTACTCTTGTTCCAATAAGTCTTCATCTGCAACCGCCATGCTTAAATAATGCTGCATTGAAAAAGCTATTAGCGTGATTAACTCCGATTTCATAGGGCGTAGGCTAAGGGAAGTAGAGGAAGCTCTCAGCTATATGAAGCTTATACTTGAGAAGAGCGAGGAAGAGTTTACAACTAGCTTTGAGTCCAGACTCGCTCTCAAGCACCTAGTGCTATTGACGGTAGAGTCTGCAGCATCGATAGCCCTCCACATCTTATCGGATAAATTCAAAAAGAGGGTTGAGAGCTACGGAGAGGCGTTTGAGGAGCTCTCCTACAACGGCGTGATCAAACCTGAGACTGCACCGGAATGGCTGCTCTCGCCAGCTTGAGGAATCTCATCGTGCACAGGTACTGGTTGGTTAATGACTCAAGGATCTATCGGGAGGCTAAAGCCTCCAGTATGCGGCTGATTAGCAAGTTCGTTGAGGAGGTGAGGGAGTACGTCGAGAGAGGTTAAGTACTATGAGGCGGGGTCGCAGGAGAAGGAAGAGGCACTAGAGAAGCTCCGGGAGTATCTTTCGCGTCATGGAGAAGTTCTTGTGGCTGTGGTTTACGGAGGCTTTACGCGGAGGAATTTTTTCAGAGACATGGATGTGGCAATTTATACAGGCGGCCTGGTCGAGGACCCGCTTAGCCTTGAGACCGAACTTTGCATTGAGCTTTCAAAAGTGCTCCGTATCCCTGTTGACACCAGAGTTGTGGATGACGCTCCGCCATGGTTTAAGCTTAAAGTATTGACGAGCGGCATGGTGGTATATGAGAGGAAGCCTGGGGCTGCAACGTTGCTTCTAAAGGAAGCAGTTGGCGATCTGCAAGACCTAGCAATTAAACTTGCAGCCAACCCGTGAAGTCAACGCGATGCATAGGCTTACCCACGTGTAGCGCGCGCTATTTTGCTAACCATCCCTTTTAAATCATTTCTGGAAGATGTTTCCCATACTGTGAAAGCTCACCCTTCCTGTCTTGCTTCAACCTGCTCTATCAGCCCGTTCGCTACGCAGCTGCCAGCAAAACAGGCCATAAGGAGGTTCTGTCAACGATTCGTTAACCTTAGAAAGACATTTAAAAGCGGGGGAGCATCGAAAAACATGGGCAAAGCAGCTTCAGAGTTTAGAAGAGTCGTCCAAGTCGGGATTGTTGTTAGAAGCATTGAGAGAAGCATAGGTGTTTGGGAGAATCTTCTTGGCGTAAAGGCTTCAAACATAGTTGAAACCGAGCCGCATGAGAAGACTGGCATGAAGTATAGGGGTAAGGCTGCGGAGGGAAGAGCCAAACTAGCATTCCTACAGCTTGAAAACATAACGATAGAGCTGATAGAGCCTGTTGGGGGGCCAAGCACATGGAGAGAATTTTTAGAAAAGCATGGTGAGGGGATTCATCATATTGCTTTCAACGTGAGAGATATGGAATCGGTTAAGAGTAATCTAAGGGGAATGGGCATAGAAATAGAGCAGGAGGGAGGTTTCACAGGAGGCTCATACGCCTACACGGATCCGAAGAGCCCGCTGGGAATCATAATAGAGCTTCTCACGCATCACTCTTAGCTTCCTTAAAACCGACAATGAGGGACGCAATATTTATATATTGAAAACACGGAACAATGATAAATTGAGTGAAAAGTATAGCGTCACCATCCTGTTTATTCTTCTGATTGTTCTAAGCCTTAACCTCACTATTGTTCTGGCGCAGTTAACCATCAAACCCGATACGCTTCCGAACGCAGCTGTAGGGCAGTTCTACAGTGTTCAGCTCTATACTGAACCGAAAAGAACAGTGGACAATTGGGAAGTCTCTTCAGGAAGCCTACCGCCGGGCTTAACGCTGAGCAAGCAGGACGCTTATAACGCGGTCATTTCAGGAACACCCTCCAGCGTAGGCACATACCAGTTCACCGTGAAGGCTAGGATAACAGTTCTCGGCCAGCCTCAGCCGATATATGTTTATAAAGACTACGCGATTAACGTGGAAGGACTCGCCATATCTCCAGATTCCCTCCCAGAGGCGACTGAAGGCTCTCCCTACGGTGCGACAATACAGGTTACGGGAGGCACACCGCCATACAGCTGGAGTGTCACCGGCTTGTCGACTGAACGCACCAACCTAACCTGGCAGGTCGTGGGTTGCTGCCCCGTGGGGAGAACAGACAGGATAAGCATAGGTGGGACTCCGTTGATCGGAAGCCACGGAGAATACTCTGTTACAATTAGGGTAAGGGACGACAAGGGGCTCACAGCCTCGAAAACATACACTTTAAGAATAAAAGAGGTTCCGTGGAGATACAGCGTCACGGTTAGACGTTTGACGGATGAGGGGGACGAGTCTAGGGCAGTGGTGTATTTAGACGAAATTGTCTTGGGGCGTGCGCGCGGGACTGAACAAAGCCTGTTTGAGGTCACCGTTAGACGCACATCGGGGGTGGGAAACAGGACTTTTCGAATAACTCCTTGCTTCGTGACGGCGGAAGGAAGCATCTTGGATATTCCGGGGGTAACTCTGTCTCCCCCTTGTGAAGGCGTGGTCGGCAGCAGGGATCTCGTGTGCACAATCGCTATCCAGATTGGTACCAGATATCCTTATCTCAGCGAGGAGCGCGATTTCAGGCTTAGAATCACTACAGAGCCGGAGGAAATCGAGCCTTCAGGTCCTGAAGGAATGGATGTTAGAATTGTTACGGTTAGCTTTAAGGGGTTACGTGTAGATGTAAGGGTTTCGGCGATCCCGGTTCAAGTATTAATGGATTCTGTACCTCTTGTAGAGGGCAAGTCGACTATTTTTAAAATCAATGTGCAGGCTATATGCGACAGAACGCCTAAAGTTCCCGTGCAATTTGATATACGTCTCTCTCTACCATTCTCCGAATGGGATTGGGAACTACCTGACAATCATGATGCTACTTCAGGATGGGTTGAAACTACTGTTATAATTCCTCAGAGCATGTTTTCAAGAACAATAGTAGTTGAAGATCATATGGCTTCCAGATATGTAGGAGAAACTGACATATATCTCCCCAGGGTGCACTCTTATACCGGTACTGGTGTCTTAACAGGAGATCCGTTTATAGGAAGCTACTATACGGCCTCTTATCCTAGCTCTACACCCAGACCAAAATACTGCATTTTCGGTTATCCTCCTAGCCACACGGGTGAGAGGAGAGAAAGCGGTACAGTAATTTATAGTGTTATAGCAGATATAGGAGATAGGGTGAGAGAAATAGATGAAGACAACAATGTATTCAGTTCAACTAAACGTGTTGTGAGAACGAGGCCCATAAGAATCCTCTTCTACCCTTGGGCTGAGAATGCTACTGAAAGAACAAGTGCCTTAGACACTGATTTGGGTGGGCATTGGTCATCTGAATCGGCTTTTAGAACGGGCGTATTGTTACCTAAAGCTAGGGAACAGGTCGAGTTTCTTCAAGCAATCTACCCGACGGCGGAAGGCGCGATACGTTGGAATATTGTTCCAACCATACGGATTAGAAATTTATACCTGACTTGTTGGAGAGAATATAATGCATATATTAGATCTACCTGTCCCTGTACAGACTGTAACTATCCTTGCGACGATGCCTGCAGAGACTGGTGTACTTGCTCAGGGAACGCAGCCTGGAGTTTCCTATATGGTACAAATGGCTTGGCGAGGATGGCTGACGATGCTGGATATGACTTCGTCATAGCGTTTCGAGTTGTAGGTGGAGGAGGATGCACCTGGTCTTCGTCTAGGCCAAAGGCAGCCTACGTAGATGTCTATTCCTGCGTCTCCTGTTTATCTCACGAAATGTACCATGTCTTAGGCCCGATGCCTTACGACGACTACTCATGCCCAGAAGCACATCAATGTCCAGAGGGCTACTGGGTTAACAATGAGGAGTATATTGCACCGGGACGTTGCTACATAATGTCGGCGTGCGGAGGGGCTCCGTGGTGGATCCAGCCTGAAATGTATAGAAGACTGATGTTCGGATGGTTTAATCCTTCTGGCGGAGACCCGATGGCGATACGTGTGAGCGGAGTGATCTATCTGAATGGAACTGGCCGCCTAGATCCTTTCAGAGTACGCAATGCTAGCAGGGTTGAATCTCCAGGCTTACCAGGGGACTATTCGATAGTGTTGCTGGACTCGAATGGGGTTGAGCTTTCAAGGTTTGGAATAAACGCCACGTTCTGGGGAGAAATGTATACGGATAGGTATAGCTTCATGTTCTACCTGCCTTTCAGTGAGAATATTTGCATCGTGGAACTCAGGGATTCCGAGAACAGGGTTCTGGACAGGAGGATTGCATCCGCCAACAAGCCCCAGGTGAAAGTCCTCATCCCTAAGGCGGGGGAAATAGTTTCGAGCCTGAGGAGTAACTTCACGATATCCTGGGAAGGCAGGGATGCTGACGGGGACACGTTGTACTATACTGTTCTAATGAGCCCAGACGGGGGAGAAAGCTGGCTTCCCATAGATATTGATTTAACTGTGGATTCCATCACATGGGATCCGAGTCCCTACGATTCTTCTGAAAACTACGTGGTTAAGGTGATTGTTTCAGATGGCTTCTATAGTAGCGAGAACATCTCCGGCGTCTTCACCATAGGGCCCTACGTTCAGCTGAAGGTCGAGTCGCCATATGGCGATACCAAGGGCTCAGGCTGGTACCTAGTTAACGAGACCGCCACATTCAGCGTTGCGCCGACGCAGGTTAAGATAGAGGGCCTCCTAGGAATCCTAGGGGGCTATTATGAGTTTGCCGGATGGTCCGGGGACTCTTCTTCAACCAGCCCATCCTCAACCATAATGATGAATAGCGACAAAACTGTTGTTGCAATGTTCAAGCCGAACTACACGATGCCCATAGTATGCTTGGCGATAGTGGTGGTGATTACTCTGCTTGTCCTAACGATCATCCTGAGAAGGAGGGGACAAAGGCTTCCTCCGCCACCTTCACCCACTTAATTTTTTCACCAGCGGCGTAGGACTCTCGCAATCATATTTCAACCGAGCAAAATGTTTTTATAGTCGAGTATGGTATACATGGTATACCATGGTATCGGTTACAGTCTCAGTAAAGGTTCGCAAAGAGCTCATGGAGCTAGCCGATAAGATGGTTAAGTATGGCCTTGCGAAAAGCAGGTCGCATGCTTTCAACATAATGATTGAAAAAGGGCTCAGCAAGGTTGTCGAGGAGGTTGAATTCTGGGATTCAGCCCACGAAAAAGTTGAGGAGTTGAAGAAAACGAATTTTAGGATTAGGCACGGTCGTCTTAACGAGCTGCTCGAGGAAGACAGGGCCAGATGATTTACTTAGATACGAATGTCATTATCTCTTATGTTGACGAGTTGGATTCAAAGCACGGGGATGCAAAAAGCCTTCTCAGCACGCTTGAAGGCAATAGAGCTGTAAGTAGGCTTACTCTGGCGGAATTAGCTTCAGCTTTTTCCAGAGCTGATTTAGATAACCCTATGGCTTTCGCTCTTTATTCGATTGAACAATCTGGAGCTAAAGTTATAGACGTAGATTTTAACGACATAATAATTAAAGCTCCGAAGCTGGCTGAAGAGCTTAAGCTTAGAACCCTGGATTTGTTTCATCTAGTAATCTGTGCTGAAATCCATGCGGAAATTTTTGCAACGTTTGATGAAAATATTATTAACAAGTCGGAAGACATCCATAGATTGCTGAAGGTCAGAATTGTCAGCAAGTAGCTTTTTAAACTCCTCAGGAAAAGGCAAAAGATTAGAACGATGTTCGTTTTGAAGGATCCTAGAAAGCTTAAAATCCTCCAGTTAACATAGTATTCAGAGTTGAGGCTGAAGCTCTGGCTTCTAGATCTAAATGTGGATCTCCTTTCCGGCAGAGATGCTGTTTTCCTCTGGGGGGTTTCAGATGCTGGAAGAAGAGTTTTACTTGTTGATGACGAGGTTGAAAACTTTTTCTTCCTAAAGCCTTTGAGCAGTATTGAACCTGAGGAGGCAGTTAGGGAAGCCATTCCTGAGGGTAGGCGCTACGGCGTCACCAGGATGGAGGTCTGCTCCAAGAGGGTTCTCGGGAAGCCTGTCCGGGTGGTTAAAGTATACGTGGACAGGTCTGAAAATGTTGAGAGGGCTGTTGGAAAGTTGGAGAAGCTTAAACTTTTCGAAAAAGCTTACGAAGGGGATATCAGGCTCTCGACGAGGTATCTTCTTGAGAAGAACATCACGCCGTCCTCCTGGCTTGAAGCAGAAGTTGAAAGCAACGAGTCCCTCCCATCCCTACCCAATGTTGAAACCTTCAGGGTTAAAACAGTTGAACCATTGGAGGAAGAAGGGGTTCCTGAGCTCCGCGTGATGGCTGCGCATTTTCTTAAAGTGGGTGAAAAAGGGTCTCCTAAGCCAGAGCATGATCCTATTGTTGCAATATCTACCTATGACGGGAAGATGTTGAGACAGTTTAAGTACGACGGGAAAACAGACAAGCATCTTATAGAGGATTTTCTGAATCATGTTAAAACTTTAGATCCAGATATTATAGTAGGGTACGGTATAACTGAGGACTGGAGTTATTTGGCAGAGAGGTGCAAGAGGGTTGATGTTCCGCTAGAGGTTGGACGAAACTATGCTAAGCCTCACACAAGCGTTTTCGGACACGTCTCGGTAACAGGGAGGATCAACATGGATCTTTTCCACAATGCACGTGAAAACCCGCAGTTGACGGAGTATACGTTGGACGAGTATGCTCAGTCACTCAGTTTAAGCGTCGAATACAGAATTCCTGAGCATAAATACCCCGAGTATCTTTGCTCTTCAGAGGCGGAGAGGCTTTTCAAACAATCCGAGGAGTATGCAAAGCTGGTATACAGGATTTGGATGATGCTGGGCGATTTCGCGATTCAGCTTTCCCAGATAACCGGCCTGCCGATGGACCATGTTTTCACAGCCTCCCCCGGCCACAGGGCTGAGGCATACTTGATCAGAGAGGCTTATTCCCTAGGGGAATTAATCCCTCAAAGGATTGAGAAGCCATACGTTCCTTACGCGGGGGGTCTAGTTCTACAACCTCAGGAAGGGGTTTACGAGAATGTTAGCGTTATAGATTTCTCATCCATGTATCCTAACCTCATGTTGAAATATAATATTTCACCTGACACGTATGTTCCTGAGGGTGAGGAATGCAGGGATTGCTTCGTCTCACCCGAGTCGAAGCACAGGTTTAGGAAGGACTACAGGGGGGTATACACAAGCATGCTTCAGAAACTCCTTGAGGCTAGGAGGAGCGTGAGGAAGAGGCTTGAAACCGTTAAGGAGGGGGGTGTTGAACACCGGGTTCTAGACGCTAGGCAGAAAGCCCTAAAGATACTTGCGAACACGCTTTACGGTTACGCCGGCTGGATCGGTGCACGCTGGTATCTCAGGGAGGTTGCTGAATCCGTTGCGGAATGGGGAAGGTATACGATAAGAATGGCTATTGAGAAAGCCAGGCAAATGGGGATGAAGATAGTCTACGGGGATACGGACAGCATCTTCATCATGGATGGCGAGAAGCTTAAGGAATTGCTGAGCTGGATTGAGCATGAGCTTGAGATGGAGGCGAGGGTCGACAAGAAATACAGGAGGATACTTTTCACCGAGGCGAAGAAAAGGTATGGTGGTCTTTTAGAAGACGGTGGTCTCGAGGTTGTGGGCTTAGAGGTTGTCAGGGGTGATTGGGCGGAGATTGCTAAGGAGACTCAGCTCGGGGTTCTCAAGACGGTGCTTGAAACAATGGATATTGGCAAAGCAGTGTCCTTCGTCAGAAGCATTATTACGGATACCAGAAGCGGTAAGATCGAGATGGAGAAGATGATCATATGGAAGAGGATGACTAAGCCCCCGGAGGCCTACGAAGTCAGGGCGCCGCACGTTTTAGCTGCGCTCGAGCTCTCTAAGAGAGGCTGGAGAATAGACGTAGGAGACAAGGTTGGCTACATTGTTATAAGGGGGTCTTCGAAAATAGGTGAGAGGGCTAGACCCTACCAGCTTGTTGAGAAGAAGGATATTGATTACGAGTACTATGTTAAGAACCAGATAATTCCAGCGGCAATGAGAATACTAAAAGTGTTTGGGGTAGATGAGCAGACCCTGCTGCAAGAACCTAGGAAGGGGTTGATGGCATTCGGAACAGGCTGAAAACTCTTCTATTCGAACACTTAGACTTCTGGCGACGCTTGCGTAAGGTTTTAATGGCATAGAGAAACCGTATTGTTCAACGGCTGAAAAGATGCTTGGACACGACTGTTTGCTGAGAGATGCCAGGAAGACTGATTTAGAAGCAGTAATGAGAATAGAGAATGCTTCCTTTCCAAGATATCCCTACTCCATGGATGTTTTCACAATCCTGTTGAAGCAGTACCCAAGATATTTCCTGGTGGCCGAATGCTCGGGAGGAGTTTCCGGGTATGTTTGCGGAAGTCTTGCTGGAAGAAACCTTGGAAGAGTAGTATCCATAGCTGTAGAGCCCAGGTTGAGGAGAAGAGGCGTGGGTAGAATGCTGATGCATGAGCTTGAATCTAGGTTTAGGGCAGACGGTGTTAAAGCTATTCGTTTAGAAGTGGGTGTTGATAACGAGGCTGCGATCCGGCTCTACGAGTCTTTGGGCTACAGCCCTATGGGATTGCGAAGAAGATATTATCCGAACGGGTGCGACGCGCTCGTGATGGTTAAACTTTTAGAGAAAGACGTGGCTGGCAACGCTACCTAGGTAATGTTTATAATACTGATCTGAAGGAGTTCAACTATGGCAGGCAGGATTGTTAGGACGTCGATCTCGCTGCCTAGGGATTTGATAAAGGAGCTGGACAACTTTGTGGGTTCAATTAGATCCGACAGGTCTAAGGTTGTCCAGCAGGCGATAAGGAATTTCTTAAGCATTCCGCATGAGGAAGAAGATAGGGTTGCGGGCTTGTTGATGATAGTTTACAGTCACAGGATGCACGGGTTGGAGGAGGAGATAACAGATATTCAACACAGCTTCATAAACCTTATTGTTTCAGACGTCCATATTCATCTTGATGAGGAAAAATGCATGTTGGCGATTTTCGCTAAGGGGACATTCAAAGATGTTCAAAGCCTTATGAGGAAGGTTGTAGGGAAGAGAGGAGTGTTAATGATTAAGGAGTCGTTTGTTAAACTCTAGTTTTTAGGCCTATTCCGGAAAAACCAGTATTCCCATAATGGATGAGAGGAATAAAGAGTAGAGTATTAGCAAGTATAATCCTTCCCTCCAGCCGAGGCCTCCCCTATGCATGAGATACCACAGCAGTATGTTTGCAAGAATAGAAAATGTAACCAGGTCCGAGAAAACCTTGATGTTCAGCCTAACGGGGGAGAGTAAAAGTGTTATGCCAAATATGAGCGTAATGTTTGTGAAATTACTTCCTACGACGTTGCCAAAAGCAAGATCTGTATGACCTGCCAACATTGATTGAATGGAGATAAAGAGTTCTGGGAAACTCGTTCCTATAGCAATGATGGTGGCCGATATTATGGAGGGCGATACTTCGAGTAGGAGTGCTAGTTTCACAGTCGAATCAACTAGGAAGTCTGCGCTCAATGCAACCCCAATTATGCCTAAAATGGCCAGCACTATGCAAGTTATTAAGGTTTTCTTACTTTTGCTTGCTTCCCTTGGTTCTTCGAGCTCTTCTAGTAATAGTTCTCTTTTAGCGATTATTTTGTATGTATAATAAATATAGATAACTATAAGTAGTCCTCCAACTATCTGGCTTGCAGGAAGAAAACTTATCAAGAGAATAGGAATGACCGAAGCCGTGAAAATCCCAAGGTAAAACATATCGAGCTCTTCAGGCTTAAATTTAATAGTAACAAGCTCTTTTTTCTTTAATTTCAAAGCATAAAGTAGTAGCCCAAGCCCAATTATTAGAGAAATATTGGCAACATTCGACCCAAGGACGTTGCCTATGGACACCACTGCTTCTCCAGATATTGTTGCAAACAGGGTTACTGCGAGCTCAGGAAGGGAGGTTAACGTTGCTACAAATGTGAAGCCTATTCGTGATTTTCCTAATCCAGTTAATTCAGAGAGCTTTACAGAATTTTTAATGGCTATGTTGCTGCTTACGAGTAGGGCTACTAGAGAAATTACCATCGTTATCAATGGTTCTATAAGCTCATTCATAGGGTTGGCATCTAACTCATCCCTATAAAAACTTTTCAGCTTAATTTTTTCACGAGTCCCGGATTCACATAGCCTTAATCCCAGAGGATTACTACACCCAGCGCTCTCGTCCTGTCCTTTAAGAGCTGCTCGTAGACTTCTGGAGCATCCGCATAGGACACTCTATGGGTTATTAATCTGGAAACATCCAGCTCCCTGCTACGTAGTATGTCGAAGAAGAGCTCGACATGCCTCCTCCTGCTCCACGGATTGTTCAGGGTTTCAACAGGCGGGTGTGAAGAGTTGTGTGCACCTATTATAGTGAAGCTTGGCGCATTGCAATAATCATGAAGGTCTATATAAGTTGGTCCTCTTGGGCTGCTTAAAACGACGAATCTCCCAAGCCTTCTTAAGCATTTAAGCTCTTCAACAATCAGGTTCTGGTTTCCAGTAACCTCGAAAACAATATCCGCCATCCTCCCCTTAGTCAGCTTCTCAACTTCTGAGGCGACATTCTGCTTCAACGGGTTTATCCTAACAATATTCTCAGGAAGGTATTCAAGCCTATTATCCGATACGTCTACTACGATAACTGGCATCGCGCCCGCCATCTTGCAAATCCTCACGGTCAACTGGCCGAGTATCCCGGCACCGTAGATCACGACGGATTCTCCGAAGGAAAGCTGGCTTCTCCTAACACCGTTCATAACGATTTCAGCTATCGTGAAGAAGGACGCTTCCTCTTCCGAGACACCTTGAGGTACAAGCATAACATCCTTCTGAGAGGCTGAAACATACATGGCGTGAGGAGAGTATGAGGCTACGGTTTTCCCTATTAGACTCCGGTCAGCATCTGGACCCGTATCGACAACTAAGCCTATATTATCGTAGCCTGGGACAAACGGGTATTTCCCATAGCCCGCCCAATAAGACTGGGGAGGAAATTCTCCGCTTAAGATAGTAAGCTCGGTTCCTATGCTAATCAGGCTCCGCTTAGTTCTTATGAGAACCTCATCCCCCTTGACGTCAGGCGTCTCCCTTTCTTCAACGACAACACTTTTAGGCTTCTGAAACACGACTGTCGGATTCTTCAACCCTGTTTTGTTAGGCTCCTCCTATAGATATCTTTTTCGCTCTATTCTGCGAAAATGTCGGGGAAACCTTATAAACCTGTTATAGTGCTTACGTCTCGTGACTCGAATGTTTGACGAAATAATCCCGCCTGACGAGTTCAGAGATATTTACGACGAGGAAGACGGGTTGAAGAGGTTCAGGCTTTTCATAGGGGGGAAATGGGTTAAGCCTAGAAACGGGAGATACTTCAGTGTTAAATCACCGTCAACAAGAAGGGTTTTAGCGGAGGCGCCGCTGGGAAGCAAGGACGAGGCCCTGGAAGCCATTTCTGAAGCCGATTCATCGAGAAGTAGAATAAGAAATCTTGCAGCAATAGACAGGATAGAGATACTGGAGGCAGCTTCAAGACTACTAGCGAAGTACGAGGATTATTTGGTTAGCATCCTAGTGTCCGAGGCTGGCAAACCCTTGGCGTACGCGAGGGCGGAGGTTAACGCCGCAATGGAGAGGATGAGGCTCACGCTGGAGGAGGCTAGAAAGATCTATGGCGAATACATTCCGGGAGACTGGGTTAACGATACTAAAAACAAGTTTGCAATAGTTTTAAGGGAACCGGTTGGGATAGTTGCCGCCATCACGCCTTTCAACTACCCTCTTTTCTCCCCTGTTGCGAAGATTGCGCCTGCACTCGCCTCTGGAAACTGCGTTGTTCATAAGCCTGCTAGCGATACCCCAGTGACTGGGCTCCTCCTAGCCAGGGTTCTGCAGGCCGCTGGGCTTCCAGACGGTGTTTTAAACGTTGTAACCGGGCCTGGAGGCGAGGTTGGAGACGTTTTCGTCTCGGACCGGAGGGTGAGAGCTGTAAGCTTCACAGGAAGCACGGAGGTTGGTTCAAAGATCCCTGCTAAAGCAGGCTTGAAAAAACTGCATTTAGAGCTCGGGGGAAAAGCCGCCGCGATAGTGCTTAAGGATGCTGACCTGGAGCTGGCTGCGGAGAAGATTACACTGGGGGTTGTGAAGAACTCTGGCCAGCGATGTGACGCCATAAGCCGGGCTTTAGTCGTTGAGGAGGTCGCAGACGAGCTTGTTGGGAAGCTTGAGGAGAGGTTCAGAAGCATCAGGTTCGGCTATCCTTGGGAGGAGGGTGTTCAGGTAGGGCCTTTGATAAATGAAAGGGCTTTGAACAATGTTGCCAGCCTCGTTGAGGATGCTGTGAGCAAGAATGCTGTTTTACTTGTCGGAGGCAGAAACCACGGTTTGATATATGAGCCAACGCTTCTAGACCATGTTCCGCTTGAAGCAAGGATCGCTTGGGAGGAGACATTCGGCCCAGTCTTGCCTGTGATAAGGGTCAGTGGCGAGCGTGAAGCCGTAGAGATTGCGAACAAGTCCAACCTGGGTTTAGACTCCGCGGTTTTCACGAGCTCCCTGTACAGCATGTGGAGGGTTGCTAAGACTCTTCAAGTCGGCACGGTGAGTGTGAACGATGCTCCTGCACACGGGGTTGGGAACTTTCCTTTCGGCGGGGTTAAAGACTCAGGAATGGGGAGAGAGGGGCTTGGATACAGTATAGACGAGTTGACCGTTATAAAAACGATTTCCGTGAACATCGCGCCATCCGGGCTCTGGAAAGGAAGATAGCCCGAGAAGCCTAAAAATTAATATTCTAAGGATTAGCGGTAAACTCATGGCATTAGGCAGACCGCAAAGGATCCTAGGCTTGGTTTATGGGGAGGAACTGTTATCCTATGATTTCGGCCCAAGCCACGTGATGAATTCAGCCAGGCTTAAATCCTTCTTCACCTCCCTAGAATCATCCGGGCTGCTTTCAGACTCCCGGATCCTTCTGATTAAGCCTAGGAGGGCCACGATGGAGGAGATAGCTCTCTACCATGACAGGAAGTACATAGAGTTCGTGGAGGAAATGTCTGAAGAGGGCAAAGGTCTTCTCGACCACGGGGATACTCCTGCTTTCCCAGGTGTTTTCGAAGCGGCGTCGCTTGTAGTCGGCTCTACGCTTGAAGCGCTTGAAGCAGTCATGAGGCGAGACGCTTTATACTCTATGAATCCGATGGGGGGACTACACCACGCGAGGCGCGGCAAGGCGGCCGGGTTCTGTGTTTTCAACGATGTTGGCGTTTTGATCGAGAAGGCTAGGAGAGAATACGGCTTGAGGAAAATACTTTACGTAGACTTGGATGCTCACCACGGCGACGGAGTGATGTACGATTATTATTATGATCCAGACCTGTATATAGTTGACTTCCATGAAAGTGGCAGGTATCTTTATCCCGGAACCGGTTTTGAAGGCGAGACGGGAGGAGGGGAAGCAATTGGGACGAAGCTAAATATACCCTTAAAACCATGGGCGACCGATAGAGATTTCGAGGAAAAAATGGAGAAGGCGAAGCAGTTCGTATCTCAAAAATCCTTCGAGCTGACGATTTTCCAAGCTGGTGCTGACAGCATAGCCGGCGACCCGATCACGCACCTGAAGCTGAGTGCCTCTGCTCATCTTCAAATGGTTTCATTCCTTAAGGAGTTGTCAAGCAAATCCGGCATGCGTCCCCTAATCATACTGGGCGGCGGAGGGTATAATCCCAATAATACGGCTGAAGTGTGGCTTAAAATAGTTAATGCTTTAATCAAATAGCATTAAGAGGATCCGTTCGGCCGTACGCATAAACGTTAAATTAGGCGTTAACGGTCTGCGTAGCCGTATGAAAACAGCTGTGTTCGCGGAGCTCTTCGCGATTCTCCTCTGGGCTTTAGGAAACATATTTGTAACCTATCTTAGCCTATTCTTCGACAACTATACGCAAAACCTGTTCAGGTATGTTTCAGCCGCCGTAGTATTGCTGTTTCTATCACTGTTTTTAAACAAGGATAACTATTTAAAATCCTTTAAAAATCTGAAGAAGCTTTCAATGCCTGTTACCACCGTTTTCATGTTCCAGATTTTCATGGTCTATGGGTTAGTTTTTACAACGCCAACAATAGGCGCATTGATAACGAGGCTCAGTATAATCTTCGTCGACATCATGTCCTTCTTCCTGTTTCCGGAGGAGAGAGTTGCGATTTCGAGCAGGGGCTTCATAGCTGGAACGTTAATGTCTTTCCTAGGGGTTTCAGGGGTTGTCGTCACGGGGTCTAGTCTCTTCTACTACAAGGAATCATTTTTAGCCGGTGTTGTTTTCCTGTTGTTGGCCTCGATCCTTTGGGCTGTTTACACGGTTTCCGTTAAGATTGTCCTCAGAAATTCGGACCCGCTTTCAGCAACAGTCAACATCTTCCTTTTCTCCGGAATCATGTATCTGCCTCTATCCATGTTGACCGGGGGGATGTATGAGGTCTTCAACGCAGGATTGACAGTAAACCTACTGTTAATCGCCTCAGGCATCCTTGCAATAGGTTTCGCCAACTTCCTAAATTACTACGCTATCCAGAGGCTCGGCGCATCCCTGCCTGTAAACCTTCAGATCCTTCTACCAGTATTCACCGGCATACTTTCGGTCGCCGTATTCCAAGAGGAGATGCCGCCCCATAAAATCTTCTTCTCAATCTTAACTTTGGCTGGGTGCTGGCTAATCGTCAAAACATCAGCCAAAACCGGTGTTAAGTTTTAACCGGCTGCGAGAGCACGAGGCTTGATTAAGATTATTAATGCTTTAATCTAGCCGATGCCCCGCTTCGTGAGGAAAACTTTATCCATCTGTTTTTAGCCGTCATAGGCATGAGCATGATAGACGAGCTTGTTAAGTTGCTTTCAAATCTGATACAGGCTGACACGAGTAATCCTCCTGGCAACGAGAGCAATGCCGCAGGCCTACTTAAAGACTGGCTCTGGGAGAGAGGGATTAAGTCAGAAATCATAGATTACGAGAAAGGAAGGGGAAACTTGATCTCCCGGATAAAGGGCTCCGGCGAAGGGCCTTCGCTACTGCTGCTTTCACATACCGACGTTGTTCCAGCCGACCCTTCTAGGTGGAAGGTTTCTCCTTTCTCCGGCGCCGTTAAAGGCGGGTATGTCTGGGGGAGGGGGGCGTTAGACATGAAGAGCATGGTTGCAGTAGAAACAGTGGTTTTCAGCGAGATGGCGGACAGAGAGTTGAAGGGCGACCTCGTTCTTGCAGCAACCGCTGACGAGGAAAAGGGGGGTTCCGGAATAAAAACAATGCTTGAAAAATCTAGGGAAAAAATTATTGCTGACTACGTCATCAACGAGGGCGGGGGAGAGGGGATACTCACCAAGAAGGGATGGCTGTTCGACATCCAGACTGCTGAAAGAGGGGTCTTTTGGTACCGTGTTCACACAAAGGGTTCTCCCGCCCATGGCTCAGTACCCGGGCTAGGGGTGAACGCTATAGATAGGATGCGCCCCCTGCTTAACAGGGTTTCAGAATTCAAGGGGGCCAGCGAGAGGGTTGAGCCTTCTTGGAGGCATGTTGAATCCCTGTTGAAAATGATGGGGCTAGCTGATGAAGAGGTCAGCATTAACAATATTGATATTCTCCTAGATGGGTTGGCTGAAACCGATAAGGGATTGGGGGAGTCTGCGAAATCAATGCTTCGGGTTACGATGACGCCTACAGTGATACAGGGAGGCGTTAAGGAGAACGTTGTTCCATACGAGTGTACGCTAACAGTCGACTGCAGAGTCCCCCCGGGCTACTCTACGGAGCGTGTGAAAAGGATGATTAGGGATTTGTTCCAGGGCCTCGAATACGAGTTGGAGTTCATACAGGAGTCGGAGCCCACTGTCTCCCCGGTTGACACTCCCTTATACAGGGCTATTGAGAGTTCTCTCTTAAAACTGGTTCCCGGCGCTAGGCTTGAACCGACTACGATGACAGGTGGGACTGATTCACGATACTTCAGGAAAATGGGCATACCTGCATACGGCTTTCAGCCTTTAATGGTTGAGGGGAACTATTATGATTGGTCTAGAATGGTGCACGGGGATAATGAAAGGATCTCCATAGAGAATCTAGTATTCTGCTACAGGGTGTTGAAGCAAGTAGTGGAATCGTTCATGATTAAGTAGTTTACACTGTCACAGCCTAGATAGCATGTCAACTAGGCTTCCCAATGAATTAAAAAAAGCCAGAGGTGTTTGCTCAGATGTATTGTTTACAGTTGTAACAGTAGTACCTCTTGTACTGCGGTATCCATGTCCCGGGCTTTCCACACTTTGGGCATAGTGGTGCCGGCGGTTGACCTGCCGTAGGAGCCGCAGCGGCTGGAGCCGGTTGTGCCGCTGGGGCAGCAGCTACAGTCGGCTGAGGTATCTCGACCTTTTTAGAAAGCAGAATAATGTCTCCAACTGTCTTCACATCGCCCCATTCTACCTCAATCGTGCTCCCGGCTTTCGTAGAAATATAAAGTGTTATGGTTCCTTCGCCCGGGACTATGCCTATTTCCTTCACCGTTCCGATGAAGAGACAATCAGGATCATAAACCTGCATACCTATCAGTTTCGACTGGGGAATTCCTTTTCCACTCATTGCTGTCTAAGAAAGCGTTTCAAGGTATATATTAACTTTCACGTTTTTCATCCCATTAAATAGCGTGCTTCAGATTGTTTTGCAGCGGATAAATGATTGCGATTAACTGTAACCACCGTTTAATGCTGTCAACCACTTGGTTTCCAACTATAATCCGGTTCTTCCCATTCTTACGAACGCTTTGGAAAAAAGCTGCGGCAGTAACCTGCTACTTAGATGTCGAGCCCAACTCGTCTGCGTTCTCTCTAACCTTCTCAAACGCTGCTATAATGTCATCCATATCCTCCTTGGAGCCGAGCAGCACGTTCTGCGGTAGCCATAAGCCCTCCTCGTAACAAGCCTTCTCCGCCACAGGCAGACTTAGCTTAGAGTAATCCATTGAATCACCGTAGTATGCGCAGGACAGTGGGCACTTTTGGAAATATTCGAGGTACGGCTCCCTGTAAAGCGGCTTAGAATACCCTACGCTTACAGGTATTCCCTCAGCCTTCATCGCCTCGGCGAAACCAGCCTTGGATACTCCTCCGAAGGCCTCCGGGTCATACCTGAATATGTAGAGGTGCCAAGCATGCCTGGTGATCCTCTCATCATTCTTAAGAGGCTTTAAACCATCTATTTTAGAGAGCTTGCTATTGAGATAGCTCGCGTTATCCATTCGTCTCCTCGTATGCTCGTCAAGCCTCTCGAGTTGAACGAGCAGTAGTGCAGCCTGAAACTCAGTCATGCGATAGTTGACACCGGGAAGATAATGCTCATACCATGCTCCCTGAGGGAGGCGGCCGCAGTTATGCAGGCTCCAAGCCTTGACGTATAGCTCTTGGTCACTTGTTACCGTGATTCCTCCTTCCCCGCTGGTAATGTTCTTGCTCGACTGGAAGCTGAAGCATCCGAAGTCGCCGAAGCTCCCTGTTCTCCTTCCCCTCCACTCTGCGCCCCAGGCTTGACACGCGTCTTCAACAACACGCAGATCATGCTTCTCCGCTATCCTCATGATCTCATCCATGTTAGCCGGCCTGCCTCCTATGTGGACGGGAAGGATTGCCTTTGTTTTTTCAGTTACAGCCTCCTCTATTCTCCGCGGGTCAATGTTGAAAGTATCCGGCTCAATGTCGACGAAGACCGGTATGGCGTTAACGTAAAGGATTGCTGTTGCAGTAGCCATGAAAGTGTAGGGGGTTGTTATAACCTCGCTCCCGCAGCCTACTCCACATGCCCTGAGAGATATTTCGAGAGCGGTTGTGCCACTGGTAACAGCAACCCCGTACTTCGCATGCTGGTATGCTGCGAATTTCTCCTCGAGCTGCTTAACGTATTGTCCACCTATGCCCCACACGCCGCTTTCCAAAACTTTTTTCAAAGCCTCAAGCTCCCTTTCATCGAAGACGGGCCATTTCGGAAATGGCTTATCCCTGACTGGTCTACCTCCCTTTAAGGCTAGTTGAACCATGTCTCCAGCTTCAGGAGAGCTGTATAAAAACATATCTCGCGAAACCAGCCTCAACCCTCTCGACACATCTCAATATCGTGAAACATTTTGAATATCACCTCGCAAGGTTTAAATAAGAAATCCGGGTGAATTAGAAGCCTGCAATGGCGACAGGTGCTTCGCAAAAATACAGGTGCACTGTATGCGGATATGTTTACGATCCTTCTGAAGGGGATCCTGACTCCGGGGTCCCACCGGGAACACCTTTCGAAAAGCTTCCTGAGGAATGGGTTTGCCCGGTTTGCGGAGCAGGCAAGGATCTTTTTGAACCAGTAGCAGGATGATTTCCCGCCGGGCAAGCGCTTCCAGTTCTTTTTAAACTAATCGGGCGTTGAAGACCATCCGGTTTGAAGCTTAGGCTAGACGCTTAAAACATAGTTTAAGACGAATAGTGCAACGTTGTAGGAGGCGTGCAGCGCTATTGGGCACCATAGCCTGTAGCCTCTTTTCTTGGAAACGTATCCGAGTATAGCTCCAAGTAGGAAAGCAGGAAGAAATTGCCAGGGGTTCAGATGGAAAACCCCGAAAAGGAGTGACGACAACAGTATTCCTCCCCTG
Organism: uncultured Nitrososphaerota archaeon; assembly: GCA_964635675.1. Lineage (GTDB taxonomy): Archaea > Thermoproteota > EX4484-205 > EX4484-205 > JAAOZP01 > JAAOZP01. Next base: position 109,808 of record CAZWPT010000045.1, on the reverse strand, counting down.
CTTCCAAGGCTCGACTCCAAGCCCCGCTGTATAAATCCTCTGAACAAGACTTCCTCGCAAGGAGCGACGACGAGAATCGTGATTATAGAGAGCGTAACTAGTTCTGTGAACGAGGAGGGCGAGAGTATTTGAAAAAACTCTTCAAACCATGGTGGAACCGGTATTAGAGTCTCAACGATCACTCCGGCTGAAATACCTGTTAACACGGTTAAAGGCAGGATCAGCAGCGCTACTTTATACTCCTGCAGGGCGCTCTGCGAGTCTAATCCGAGGAATGCTAAACTTATCTTCTTGCTAACCATGTAGAGCAGCACGGGAATTATCATCGCAGCCTCTCCTATTACGAGCAGTGATAAATCATCAATGCTCAAGCCTTTTGAAAGAGAGAATGCTAGAAAGGGTAGTTCTAAGACAGCCGGGAGAAACATTGCTAGAACCAGCATGAGGAAGGACTGTGACGCTCTCCAGGGCACGTTGCGAGGAGCCTCGTACAAGGCTTTCTCACCAGCCTGGTTTGCTGTCTTCATCTGGAGAAGGATTGATGTCGCAAGCACTAGGCTTGTTAACCCCGCTAAGGCTGGGCCGTACACCAATCTTTCCAAGTCGGACTTGCCGGGTGAAACCGCTTCAGGTTTTCCGAGAAATAGCCCGATCAGGCTTACAACAAGAAGTATTGACGAAGCCAGTGTCGAAAAGTTCAACAAGTAATTCCTGTAATCTACGCGGTATTGTGCTCGGAGTTCCGGAGGTGGTGGCGGAGAAGCTTTCTCAACAGGAGCCTGGCTGAAGAACGTTCCTGACTTTGCGAGCGTGTACTTAGCCAGCAGGAAGGCGATTAGGATCGTGTAGGAGACCAGTATGAGGATTATCGTGGGCGGGGGCGTGTCTGCAATGCTGATCGTGGTTCTCGCAATTATTGCGGGCATTGAGAGGAATACTGCTCCGAACAACGGTATGAAAACGTATAGTAGTGCGCTGAGGGAAAGCGCGTTGGAAGGCTTGCTTAAAACTAGTGCTGTAGCTACTGAAAGTATGGATGAGAAGAGCGTCACAGACAACAGGAGCAGGAAATCCAGCACTAGGAAAGGTGTTCCAGCCAAAAGAATGCTGAAAATACTGTAGAAAACAAGGGCGAAGCTAAAGGTTGCTATAAAGTATGCCGTAAGCATGCCCTTCACGTATCTCCGGAACCCTTTTTCCGAGACCGCCACCGTCCAAAGGGTTTCACGCTCTATTATACCCCAGTTTATCGAGAAGATCGCTGGGATTAGAGGCGTGTAGAGTATGCTGAAGGTTAAGGCTGCCAGAGCGAAGAATCTAAACTGCCTGACTAGAATCGGGAAGCTTAAATTGGATACTGTGGCGATTGCGAAAAGCATGATGGCTGTGAAAAGACTGCCGTCCCTCAGTATTCTCAGGAGATTCAGCTTAACGACTAGAGCCATTGGTTTCTCACTCATTTTAGGCGAAAGTATCTGTGTAAATAGTCTCGGCACCCATCTGAGTATTCTCCGGCTGCTTGAAGGCATCTCCATTAATGCCGTGGTTAGCAGGGGGGTAACGTTCGGAAGGAAATTAATCCTCATCACAGAAAAATAGCCGCCGGCAATCAAAACCATGTAGGCCAACCCTATGATGCTTTCCAAGCTTCCTATAGAGCCGAGGGAGCATTTAGCCAGCAGTGTTGAAGGATAAGGCAGGTCAGAGTAGTTCAGCCCGAGCCCCATGACCATGCTTATCAGGGGCGTGAAGAGTATCATGAGGATAGTCCATCCCACAGCCTCCACTTCAACATCCTTCATAATGCTCTTCAGAATCCCCAGCGTCTGGGCTATTATGGAAGAGGCGAAAAGCATGGTTTCATAGGATAGGAAGACAGCCGGCAGAATGTTTAAGCGAGGATGGAGCATTACAGCCATGAAGGAAACCAGCGGCGGTGTGACTGCGAAGTTTAGGAAGAAGAATTGGAAAAGCAGGTCTGCCACAAGGTACGTCGACGGCTTAATGGGGGATGTTAAGACGAAATCTATTTCCGGTTCAAGCGCCGTTATCCCGCCTTTGAGGCCTAGGAAAACACCCATGGCTATCACGCTTGAAAAAGTTATTGAAACTATGTTAACAAGCTCCTTCTCACTCATCCCGGAGAAACCGTAGAACACTCTTATGAAAAACCCGCTGAAAAGTGATGAGAAAACTATGATGAAGTAAAACATGATTGTGGAAAACTTTACTGAAAGGCTTCTCCTCAACGGCCCGTAATACTGGAGAAGCTTGAAAAAGAATATTTGCAGGAGCCTAGAGCCCTCCACCCCTCGTCCCCCCAACTATTCTGAAGAAGGCTTCCTCCAGCGTCCCTGAGGATTCTAGCCCCACGATTCTCTTAAGCGCGTCTATAGAGCCTTCAGCTATGCTTCTACCCTTGTTTATTATTGTGGCGCTGGTGCAGAATCTTTCAGCCATGTCGAGCATGTGCGTGCACACGAGCGCGGCTCCACCCTCGCCAACAATGTCTTTAACAAGGTTTTTCACGAGGCGCTGGCCCTCGGGGTCTAGGCCGATGAAAGGCTCGTCCATTATTATCAGCTTAGGCTGGTGAATGAATACTGTTGCTAAGGCGAGCCTCTGCTTCAGGCCTTTTGAAAGCTCGAGGATAAACCTGTTTTCACAATCGTTAAGCTCAAACATGCTTAGAAACTCATGAACCCTTCTTCTAGTCTCCTCCCCGGGTTCAACCCCTCTGATTCTCGCGACATACCCTAGAAACTCCCTGGGGGTAAGATAGTCTGGGAGAGACGGGGTTTCAGGCAAGTATCCGATGAGCCTTTTGAAGCCCTCGTCGCTTTTAACATCCCTGCCCATGACCATTATCCTCCCCTTGTCCGGCTTGAGAAGGCCGACTACGCATTTCACGGTGGTTGTCTTACCGGCCCCGTTTGGACCTATTAGGCCATGAATACTCCCGGAGTTAACCTTCATAAATAAGCCTGCTACGCCTACTGTTTCCCCATAGCTCTTCCAGAGATCCTCAATATTCAGCAGAACCCCGTTTCCTAAGCATTCGTCACGCGCCTGGAGCAAGACTTAAGTTCTGAGAGAAGAATAGAATTTTTAAGTTTTTAACAATCCGGTGAAAGACATTCGGAAACATGGAGCTTAGACGGCTACGAGTGCTCATCTACATGGGGTGGACGCATTCTTTAAACCATGGTTTATTCACATCAATAACGCCTTTAATCCCGATGATCGTTTCTGAAGGATACGACTACCTTAGCATAGGCCTACTCTTATCCATCTACCTTCTTCTCTACAGCTTCGGCGCACTACTCTCAGCACCCATTCTAAGGCGCATGGAAGACAGGAAAATCCTGTTCACATCCCTCATGCTCCAGGGCTCGTCGACACTATTCCTGCTCCTGCCTGGTTTAACGGGCCTAGGCCTCTTCATACTCTTCTCAGGAGTGTCCGCCAGCCTTTACCACCCTGTTTCGAATATCTTCATATTCAACAGGTTTAGGAAAAACGTTAATTTCGCGATGGGGCTGCACGGCACCGGCGGGAACCTGGCTCAATTCGTGTTCCCATTAATGTCTTTCCTGATGGCAGTCAACCTCGGCTGGAGGTCGGCGCTCATCCTAACCGGTTTCATGGTTTCCCTCTCGTCAGTCCCGTATCTCGCAACACCACGTGTTGAGAAAAATGTTTTTGAAACACCGGGTGTCATACGTGGGTTCATTAAGGTTGTTTCGCAAAGGCCACTCCTCCTCCTAATATGCTTCTCGCTTCTCTTCGGGCTCTACTATAGGGGGATAGAAGTATTCCTGCCGACTTACTTGAATTCGGAGAAGGGTTTTAGCGGGGAAGCCGGTAGCGTCGCCCTCTCAATACTGCTGTTTGCAGGCGCGTTCGGCCAATACTTAGGCGGGCTAATGGGAGACAGGCTGAACGAGGCCACGGTCCTCCTGTCAGCATCAGTATTAGAATTGGCTTCGCTCATACTGCTTCAAACAGCCTCCAGCAGTATTCTAGTTATGCTTGCCACCGCTCTGCTCGGGTTAGCTTTCTACTCTCACCAGCCTGCTGCAAACTCTCTTTTAGGGAAGAAGAGCGTGGAGGAGTTGAGAACCCACGCTTACAGCATCTGGTTTTTCCTAAGCTTCATCTCCTCGTCACCATCCACTCTAGCCGTCAGCCTAATCGGGCAGGAATTCGGCTTCGCAACCGCAATACTGGCTTTAAACATGATCGCGATCATACCTTTGACACTATCCATCCATATCTACCGCGAGTCTAGGAAAATCAGAAGCGTAAGCCCAGGCTCGTCGTAAAGCCGCTCAGCCTGAGATGCCTATCTGTTTCTCTTTTCAAAGCTTTAGCGCGCTAACTCCTGAATGTTTCAGGATGATTCATCCGAATACGTAGGGCAAAATTATCATTCCTATTATAAGTCCTAATAGGGCTAGGCTTACAGCGTAAACCATTTTATCAACAGTCCCAATGCTCACTCTGCCGCCAAGCTTTTTCCTGCAGAACAGCTTGAAGAAGACCCCGCCGTCCATTGGATAAAGAGGGAGAGCGTTAAAAACCCCGAGGTTCAGGTTTACAAACCAGACCCAGAAAAAAAGGTTCACAGGATAATGATAATCCTCACCTAGAATTGTTGAGACATAGTATTTTTGAAGAAGGCTTGAAAACGGTATTGTCTCGTAAACCCATGGAAAGGGTACTGTAGGTATCATAAGGTATGTTACGAGGCCTTCAAGAGGCGAGCGTGCAAAGGCTAGGGAATAGTTCTTGAGAACATCTTTAAGCGGAACCAAGCTAAGTATTCCGCTGGAGCTAAGGTTGCTCCCTATCGTGAACGTATAGTTTGGAAAACCGTTCCGTGAAACCCTGAATGTTACGTTTCCCCCCTGCTTGTAAACGTTCTCAACAGCTCTGACAAAACTATTCCAGTCGGGCGTCGGCTCACCGTCCACACCTATTATTATGTCGCCAGGCCTCACTCCTTTTTGGTAAGCCGACCCGTTTATGGAGATTCCAACTACGAGAACCCCGTTGACCACCGGCTTCAAAGTGAGCATTAGAAGTATGAAAACGGCTAGCGCGGCTAAAGCAGCGATGACGTTGGAAACGGGGCCTGAGGATAGGATTCTACCAGCTTTCTCAAGCCCAGCTTCCTCAAGCTGCTTCTCATCAACCTCTGCGAAAGCGCCGACAGGTATTACTAGAAACAGGACTAAGCCGGTAGACTTTACACTCATGCCGTTAGCCCTAGCCTGAGTCCCATGCGCATACTCGTGAATTACCATGGCTATGAGCAGCGCCACCCAACCGTAGAAAACAGGCAGGTATGGGTTTACGCCTGGTAGAAGAATGTTGGCAGCGGGTCCGAGCTCCCTTAAAACTCTGCTAACGCTGGGGTTGCTCAGCATATTGTTTATCGCATTAAGCAGCAGGTAAACCATTACCGCTCCTAGGAACGGCATTACCACTAGGGAGATAAGCCCCATTCTCTTGGAGAACCGGGTTTCCCCAATTCTATCCATTAGTGTCAGCCCGATTCTAGTCCTGATTAGAACGAATGGGAACTGGACTTCAACCATGCTCGGCAGGCGTAAGCGCATCTGACAATGTTCAGCTGAAGAGGGCCTTTTTAAACATAGCCTGGTTTAATTGTTTTAAAGCCAGCCGATAACGCTAGTCTTAGCTTAAACCATACGTGTGACGGACACTGTCTTGACCAACCTTCTGCTACTGTTTAAAGCCGTCGAAAGAAACTATTTCGCTCAAAGGCTTCCTAGCATCTGGTTCTCTAAACTCCTCGCCGGCAGGATACCCAAGCGGTGTTATGGCGACAACGTTATACTCCTCAGGTATTCCAAGGATTTCTTTAACCTTCGCGTTGTCGAATGAGCCTATCCAGCATGTTCCAAGACCCTCAGCCCTGGCTGCGAGGATGAGGTGTGTGAAAGCTATTGAAACGTCTACAAGCATGCTCATGGAACCCATGTAGCCTCCCCTGTTCCACCCTATGTCGCGGCCGCACGCAACAATAACCACCGGGGCCTCAGCTATGAAAACCTGGTTGCCGCATGCTGGTACAAGCCTCCTCTTCAAAGCCTCGTTCCTCACCACTATGAACCTCCAAGGCTGACGGTTTGAACCTGAAGGGGCTATTCTCGCAGCCTCCATAACCCTGGTTAAAACGTCGTCCGGTATAGGGTCAGGCTTGTAAGACCTTATGCTTCTCCTGGTTCTCACTACCTCGTAGAAATCCATCTTCTCCACCAACCTGCCTTCGCAAAGGATGAATAAAAGTTTTAGCAACATGCCTAAAGGAATTAAAAAGAAAAGGGGTACTTATTATCTGGGTGGAGGCGGCGGAGGCGGGGGTGGTGGAAACTCTGCTTTAGGCTTTCTCCTTAAAAGCAGCAACACCAAGACTAGGACGACCACTGCTACAATAGCCCCTATTATCATGAGCCAGGGAGTTTCTGGGGCTGCTCCACCCCCCTCCTCCTTGCTAACGGTCAGGCTTCCAGTTAAGCCGTTCACGTCAATATTATACGTTCCCTCGCTAGTCGGCGTGTATGCGAAGCTCACAGTGGTTGACTGGCCTGAGTCCAGGGTACCCCTCTTTGTTTCGACAACCTGATTGTTAACCTTCAGCGTAACCTCGTACGTACCCGATTCGCCGCCAGTGTTCTTAACCGTGACGGAGATTGTCGACGACTGGCCGACCTTAACTGAACTCGGGCTTATGTTAAGGCCGCTAGCCTCAAACCTTGCCGGCAGGGTTGTTGAAACAGTTATAGTAACTGTTTGATCGCCGATCCTCACTGAATACGAGCCGTCTGCAGCGAAGGATAGTTTATGGCTTAGACTCTTGCTCTCACCCGGTTTCAGGACAATCAGCCAACTTTTCTCGACTTTTCCGCCTACACTTAAGGTAAGGTTATGAGTGCCCATGGCGTTCCCCGTGTTAGAAGCAGTGATAGTTATAGTGAGTTCCTCACTCGGCTTTAGCTGCGTCTTGTCAAACCGGGCGTCAATCACTATGTTCGGTCTTGGCTGAGGGTTAACCAGATCAACTGATAAAAGCTCTATCTTATCCCATTCCTTAGTATCGAGAGTTTCAAAATAGATTTTAACTATAAGGGTGCCGAAGCTGACGGGGGCGAACCACCATTCTGCAACACCACGGTAAGATTCCGGTGCGTTCACATACCCTTCCCACCTGTACTTGTAGACTAGAAGCCGGCTTGGACCGTATGTTTCTATTTCGGATCCCAGGTAAATCAGCCTTCCATACCCGAGCTCCTCGTAACTGTATACTGTGGTGAAGTTCCATGCTTCGCTCCACGCGCCTACCCAAGCAACCCAAACATACAGCATTATGTTGCCATACATCTCAGCGTATTGTCCCGTAAAGGTTTCCTCGTCAATCATAACCTGTAGGCATTTTCCAGTCGATTTAGAGATCCACAGGAGCATTGTCTCAGGAGTCTCACCCTCCTCCTCATACTCCCATTCAACCTTCCAAGTATTCTCTCCGCTTACCGTCTCCTCTCCAAGGACTCGGAAACCTATGGCTCCAACGGTTCCCTCTTCATCTGAGAAACGATACTTGGCTGATTTAACGTTGTTCAGCAGGATTGCCACCCTCTCATACTCGGATTCCTGAGCATAGGACGCTATTGGTTGGTTTCCGGTTAGCGACAGAATTATCAGAAGGATTAGACAGAACGCGACTTGTTTCTGCTTATCCAAACTGCTTAACTCTCTCATCTTAGGTGTTATTCCACATTCCTCCATATAAAGGTTATCCCTTGCTAAGCCCAGATCCTGTAAAAATGTTTCTTAAAACTATGTAAACGCTTTAAATACTTGAAAAACATTATTCAGAGGATTTAAGGCATGTTCTGCTTACAGGGCAAGCTTCACAGGCCTTTTTCTTACAGTATTCTAAGTTAAGCCTAACGAGTTGAGACTCTACTTCTCTAATCCTCTTTACTCCGAGTCTCCGAGCGGTTTCAACAGCAAGTTTAGAAGGCTCAGGATCCGCTTTACTCCAGATTCCTCTCAGTTCCCTGAGAAAAATATTGACCCCCACCGGGCCGACTCCCCGGAAACCGGCTAGCAGTTCCCCCAGGTGTCTAGATGATTTGGCTCTGTGATGAACCTCGTCTATGCTTCCGAATTCTTCCAAAAGTTTTTTCGAAGCATCCAGCAGGTTCGTGGCGGTTGAAAAATCATACCTGACGTATCCTCCTGAGTCGAGAACCTCCACCAGCTTGTCCCATCCTGCTTTGAGTATTGCCTCCGGAGTTACGAGACCCTCTTCCTGAAGCCTTTTGAAAGTCTTCTTAGCAATTTTCGACGATATTCTTTTAGCGAATAGCATTGAGGCTAGAAACCATTTGAAACGGTCCTCAGGCTTATTCAAATCCAAGCCTAGCTCTTCAGAGTATGTCTTAATCCTCCTCAGCCTTCTGATTGTAGCATTCACGTGAAAACAGTGAGCAGTAGAGTTTAAAGGTTTACTGCCGCTTAGAAACTTGACATGCTTGAAGCAGGTTTTAAAGCCTTCTAGAGCGGACTTAAAATGTTTTTCAAATACTTAACATCCTTCTGGGTTTGCTTCAGGATCTCGGCCAGCGGCAAGTCGTATTCACTGTGTACAGATACCGGGCCATTGAAACCCGTTTTCCCAAGTATTTCGAAAACCTTTCTCCACGGAACCAGTCCTTCCCCCAGCGGGACTGTTCTCACCCGCCATTCTCCTTCTTCTCTAAACCAGCCGTAATCCTTTACGGAAACCATTCTTATCTTTCTACTTAAAATATCCATGCCCATTAGCCATCCTGCTAACCCTCCCTCCACAGCCATATGGCCAGGGTCAACATAGGCGCCAACGAGATCTGGGTTAAACCCTTTCAGAATCAGCCATACGACTGTTGGCTCTGCACACATGAACATGCCTGAATGAATATGCACTGCTGAAGTCACCTGGTACCTCCTGCTTAACTCCTGAATCTTTCTAAGCTCCCCACGTATTTCCGCCACTTGCCTCCGCAGAAAGCCGAAACCCCTGTACTGCCAATAACCCAGCTTCAAGTATTTCACCCCGTTTTCGGAAGCAGCCTTGAAAACATCCTCAGCATAAGGCTGGTTGACACTAGTTATTTCAGTCGTTATCATCGGCACCTTCAGGCCTTCTGACTCGAATACTCCAACAGCCCAGGGAAGTTTTTCCTCGGCCTCATGGGGCTTTATGTAACCGTTAGACCTGACTGTAAGGTCCACGCCTTCAAAACCTGTTTCTGCAGCTATTTCTGCGAACTCCTTTAAGGAGAGGGCTTGAAACATTTTTGAAAACAACACTAGTTGCAAAATTGCTCCTCCTCCGTTTAAAGGCTAAAAACCAAGGCCTATTGTCTGGTTAAGACACCCGGTCCTTATTTTCCCCTGTCTAACGTTAAATATTTCAGGGAACCTCTCCTGAACCTTTTTAAAGGCGGAAGGCAGGTATTGCCTAGCATTATACTCGACCCCAAGTATCGGGTTTGTCCTCGCAGCGAATCCTGCGGAATGGACGAGTGATAACCCGGGGCACGTCAGGTCCTGTATGCTGTAAGGCACTCCAAGCTCCTCTGCCTTAGACACAAGGAGGAGAATCGAGCTGTGACACTTGCATGTTTTCAAAGCTACCCCGGACCAGCCTAGCCTCATAGCCAAGTCGAAACTCTCCAAGTCAGTAATGCTCTCGTCCGCTAAAACAGGCTTAACCTCAGCCACCTTCCTCATGTTAAACATGTGCGACGCTAGGTCTCTGCTAACTGGTTGCTCAACGTAAAGGATCTTCTCAAAGGCTTCAGGAGCCACTTTCCTAACTTTTCGCAGGTATTCTAAAACAGCTTCTGGAGACGGGTGCATCTCGTTAGAATCGACAGACAAGTAAAAATTCTTCATGCCTTTCTTTCCCAGCGTTTCCGCAACGGTTTCAGCCACGTCTTTAGTTCTTTTCACATCCCATTCTACATCGTTGCCTTTAAGCTTGATTTTGAAACAAAAAACTCCCTCCTTCTCGATCCATTCCTCTAAACTCGCCGGCAAACCGTCAGACTCATCCGAATCTTTTTCACTCCTCAGTTTATCCAGACCACCGACCAAGTGGAATACCGGGATTTCTGAGGAATATTCTGGCTTAATGTAGTCAGCTATATACTTGCCTTTGAATTTTTCCCCAAGGTAGAAACTCAGGTCGTGGTCAACGTATTTAGGCCCATACCCGTCATAGCTACATATTTCATTAACCTTTCCGAAGCCGTCATGCATTGAAGCATCTATTGGGGAGACTGCTACTAAAGAGGCTAATATGGGGAGCTCCTCTTTAAGTCTCAGCTCTGAGGAAACTCTTCTCGTAATCCTGGGTATTTCATCCTCATACTTTATAAACCAGTCTACGGGATGCATGTATTTATCTCCCGCCTCTTCCACCAGAAGTTTCCCATAGCGTTCTGCAACAAGCTTCATGGCTTCAAGCTTATTCTCATGGGTCTCCACGTGGCTTGGAAACGCCCATTCGCATGCAAGCGGCATGGAGCCCAAGCCTTCAGACTCATCTCCATTCCTATTTTTCACGACAGTAGTGACGAGAAGCGAAGTAGACTCCTCCACCACGACGCTCCCGAATTTCAAAGGAGCTCTCAGCCTGAAGCTCCTGTATTCAAAATTGATTTCAACCGGGCGGATATCGGAATCCTTACTCATGATTCACCCGTAAGCTCCTCGTTGTCTTTAAGCCTTTCCCTCATCAAACGGTAATCCGTTAAAAAGCCTAGGCTGTTTTCTCAGTGCTGCTTCTCTAGCCGCAGAAGCCCGCTTGAAATATTCCTCCCTTGTTTCCAACCCAAACTCCTCAATAATGTTGCTCACAGTAATCCCTCCAACTTCCGAAGACATTAGGAATACTGCCTCCGGTCTAGACACTTCGAAACTGACTTTAGAGCCGTATTTTTCCTTAATCATGTCGATTTTTTCAAAATTATAGTCTAAGTGTAGAACATCGTAATCAAGGTTTATGGTGCGGCATATAACCGGCTGATAGCTGTTTGAAACAGCCAGAATCCTGCCCAGAGGGTTTACGATCATGCTTCCCTCATCGTCCGCTATCGAGGACACCATGTAGACACTATTGTTGAAAGCCCATATCTTCAACTGTAATCCTCCAGGATACATGGATGGGAAGAACACGGCTTTAACCCTGTTTCTCGTCAAACCCTTAATGACGTCTTCAAAATTTAGGTCGAAACATATCGCTACTCCGATTTTCCCGAACTCTAATTCAAACGGCCTAGGCTCAAACCCGGGCTTAACACCGGCCTCAATCTCCCATATTGTAGGGTGAACCTTATCATAGATTCCAACATACTCCCCATCCCTACTTATCAAGACTGCAGAATTGTAAATCTTATCGCCATCCCTCCTCATGGTTGGGAAAATCGTATAGACTCTATTCTCCTTAGCGAAGGAAGCTATCTTATTAAAAATAGTTCCCGGGATTTCCTCTGCTTTCTCCACCATTTCTTGCATGCTTAACCCTAGAAATGGCGAGCATTCAGGGAGACAAATTATGTCAGGCTCGTCTAAAAGTGCTTTCCTAAGGATGAACAGTATTTCCTTCACATTGTTCTCTATTGTTTCATCAACCGTCGCTCTCCTGGCTCCTTTAAAAGATACTGAAGCTACTCGCACATGCTTCATGTTTTTCACCGGTTTCACTTCAATATCATACTTAAATATTGCTTAAGGTGAAAACACGGGGTCATGAGCCTTAGCGGTAAGCGGGTGAGAGTCCTGATTACAATACCCGCGGAGCTCTACAGCAAGATTTCGAGAACCGAAGACGAGGAGAAGCTTAGGTCTTTCGCAGAATGCGTCTTTAACCCATTTAACAGGAATCTTAATGAGGACGAGCTTTCCGAGCTAATAGTTGATATAGATGGCTGCATTACAAGCTGGGGTTCCCCGAGGTTCACTGAAAAAGTGTTGAGCAAAGCTAACAGGCTTAAAATCATAGGTCACGCTGCTGGAAGCGTTAAGCCCTATGTGACGGACGAGGTTTTTAAGAAAGGGATAGTGGTTGTCAACGCCGCATCAACAATAGCTAAACCCGTGGCAGAGTATGCCCTAGCCATGATCCTTAACTGTTTAAGGGGGATACCGAGATATATTGAAGCAATGAGGGGGAGAAACTGGGTTTACAGGGATCAGAGATGCTTTACGACTTATGATTTGAGCGGGAAGACGGTAGGAATAGTAGGGTTTGGCGCAGTGGCTAGAGAACTGGTGAAGCTTCTTAAGCCGTTTGAGGTCAGCCTAATGGTTTACGACCCTTACGTTGAGCCGAGCCAGGTTGCTGCTTTCGGGGCGAGAAAGGTTGGTTTGAACGAGCTGCTTGCATGTTCAGACGTAATAAGTCTGCACGCGGCTTCAATCCGCGAAACCCGCCACATGATCGGCGAGAAAGAGTTTAGACTCATGAAGCCTACGGCATTCTTGATAAACACGTCCAGAGGCTCGCTTATAGATGAGGATGCTCTCGTTAAGGCTTTAAAGGAGAAACGGTTAGCGGGGGCAGCGCTGGATGTTTTTGAACAGGAGCCTTTAGAGAGTAACAGTCCCCTGTACGATTTGGAGAACGTTTTTCTAACACCCCATATAGCGGGCGGGTCTGATGAAAGGATTAGACAGTTGTTCGGCACAGTCGTTGAGGATTTAAAAAGATTCTTTTCAGGAGAGAAGCCTATTAACGAGGTGCCGTACGAGAAGCTTAAAGTTCTCGCTTAAAGTTTTTGAAAAACATTGGTTGAAGCATAGCGAATCTTCCTAGTTTTCAGAAGCATTATTTCCCCTTGAAAAATAAACACTTAAATAAGAAGACCGGATAACCCTCCGTAAACCGGTTAATGAGAAAAGGATTAGGCGCAGAAGACGTTGCGGTCTCCATTCTGGAGAAGCTTGGTTACACGGTCTTAGAGAAAAGGAAGCCTGTGATCGTCGGTGGAGTAAAGGTTGCCGAGATAGATTTGGTCGCCAGGGACCAGGAGGGGAATGTTTTAGCGGTTGAGGTTAAGTCTGGAAAGGCTTCTGTCACTGATGTTAGACAGGCTTTCAGCAACTCCAAGCTTTTGAAGGTTAAGCCGCTCCTAGTCTGCAGAGGGTTTTCCGACGCTTCAGCCGCCAGCCTTGCCAGCGAGCTGGGCGTCAGATACGTTCTCCTCCCAGAGTACTACCTTTTCACGTTTGAAGACTTTAAAGAGGTTTCGAAAGAGATTATAAATGATTTGTTGACAACGTACTTGTCGCTCGATGTTGAGGAGATTAGCAGTGAGGAGGAGAGAATAGTTGAGGCTATTGCCAGCTCGAACAGTTTTACAGAAGCCTCTGCGAAGCTGAACATTTCGGAGGAGGAGCTTGGAAAAATGGTTTCCGATGCGAGTGTTTTCAGGGCTGGGGATAAGCAGGGCTTCAGCCAACTTAAGCTTACAGCACTGCTTGTTAAAAACAGGATTAACAGTAAGAGGAGGATTGAAAGCATTGAACGTAAACTTGACGCTCTTGAAAGGAAGGTAGACTTTTTGAGGGATAAAAAATAGGGGTTTACTTTTCCTGAAGCTTCCTATGGCAGAACCACCAGTCGAAGCATTCTAACTCGCCTGCTTTAGCCTTCTCTATACGGGTTCTAGCTGTTTCCACGTCCCTAGGCGGCGGAATTATGACGCGGTCGCCGATCAGCTCGTTGTTCGGCCAGTTTGCCGGCATCGAAACACTATTCCTGTCGGAGACCTGCATGGCTTCCACAACCCTAACTATCTCATCCATGTTTCTCCCCAGCTCCTGAGGATAGTAGAGGATTATACGTATCTTCCCCTTATCGTCGACTACGAATACTGCTCTAACCGTGTTGGTTCCTTTCCCCGGATGTATGAGACCCAGTCTTTCAGCAACCTCGCCAGTGTCAGCGATTATCGGAAACTTTATTTCAACACCCAGCTTCTCCTTTATCCACTCAATCCATTTCATGTGTGAGAAAACCTGGTCAACGCTGAGACCGATTAACTCGCAGTTTAACGCTTTAAACCTGTCGTATCTTTTCTGGAAGGCGACGAACTCGGTTGTGCAGACTGGAGTGAAGTCTGCAGGATGGCTGAACAACACGAACCATTTTCCGGAGAAAGCCTTCGGGAGCTCCATAACCCCGTGCGTCGTTTGAACCTTCATCTCCGGAAAATCATCCCCAAGCAGAGGCATACCCTTTTTTCTAATCTCGACGATCTTCTCTAATTTCTCCATTTTACCTCACCCCTGATTATCCTGCCCTTCTGCAGATAAACTTTTTCCGAAAAACTTTTGAGCAGAAACATTTGGAGAAAGCATGGAACAGCTTAACAGGCTTTTTACGGCTTCAACGCTTAATGCGGCTCAAAACCTTTTCACTCATCTCTTAAAGCCTTCTTCGCTTTCTTCAAGACTTCAACCGGGGGTTTTAAGCCAACTTCTCTAAAAGCTATCATTAACGCTCCTACAGCAGGAGGGTACGCAGGCCTCCTAACAATAACCTTCACGTACTCTGATGAAAGATGTTTCCGAATGCTTCTAGCAAGCATGTTCCGATGATGATTGAACATTCCCCCAGAGAAGTAAATGTTCAACCCGTCTTCACGGGTCAGCCTCATTCGCCTAGCCACAGCCAGCACGCCTCTCGAGAGGGGTCCTGCCGCATTCTCAATTATGCTCCTGGCGACCAAGTCCCCCTTCTCCGCCTCAGCGTTAACTGTTTTCGCGAATAGAGCTATACGCTCCTTCCTCATTTCATGAACTCTTTCAGCCAGCTCCTCCATGCTCCTGGCTTTGAAGAAACGGCGGGCCGCCTCCTCCAGGCTTGTCTCCCTCCCTCTCCCATCGTAAGACTGGAAAGCCGCTCTCAAAGCCTCTATTGCAACGGAGTATGCTCCACCCTCATCGTCAAAGACATGCCCCCAGCCACCGGCTCGGAAGAATAATCCTTCTGAAACACCTATAACTACTGAGCCCGTTCCAGCTATGACTACAATACCCTGCCTGTCAAACCCTAGGCAGGCTGCTGCAGCAGCTTCAACATCACTTTTAATCAGGATTTTACCAGCTTTAATCCTTCCGCGAAACAGTTTCGCTAGCCTTCCACCTGCTGTCCAAGCTCCTGAGAGGCAGAGTGCAACGACTTCAGCTTCTTCGCATTCAAGCTTCCTCAAGGCCCCGTTAAACGCTTTCCTCACTGAAAGCAGGGTTGTCTCCGAGCCTGCTGAAAGAATGTTCGAAGGCCCGGATTTACATGCGGCGACACGCCAAGAGCACGTCTCGACAGCGAGGCATCTGGTTGAGCTAGCACCCCCGTCTACACCGGCTACAACAATGCGTTTCAATCGTATAGAAGAATCCTTCTGATTCTGGCTTTAAACCTTTTTTGCTCGTCCCTCAGTTTTAAAACTATCTCCTCAACACTCATCCCGCTTAAGATGTTTCTCCTAGTCGCACTGTCCCCTAGCAGCCTATCCATCTTTCCATGATCAACTTCAAATTCCACAGGGTTAGTCTCCAGCACGGATTGAATAATGTGCACCACGACCTTGAAAGGCCTAACCCCCTTTGGGTTTTTAACCACCAGGTGAGCTCCTCTGCAAACCTGCCCCTTATGCTTCGACGAGGAAGGTATAAACCTTGTTTCCATAACGAGACAATCCTTACCCAGTCTTCTTTTCAACGTGGAAACAAGCTCCGCCGACTTAAGCCATGGGGCGCCGAAGACTTCGAACGGCTTATACGTTCCCCTGCCCTCAGACAGGTTCGTTGCTTCAAGCAGAACCATCCCGGAGTAAAGCAGCGCGGTGACTGGAGTCGGTATTGCAGGCGAAGGATATACCCAGGGGAGGCCTGTTTCATGATAGTACATCATTCTGCTCCACCCGGCCATTCTAACCATGTGAGGAGGCTTCAAACCCTTATCGTAAGCGTAGAGGAGGCAAAGTTCACCAGGAGTCATACCGTATCTAAGGGGAAGATAATGTGGTCCGACGAATGATTCCAGGCCCTTCTTCAAAACCGGCCCCTCAACGGTGAGGCCCCCCAGCGGGTTAGGCCTGTCAAGAACCATGAAGCCGACGCTGTTCCTACAGGCTTCTTCAAAACAGTTCAGCATAGTCGATATGTAAGTGTAGGTTCTGCACCCAACGTCTTGAATATCGTAAACCAGCAGGTCTAGATTCTCAAGAGCCTCAACACTCGGCTTCCTCTGAGAGCCGTATAGGCTTTGAACCATAACCCCGTTTAAAGAAGGGTTTTCAGACTCCACAGGCTCACCGGCAGCGTAGGCTCCCCAAAGCCCGTGTTCAGGAGTAAAAAGGGTTTTCACCCGTATCCCTTTCTCTAAGAGCCGTAGGTAAGACGGCTCAAGGCTTCTCGTCACGGACGTGTGGTTTACAACCAGCCCAATGCTTAGGCCAGAGAGTCTTTCAAGCAGTGTTTTCCCCTGGAGAAGAACATCTAGGCCGGGCTTAACCCTGCTCGCCAAACTACTCGCCCAGGAGGCTTTTCCTCCTTATCCTCTTAACACCCCAGTCTCCGAACGTCATGAAGGCTTCCGCGTATTTGAAACCGACTTCAAGTCCCCTGACTCTTTTCAAGCAGGAATAGTAGTCCACGTAGTTGAACCCGCTGTACTTTCCAGAGGTAAAATCGTAAGTCTTAATCACGTCCAAGTATTTTTCGAAAACATTGCTGACGTCAACATAAACCTCCGGCTGGAAGCCCTGCGGGTCCTCCCAGTTCTCCGGGTAGTAAAGCTCCACCGGCTCGCCGTGTTTCCCCTCCGCCCTCCGTTCTCCCGTGAAGCGTTCGAAAGCCTGTATGGCGAGAAGGTGGCATGCAAGATGATCAGGATGATAGCTTCCCTTCCAGTGCATCAGGATCGCGTCAGGCGTGAACTCTAAAATAGCCTTATACATCTTCACCTTAACCTCCTCAGCATCATAGGGGACGCCCTCGACACACCCTAGGAAGACGACTTCAGCATTCAGCTTCTTGGATGCTTCTAAAGCCTGCTTAAGCCTTATTTCAGCATACTCCTCCGCGGAGAGCCCCGGTGGCCGGGCCCATTTGCCAGACGGCTTAAACATGTGGAGTATTAGACACCTCCCCCCTTCCTCAAAGTTACGCAGAATTGTCCCGCCCGCCGTGATTTCAACATCCCCAGTATGGGCGCTGAACGCGAGTATTTTAATGCCCAACGGTGATCACCCTCTTTCAAGACTCTTGGTGAAAACCGCGAACCTCCGGGCCTCAGACATGCCGTTCCTAACGTAGAAACCGTAGTTTCTCCCCCCGCCCCAAGCCAGCCAAGCATTCTTACCGCCGAGAGACTGGATTAGCCTCAAACACCTGTGGAACAGCACTGTCCCAACCCCCTTGTTCCTATGCTCCTCAGCAACCCCAAAAGGGCCGAAATGCTCTATCAGCCCGTCGGTGCCTATTTGACAGTAGCCGACTAACTCCCCATTGTGGAGGGCAAGCGTAAACCAGTCGAGACACCTAGGGTGTTTCTCCATAGTTCTTCTAGCGTCTTCATACCACCACGGGAACCTGGCTTTCAGAAAGAGGAGAAGCTCCAACACGTGTTCATCGTCAAGCTGCTGGAACGAGTAGCCTTCTGCAGCAAGCCTTCTCTCAAGCTCGAAAACTCCTCCGGGCGTTGTGTAACCCATGAGCGACATGCTCATTGAAACCGATTCCCTGCTTGATTCACTGTAACCGTTCTTAGTGAAGAAGCCTATTGCCCCAGGGTAAGCCTTAACGTCAACCCCGGGAACAAGGTATCTAGGCCCGCCTGAGAAGACTATTCTCTTAAAACCATTCTTCCTGAGTTTTTCCTCAACTGTTGCAAGCATTCTTGACCCGATGCCCCTTCCTCTAAACCCGTTTTTCACAGCCAGTATGTTGATATAGCCGGTTTCACCCCTGGTCACCGAGTAGATGAAGCCAACCACCCTTCCCTCCGACTCCGACACGATGCAGAGCTCAGGATCATAATTCTCCTGCAGGAGAACCCTGTACCTGAAGGACTCCTCGTTAAGCCTGTCGAGAGGCATTGCATCGTTGACGACTTCTAGAACAGGCCTGAGATCCCGGCCTTTAAAACTCCTTTCCTCCAGGTTCAACAGGAATCTGTTTAGAACGGAGACATATAAGTGTTTTTCAAACCCAAGATTTATCATCCACCTGGTTAACATATAGCGGCTTAGAAAAATGGTTTCAAGACTGGAGAGAATAGATGCGGAGTTTGAAAAACTGTTGACTGAGCATAGAAACCCTAGGACGGTTAGAATAGACAGGGTTCAGGTGGTTGAGGCTTTGAAGATGATAAACAGGGAGGATAAGAAGGTGGCTAGGGCTGTTGAACTCGAGATACCGAGGATCGCTAGGGCTGTTGAAAGCGTTGCCCAAGCCTTTAAGAAAGGCGGTAGACTAATATATGTTGGCGCAGGCACGAGCGGCAGGATAGGGGTTATAGACGCGGCCGAGTGCCCACCTACCTTCGGCGCAAGCCCCAGCATGGTTCAGGCACTGATAGCTGGCGGGAGGAGAGCCATGTTCAAGGCTGTTGAAGGGGCTGAGGACAATATGAGGGCTGGTGTTAAAGATGTTAAGCGCCTCAAGGTTTCTGAGAGAGATGTTGTCATAGGGCTGAGCGCCTCAGGCAGGGCGCCCTACGTGATCGGGGCTCTTAAAGAGGCTAGGCGGAGGGGTGCTAAAACCATAGCTGTCGCAACAGTGCCAAACCCCAAGATCGGCTCCTACGCTAGCATAGTGATAACGCCCATAGTGGGTCCAGAGGCTATAGCGGGGTCGACAAGGATGAAGGCGGGTACCGCGGAGAAAATGGTGTTAAACATGATTTCAACAGTCTCCATGGTGAGGATCGGAAAGGTGTATACGAACCTGATGATAGATATTAAGCCTTTAAGCGTGAAGCTTAGGTCGCGGGCTAGGAGGCTGCTGCGCTTTTTCGCAGGAATCTCAAGCGAGGAGGCTGAGGAAATCTACAGGAGAAGCAGGTATGATTTGAAGGTTGCTCTAGTCATGGCTCTAGCAAGGGTTGAGGCGGAGGAGGCTAGGAAGGCTTTGAGGAAAAGCCAAGGCCTGGTCTGGAAGGCGATAAAGCTTGTTCGCGAGGAGGAAAAGGACTGGGGAAATACTGGTCACTCGGGGTTTAGAACTCGAAGACGATCACGTCGTAAACCATCAGATTATCCAGAGTGAATTCGAAACAGTCTGAAAGCTCTCGCCCAGCAAGCATGTTTCCATCGCTAAGCTTAAACACTCTCCTAGGCCGGATCCCCCTGGTCCTAACCTTAATGCCGTGCACACAGGTTATGCTTGAAACCGGCCTCTGCATGTCCCCAGTGGTGTTAACAAGGTGGACTAGTATTCTCCCGGTGCTTCTCTGCTCTCTGACTTCGAACTGCACAGTCTCCGGAGCTTCAACCTCCACAACCGGCGGCCTGCCTATTGCAAACCTAGCGCAGTCAGCGTAAACCCTTGAGATGTCAGGCATCCTGTACCTGGTGTAAAAGTCTTCAATCAGCGAGGAGAAGTAGACCGTTCTACCCCTGCCGTGACGGCTGCAAACGATCGCAGCATATTTTGAAACACCCTTGGGAGCAGTGTAGTAGGCACCTATCGGTTTCATGAAGAAGCATGGTGCTACAGCATCTTCTCTCGGAAGGGTTTTGAGACTGTACACTGGCCTAGGTATCAACGCGCCAGGGGGGATCGAGAAGATTCCCCCGGCGGAGTCAGAGAGCTTCATGTATTCCTCCCCGACTCTGGGAAGCATCATGCCGTCGCACTCTTCTATGCCGAGAATGCTCCAGAGCGGGTTTTCAAGCCTATGGTTGCCATACTCATCGTAGCAGCCTGTTTCAAAGGAGCAGACAAGGCTTCCGCCCTTTCCGAGGAAACCCTGGATGCCGCGGACCTGTTCATCGCTCAAGCAGGCAGAGTTTGGAAGAACCAGTAGAGAGTACTTCTCCAGCTCACCGTTGACCAGAGCGTTGTCTAGAACTATGTCGTACGCAACATGGTTACGACTTAAAATGGTTGCCGCGCCCAGGATGGAGTTAGTGTAGACTTCGTCGCACACGGCTTTCCTCGCTTTCAGGTCTGTTGTCCTCCGGCCTGTGCCCTCCTCTATTTTAAGGTCTCTCTCAACACCAGTCCCCGGATCAAGGTAGAGTTCCCTGAGTTCAGAAAGGTAGAACGTGGAGGTTTGTAAGAGAGCAGCAGGGCTGCTTCAGCCTTCGAAACAGTGTCCACATAGTACTCTTCGTTTCTTGACAGAAAGCCTAGAATGTTTCTCATAGGGGTTAGAGCATCCTCCAGCCTAGTGTCTAAAGCATAGTCGAAGACGGCGAACCAGGGGTTTGCCCCGCAGGAGACGGTTTGCGCAACCGAGATCTCGGCCTCGAAACGGGGGAGGGGCACGTAGTGCCAGCTGCCCAACGCGTGATGGCTGAAGACGACCGCCGGCTTGCCTTTGGCGGCGAGATGCTTGGCTTCAAGCGCCCAGAAGATTAAAGGCACGTTTTGAGAACCAGGGTGGAAGAAAGCCTCTGCACCGTTAAAATCCTCATGCTCGCTCAGCTTTTCAATGTTGCGTGCAACCCTCCAGCTGCCGGGCCACCAGGCCCCGCCGTTTAGAAATATGACTCCCTTCTCGTTCACTTTCTTAACAGCTCGTCGAGCATCCCTGAGAAACTCCGCCATGGAGTCTTCTCTAAACTCTATGAATTTCCTCCAGAGAGGGTTAGACCAGTCTTCCCAGCTGGGAGCCTCGCCGCCATACTTTGCTGAAAACTTTTCCCGGCATGACTTGCAGTAGCAGCACTCTGGGAAGACGACCGGTCCATCTAGGAAAACCCCGTCAATACCTGTTTTCATAGCCTCCTCTATAAGTTCGAACGCCCAGTTCCTCCACCCCGAGTTTACGCAGAACGTTGTCCCGGAGCCGTAGAGCGGATGCACCCTCCCATAGCTCCTGCCGTCCTCGACACGCTGCTCCCAATCACTATGCTTCTGTCCAAACTCGTACGAGTACCAGTGCATGTTCAGGTACGCTAGGACCCTGATGCCGTGCTTCCTAGCGCGGGGCAAGTACTCCCTTACCAGGTCGAAGTCGCCTAGAGCAGGATACTTCTCAAACCTGGGCGTGTTGAAAGTCGTCAAGTAGCCTAGGCCCGGAGCTGTCCCCGGGGTCCCTATCACCCATTCGCAGTTAATATTCCACTCCTCCTTTTTCCACCGGGCCAGCTTATCCATGTCTGATTCAGCCATCCTGCTTAGAGCATCCAAGTAGTCGAGCCTCATCATTCTAACGGGTTTTCTCCACCATTCCAAGCCTGTCCCCATTTATTCGGCAGAATGTTGAAAAGTTATTTAAAACATTTATGCCTAATGCAAACCATGGTTATGAAAATTGAAGCAATACTGTCCTCGCGATGCTGCAGAAGTCGAATAGAGTATTTCTTCAGAAAGTTTTCGACCATTGTCTCCCGCTGATACAACGCATGGAGACGGTTTTCTCCAGCATTGTTAATAAGCCTCATACCCGGGTTCAAGGTATTGTCATCCTGGTTTAAGTTTATAGCCGGGAGCTTTAATATGAATAGACTTAGTTAGCAAGCACTGGAGGAAAAATATTGGTCGAAGAGGAAGCGGGAGAATCGGTCGAGTACAGTATGCAATTGTCAATCATAATACCCACGTACATGGAAGCAGAAACCATTCCTAAGCTTATCGAAAGAATAGAGGATGCGTTGAAGGGTGTAGATTTCGAGATCATCATCATCGACGACAATAGTCCTGATGGGACAGCCGGCATCGCTGAGGGGCTTAACATAAAGTTTGGAAACATCAGGGTGGTGAGAAGGCCTGGAAAGCTGGGATTGGGCTCTGCGGTTACGGATGGTCTAAGGTTGGCGAGAGCACGGCTGATAGCGGTTATGGACGCTGACTTGCAGCACCCTCCGGAAGCCCTGACACACATGTTGGAAGGGTTAAGAAGAGGCTGCGACATTGTCATCGCCTCAAGGTATGTTAAGGGGGGTGGAGCCGAGGGCCTTAGCGCGTGGAGGAGACTTGTATCTAAAGGAGCCACCATCCTTGCGCACATTTCCCTGCCGAAGACGAGCCGCGTTTCAGACCCGCTCTCCGGATACTTCGCCCTCCATAAGAAAGTGATTAATGGAATTAAGCTGAACCCTATAGGTTACAAGATCCTGCTTGAAATACTTGCGAAAGGCAGATATGGAAGGGTCTGCGAAATACCTTACAGTTTTCAGCGTAGGGCTGGAGGCAGAAGTAAACTCGGGTTACGCGAGATTCTGCTTTATCTTAAACACTTATACTCCTTAGTAAAGGAGGCAAGCGAATACAGGAGGCTTATAAGCTTCATGCTGGTCGGGTTGGTGGGGATCCTAGTTAACGAGGCCATCTTATGGTTTTTGACTGAAAACTTTCATCTGCATTACGTGTTCTCCGCTTCGATCAGCGCAGAAGCCTCCGTCTTATCAAACTTCGCTCTGAATGAATTTTTCACGTTCAGAGACCTGGTGGCCGATTCCTCTTTAAGATCGGTGTTTAGGAGAGCCTTCGAATACAACTGGACAAGAATAGTAGGAATCTGTATAGAGCTTTTCACATTACATGTTTTAACTGTTTACTCTGGACTACACTATCTTCTCGCAAACCTCGTAGGTATTGCTTTAAGCCTAGTTTGGGGTTATTCAACCAGTATCTCAATCGTATGGAAGAGTTAGGCTATATTGGTCACCAAGTGTTAATGTTAGCCTACTCCGTAAAATCATCTCAAACTTTAAGCAAGGCATTGTTCAACGCTCCTCGCCACGCTTAACCGAAGTGTTTCAACCCGTTTCCCCTAGACTAATTTGAAGAGAAATGAAAGAGAACCCGTCTTAAAGGTAAAGGGTGTTTTGGGGAAATGTTGAAAACTAGCCTCCCATCCCGGGCTTCTGCGAGGAGGATGAGCATTGGGACTTAAACTATTGACTAACCCTGAGTCTGCACGCGTTGCCGTAATGCTTTTAAACTTTGGCATTCTCATTAATAATTTGCCGGATAATAAGCTAAGATGAACATATCTTTGAAAGCTGCCCATTCGTGTCTGAAACCATTTACATTCATCCTTATTGTCGTCTTGATTGCACTAAGCCTCCTCTCGATTCCTCTAGGTATCAGTATAATTTTAACCGAAGGCCTATCGAAAGCAGTGTCGGAAATCCAAACATCATGGTACTTCTACTTTGTACTTGCTGAAATTATTTATTCCTTATGCTTCGTTTTCGCTTTCAAGTCGGGAGAAAGCCTCAGAGAAGCGGCACGCAGATTTCTTCAAGAGCCTGTTGCATTTCCAAGCGGCAATTTCTTGCTGCTTATGCCTGTTATCACGAGCCTAACTCATACGGCTCTGAGCCTTATCGAATCGATCCAAAAAAATCTACAGATATCGACAGGCATCCCACCCTTAAGCCCGGATCCAATATCAGCCTACTTTCAATTAGCCTGGTCCCCCATACTGGAGGAGATCGTGTTCAGAATGCTACTGCTGGGTTTTTTCTACTCTTTCTACCTGAACAGGGGTGTCGGCAACCTTTCGTTTCGCAAAAAGCTGAATGTTTCTCTACTCTCATTCTTTAGCCCTGAAAGCGCGAAGAGGCTTTTAAGATCATGGGGCTTACCCGTATCTTTTAAGATCGAAAATGACGAATGGGTGACCATTATTTTTTCCTCAGCTCTCTTCGCTTTCTCGCACTACGCGGTTCCAAACGCTTGGGGTGTTGGAAAGCTCACCTTAGCGTTCATACAGGGGTTTGCTATGGCCCTGTCATACGTACTTTACGGCATCTACGCCTCCCTTCTGGTTCACTGGTATTTTAATCACTACCTGTACACTAACAGGCTGGTCGCGGTTTTACATCCAAATCTATCATTCCTAGACTTGTTCAGCGAAGCAGTGTCAATGGTCTTGGCGATACTAACCCTGGCCCTGTTGGTGCTTTTGAACACGAGAAGCATGGTTAAGACGGTTTCGTCCACTTGCGGGAAATATCGGCAGAGTTTCACGATGCTGGTGTCTAGGGCCCGCGTGACAATAAAGAGAAGAATGCTGGCTTTGAATTCTTTCAAGAAAGCAACTCCTGAGCTGGCTTTGCTAGCCGTAGTTGCTCTCACGTTGATCCTGAGGCTGTCCATTCTCGAATACCCTAAGCGTGAAACACCCGGAGGGATGGTAAGCTGGGACCTTATCTTTGATGAAAGGTATTACGTTAGTGCAGCTAGAGACATGCTTCGCGGCGAGGCGACGAATAACGAGCATCCGCCTCTGACGAAGCTTTTAATCGCGTTAAGTATTGCACTATTAGGAGATAACCCGGCAGGTTGGCGTGCATCAGTCATCTCGGCCAGCTTAGCATCTATACTACTAATCTATATGCTTGCCTTACTCCTGGGCGGCAGAAAAGATGTTTCCCTATGCTCCGTAATTCTGTTCGCTTTCGACATTATGGCATTCAACATAGGGCAGATGGCTATTCTTGATGCTCCAGCTATGGCGTTCATACTTGCTGCGAGCCTACTTGTTTTAAGAGGGAAGCATGATCTGGGCGGTCTTTTCCTGGGCCTAGCCTCTTTATGCAAGCTCAGTTCCTTGTTTATATATCCTGGCATTGCACTGTTTCTAATCATAAGCGCGGGGGGCTCGGAGAACTCATTTAAACATGTTGCAAAATCCTGCATGAGGGTTGCGGCTACTGTGCTCGTCGTATTTTTGACTGGCCTATGGATATACGATTCCTACTACTCGATCTTTGACAGGAATCCTTTGAAACATGTTAGCTATATGCTGGCTTACCACAGCAGCTTAAAATATCAAGACCCTAGGGACGTGATCCTTCCGTTACAGTGGGTAAACCCGTTGGAACCATTCTCCCCCATGCCATTCTACCTGCTGACGACAAGGGAAGTGGTTGAAGGGGTTGTGAGAGAATATAATTCTTTCGCCTACTACGGCATCTACACTCCGCTCTGGTGGAGCATATGGGTATTCATACCCATCAGCCTATTCTACATATTCAAAGGAATAAGGAGCCGGAGTTTCGAGAGGCCGCTTCTTTTCACTCTACTATGGGTTTTAGCCAGCTTTTTACCGTACGTTCTGCTCGCATACCTGATGACGAGGTGGGTATACCCGTTTTACTTCTACTCGGTGTTGCCGGGACTCTACATCGGCCTATCCGGCTGCCTGAGCCGAGGGAAACACCATAGATTACTACAAGCCTTAGTCGTAATTACGCAGGTTTTTTGGTTCGCCTTATGGTTCCCGGTTAAGCCCAAGGTCGTCATCGACCTCTTCATGTCCCTCGGGTTGCCGGTTTAACAGCACCCTAGTCTTTCGAAGCCACCGTCCTCCTATACTCGCTTCTCATCCTTGCCACAAGTATTAGCAAGGCTATTGAAGTTATTATTAGGAGGAAAAGATTGTATGCGAATTCAAACCTCCAAGCCATATCGCGGAGATATATAAGGGTCAGTATTTCCAGGATAAGACCCCACACGAGAATCGTCAGCAATATCCTTCTGAACATGCTGTTCACACCCTGCCCTATTGGAGAAAAATAGCATAGAAATAAAAAACCTTTTGGGGGTTTGCCTCTCTACTTCTTTCTAGAGGCGACTAGCCAGCCAACCGCTACTCCTATTACTAGGGCTACTACTCCTATGCCTCCAGCGCTAACCACGTCGAAAGCCGGGACGGTTTGCGTGGTCGTGACGGTGGTCGCAACCGTCTGAACCACGGTTTCCGTAACGGTTCTCGTCACGGTTACTAGTCCATGGACTGGAGCAGCTGCCAGGTCTGCAAGTATCTTGCTGGTTGGAAATTTTGTCTCGACCCAAGGAACTTCCTTTGGCGTTTGACCCTTCGGCACTACTCTGAAGAATATTGGCATGTTGGAAGGCCAGTTCCAGGCCTGAGGGAACCAGAACTTGTTCTCCTCGTTGGCCCAGCCGACCCAGTGGGCCTCGGAATACTCATACCACGATGCACCATAGAAGAGCGGTACTCCAGGTATGTCTTTTAACCATATTTCCTGCAGCTTATTATAAATAGCCTTTATTTTTGCGGGATCTGTCTCTACGGGAAGCGCATCGATAAGAGTGGTAACCTCAGGGTTGTTATAGTTCTCCCAATTACCAGACGGATGGCTTAGCCTCGGGTCCATCGTTGACCTGAAAGCATTCCATGGATGAGAATAGCCAGGCGAAGCGTCAGCCCATCCTAAGACCATATCCCAGTTCTTTTCGGTTAAGCGTTGCCACCAAACGGAGAAGTCTGGAAATACTGGTTCAACCTCTATCCCTATTGCCTTGAGGTTTGAGGCTATCATATCGCACATCATCATCCAATCTGTCCAACCATATGGAACCTGTATGGTGTATGGACCAAGCTTTGTGCCGTCAGGCAGCCTCCTTATGCCATCGGGACCCGGTTTTATGCCGGCGTCATCAAGTATCTTCTTAGCCTTCTCAATGTTAAAAGACCATCCGTAGTTACTTATTAGCGATTCATTGATGTATATGGCGGCAGCACTAGTGTGTATTATGGGGACCGGCTTAGCCTGTAAACCATAGTTGTAGTAGGCCTTCTCTATCATCTCGCTTATGTTCAACGCGTGTGCTATGGCCCTTCTAACCGTCGGGTTGTCCAATCCCTTTGTCTTATAGTTCATCCAGAGGAAAACAACTCCTCCGCCAACATAGTACGGAGGACGCGCGTAGTAGGTCCTTACTGGCAACTTCTTAACTTCCCACATCTCCCATATCTTGGGAGTGAAATGAGTCATGTAGTCAAGTTCTCCTTGTTCAAATGCTAAAGCTGCGGCCACGTTGTCCTTGGGTATCCATATAACCACGTACTTGGGATTTGGAATGCCAAATATGTCCTTCCCCCACCAGTCGTCGACTCTTATGTATGAGAAACTCGACTCCGAAACCGTGTAAGCTCTATATGGACCCGCCCCAATTATGTCCTCTGGCTTATCATCCCTGAAATCGGTCGTAAGCTTCTTACCATATCTTGCTTCCAGCGTTTCCCATCTATGCTTTGGCAGAATTATTTGCTGCAGGACGCCTAGCAACTGGAAGTAGTTTAGTTTCTTCTCACTCGTCCTAAAATGCACCGTTTTAGAGTCGATAGCTACAACTTCTTCCAAGTAATCCCAGAATGGGGTTATGAAGGGAACAAACATCCTCTTTCCCAGCTCCCAAGTATACATTACATCATCGGCAGTCACAGGTTTACCATCCCACCACTTCGCCTCAGTCCTTATCTTTACCTCTAAGGTATATTTGTCAACCCACGTATAGGCGGAGGCAGCGTACGGAATCCACTCATCCGTGAAAAGATTGTATAGGTAAAAAGTCGGGTATTGAATCTGGGTCATCCAGTTCGTGTCACTCATCGTCGGGTTCCAACCGGGTATGGACCAGGGCGAAGAGATGTAGACCGTTTGATCCCTTGGAAACGTTTGTTGGGCTTTTATGGGTTTGAACGGGAGAAAATTCAGAAGCAATATGAAAGACAGCAGGAACAATGAGAATATTCTTCCTTTCATTTTACATCGGTTAGAATATTGGAAAGCACTATTTAAGCTTTTTCTTCTATAAAATATCCATATAAACAGCACGCGCGTACTTTCAATCCTCAACATGTAACAGAGGTAACAGAGTTTTCAACTAGTAGCATAGCCTGTCCTTATTCTAGGGTCGATATAAGAATATATCAGGTCAACTATGAAGTTTGCAAGCAGCAAAGTTGATATAAGCAGTATGAATGTCCCCTGAATCATAGGATAGTCAAGCATACTTAGCGACCTGAATATAAGATAACCGGTGCCCGGATAGCTGAAGACCAGCTCCGTTATTAGAGAGCCGCCGAGAATCGTTCCAAAGTTTAAGGCTAGTCCAGTTACTTGAGGAAGCATCGAGTTTTTAAAAATATATCTTAACATTTTGCTGTCCGATAAGCCCAGTGAGTCAGCATAGCTCACGTAATCTGCTCCAAGCTCGTAAATCACCATTGAGCGCATGCCGATGGCCCAGCCACCTATGGCGGCGAGGACTATGGAGAAGAAAGGAAGCACGTAATGATATAAGAAGTTCATTATGAATGTTAAGGTGAGAGAAGGCATGAGAGCTTTGCTATAGGCTCCGCCGAGTGGAAACACTCTGAAAGTCACGGCAAACACGTAGAGCAGGATCATCGCAAGCCAATAGTAAGGCGTCTGGGAAAGCGTTAGAAAAACCGTTAACAAAGCGTTGTCAACCGCGGTTTTTCTTTTATAGCCTGCTAAAGCGCCTAGAAGATTACCAAGGATCCAGGAGACGAGCGTGGCAGGTATTAATAGCCCAAGGGACCAGGGCAGGTAGATGAAAACTAGGTCAGCAACCTTTCTGGGGTAGAATGCTATAGAAGTGCCTAGGTCTCCCTGAAGCAGTCTGGTGAAGAACTCTATCATCTGTTCGTGTAACGGCTTTCCTATGCCGAACTCCTCCATAAGCTGTTTGTAAACCGCCTGAACAAGGTCCGGGTTTGTCTGTGCCTGTTGAAACATGCGGTAGAGAATCTGGGCGAGCGGGTTTCCAGGTATTGCTCTCGGCAAGGCGAATATTATAAGCAGGAAGGCAAAGAAGGTTGTTAAGAGAAATGCAACGCGCCTGGCAATGTACCGGAGTAATGGGTTCAACCTATACTCGATTTGTCTTGGTCAAATTTAAAAGCTTTGCGGTAGGCTGGTCACGGCCTGTGGCTAAAAGCCCTCCCACTTCTTATACAAAAGCGGGACATCAGACCTGAGTCTTTTAGTGTACTCTGAACGCGCGTGCTCCAATATTTCTTCAGGCGGCCCCCTCTCCACTATCACGCCCCTATACATTATGATTATTTCGTCACTAACATAGTAGGCTAGGCCTAGGTCGTGGGTTATGAATATGACTGAAGTTTTATACTCGTCCCTTAAGTTTGTGAAGAGCTGGAGAACACTCTTCCTGGTGGAAGCATCTATCATCGAGACAGGCTCGTCAGCCAGTATGAGTCTAGGCTTAATCATGTAGCATCTGGCTACCATGATCCTCTGCCTCTGCCCGCCGCTGAGCTCATGCGGATATTTACCCAACACCTCATCCCAGTTAAGGCCGACCTCCCTTAATGCCTCGCGAACAACCCTATCCTTATTGATATCCTTATCGTCCATGAGTTCAAAAGCTTGATAGAGTACTCTATCCACCTTCTGAAGGGGGTTGAAGGAGGCATACGGGTCTTGGAAAATACCATGTACTTTACGCCAATATTCCCTTAGCTCCTCATGCTTCCGAAGCCTGGTTACATCCTTGCCTTCAAACAGTATCTGGCCAGAGGTTGGTGGAAGCAGCTTCAGAATTATCTTTGCCGTCGTTGTCTTTCCGGAGCCGCTTTCCCCCACTAGAGATATGAACTGGCCGGGGGTCGCTTGAAACGTCACGTCCTTTACGGCAACTATTTCCTTCTTCCTAAGCAGTCCGACGGTGAAAACCTTAGTCAGGTTGTTCACTTCAAGAAGCAACCTTATCCTCCCTCTTTGAGGAGAAAAGATGGCATGCTACGAGAGTTTTGTCTCCTACCTCTAATAGGGGGGGCTCCTCTTTCGAACATAAATCCATTGCAAACTTGCAACGCGGGTGGAAGCGGCACCCGCTAGGCGGCTTCAAAAGATTCGGCGGCTCGCCAGCTATTGAAACGATTCCCCGCCTCCTGACCTCGGGTTCAGGAGTGACAACAGCGTTGATCAATCCGGTGGTGTATGGGTGCTTGGGGTTGTATAGCACGTTATCAGTAGAACTCAGCTCAACTATTTTGCCTGCGTACATGATTGCGATTAAGTCGGCTATTTGCCTGAGAACCGCTATGTCATGAGTGACGAATATCATGCTTTGAATTATACCGGACTTCTTAAGGTCTACGAGCATCTTGAGAACCTGTTTCTGAGTTGAGACGTCTAAGGCTGAGGTCGGCTCATCCACTATAAGAAGCTTGGGGTTTAGGAGCGTCGAGGTGGCTATGACCGCCCTCTGTTTCATACCTCCACTCAACTCGTGTGGGTGCATGTAAAGAGCTTTAACATCCAGGTTCAACTCCTCAAACCTTCTTCTCGCCATTGATAAGATCTCCGAATCAGAGAGCTTCTTGTGTTGCAACACCACGTCCTTTATAAAATCCAGCACTTTTTTAGTCGGCATCAACGCGTTAAGCGCGGACTGAGGAACCAGTGATACTGTCACACCCCACACGTTCTTTTTAAGGGTTTTTCTATCCATGCCTGATATCTTTTGTCCATCGAGCGTTATGGTTCCCTCAACCAGGTGCAAAGGTGGTTTTACGAATCCGAACAGGGTGTTGACAAGCGTGGACTTGCCGCAGCCAGACTCGCCGGCGAGCCCAAGGGTTATTCCTTTTTCCAGCGACAGGTTGACACCGTCTACTGCTTTAACCTTACCGTTGGGAACGAAATAATATGCCCTAACGTTTTCAGCGTGCAGAAGAGCCATATCGTCAGCCTCCTTTCAACCTGGGGCTGAAATATTCGTCTAGGGATGTTGACAAGAGTAAAAGAGAGGTGGCGAGAAGCACTAAGCATGCGCCCGGTGGTCCGAACCACCACCACATGCCGCGCCTAACTGATTCAAGCAGCTGCGCCCAATAAAGTATGATCCCGAGCGAGATTCCTTTGGTCACGCCAAGCCCTATCATGCTCAGACCCGCCTCCGCTATCATCGCACCCGACATTAACAGGACGAAAGCCATGAACGTGTACGACGCCATATTCGGCAGTAGGTCTTCCCATATAATCTTGGCGTCGCTTAATCCTGCCATCCTCGACATCTGTATAAACTCTCTCTCCTTTAAGCTCAACACTTGAGACCTTATGGCTCTTGCAAGCCAGGGCCATGAGGTTAAACCTATTATGAGAGAAACGAAAAACGGGTTTCTCTCCTTAAGATAAGCAGCTATCAGCATCATGATCAGGATCGAGGGGAGCACGAGAATTATATCCGTCACCAGCATTAGGAAGCCGTCTACAAGCCCGCCTTTGAAGCCTGAAATAACACCGATGGTTAAGCCTATGGCTAACGCGATTGCGGCTGCCGTGACACCTATGTAGAACGAATTTTTTATCCCGTGCAGCAATAATGCTAAGAGGTCTCTTCCCCAACTGTCGGTGCCTAAAGGGAACTTCTCCGATGGAGGTTGCTCTGGAGGGCCAACCATCTTTAATGGGTCTACAGGATACACAGCGGACCCGATTACGCTCGCGAGGATCGTGCCTGTAAATATGGCTACGCTTAAGACAAGCTTCCTTATCTTGAAGAGGTCTTTAACGATCCTACTTACCATGCTCTCCCTCCCCTTTACATTTTTTTATTCACGAATACGTTTTAAACATTACTTCCAAGACTTGTTCAGCCTAGGGTTACGGATATGCGTAAAAAATAACTAAGTATACTTGAGAATTCGGAGTAATCAGAATGTAAAGATGGATTTTTCCGCATAATATCATTATTAGCCTTGAATGATTTCATGCTTGAAAGGCTTCTGCAGACTCAGGCAACCCTGTAGTCTGGAACCCTCTTCAGCAGCATCCCGCCTATGGGTATGGGTGTGAGCTTCTGAGCTAAAGTCTTAGCCCTCTCCAGCTTAACTGTGCTGTCGGCGTAAATCGTGAAAAGCCTGTCGCCCTTCTTAACCTGGCTGCCCATTTTCTGCCAGATCACCATTCCCGCCCCCTTATCCCTAGGCGCTCCGGCTGTACGGCAGATCTGGATTACGGCAGCGTTGTTCACCATCTGAACATACCCGTCCTCCCAGGCAGTAAAGTCTTGAGTATACTTGCCCACCTTAATGTCGTCGGAAGTCACATCCGGATTGCCGCCTTGAGCAGCAATAATCTCTCTAAGCTTCGAGAGGGCTTTCCCACTCCTAAGAGTCTCCTCGGCAAGCTCTCTACCCCTACCCCTCTCAGCTACACCAGCCATCTCAAGCAGGATTCCTGCTAGGACGCAGGACTTCTCAACCAGGCTTCTAGGCGCATACTTACCCTCTAAAGCCATCAATGCTTCCCTAGCCTCCAGCGCCGGGCCAACAGCCCTGCCCAAGGGCTGTGAACCATAGGTTATTGCGCATTCAACCCTTATCCCAACTCTTCTCCCGAGCTCTATGAAGTCCTGAGCCAGGCTCCTAGCCTCGTCCTCAGTCTCAACCTTAGCCCCCTTCCCCGTCGGAATGTCTATTAGGAGAAGCTCGACGCCGGCAGCCTTCTTCTTAGACATTACTGAAGCAAGGACCTGCGGCCGAGGGTCTAGGGAGAGAGGGTACTCGGCCCTAATTATCTTGTCGTCAGCAGGCGCAAGGTTAACGCTCCCACCCCAGGCAAGGGTTCCCCCGGTGCTTTCAGCAATAAACTTTATCTTCTGGGCTGTGAGCGACACAGGGGCTAGCACCTCCATGGTGTCAGCTATCCCCGACGGGCTGGTTATGGCTCTCGAGGATGTCTTTGGAATCGTGACACCGTTTGCAGCGACTATTGGAACAGTTAGGAGGGCATACTTGTTGCCGGGAACCCCCCCGATGCTGTGGACATCAACAATGGGCGATTTATCGAAAACAATGGTTTCGCCAGTCTCAACCATCGCTTTAACCATTTCCGTCACCTCGTCCATATCCATGCCACGCATCTCGACCGCGCTCACGTACGCGGATAGCTCTATGTCTGAAAGATTGTTTTCCACAATGTCCCTGATTATCACGCGTATCTCCTCTCCCGAAAGCTTCTGCCCGTTCATCTTCTTCCTGATATGGGTGATGGACTGCGGCCTCTCGCTTGGAACCAGGTTAACCAGGTCCCCGTCTTTTAACGCTAGGGACCTGGCTGCCTCCGTGAAAACCCCTATCTCTCCTCTGCTCAGCAGTGTTGAAGTAATGTTCGCCACGGCTGTCAGCGACCCCTTTTCACAGTATACCCTAACGTGGTCGAGCGGGTGGACACCGAGCTCCCCCGCGTCGTCAACGTTCAGCAGGATCTCGTAAGCCCCCTGCTCAATGTCGATAACCCTTGCCTTAAACATCACGTGGTTTAAAGGCATACGGCCTTTTAACCTTTAATGATGGTTTCGAGGCTCGTTTGAAAACCGGGTTCCTGTTTAACACTCAGCCGGGTGCCACCGCTTTAAAGTCAAGCCTCTTAATCCTCACCGGGCCGCTCAGCCTCTCTCCTGAAACAAGGTCTCTGAAAACACTGCCGCCAAGGTTTACCTCCACATCCTCCTCCCCATGGTTTAAAAGGAAAAGGGTTTCCTTCCCATCTCCCCTCCTCCTTGTTGCCTCCACTCCTCGAACGCCTGGAAGAACCTCTTTAACAATACTCTTTTCCAGAAGCCGGTTGACTAGTTCATCATAAAACTCTGCTGAGGCAAACGTTCCAATGTATATGGCAACACCCTTGCCGAAGCGTTTCATGGTTACAGCCGGTTTCCCAGCGTACATGCCTGAGCTGTATTCAGCAATAACTTCAGAATCCTCAACCGTCAGCTTCTCCATCCAGTTCCGAGCCTTGAAGAAAGCCTTATTCCCGAGGAACGCTGCCCTACATTCTTCACCCTCGGGCAAACCAGTATACTCCTCGACAGTGACGCCGAACAAGTCTGACACTCTTCCCGGAAGAGGCTTGTCAACAATATTGTTGTTCCAGTCCTTTGCCCCAGTCCTAGGCGTCGCGATAAGCACCCCGCCCCTATTCACGTATGATCTCAGCGCGTCCTCCAACTTATCGTTTAACAGCATTAGGGATGGCGCGAATAAAGCGCGATACCTGTTTAAATCATCCGAAAAAGGGTCTGCAAAGTCTACGAGAATGTTTCTCTTGTAGAGCGCCCTGTAAACGTCTAAAACCGGTTCCCAGGCGCTCATCCCATAGTAGTTCTCCCCACCGTAGCCAACCTCAAGGTCCCACGCCCAGAGATTATCGTAAACCAGAAGGATACCGGTGTCCGCGTCGAAAACAGTGTTCTCAAAACCCGGGGCTATTCGTAAGAGCTCCTCAGAAACCTTCTTGACCTCGGAGAACCTCCGCCTGGGCACGCCGTCATGATCCAGGATTCCATGCCAATACTCCTCAGCGCCGAACCTGCAGGACCTCCACCTGAAGTAGAGGACGCCGTCAGCACCCCTAGCGACTGATTGAACAGTCCAAAGCCGTATTTCACCCGGCCTCGGCGTTGGCGCGAGACGAGTCTTAACAGCGCCGCTCTGCAGCTCCATTATCCAGTAGGGTTTCTTCTTAAGGCTTCTCATCAGGTCGTGCGCCATTGCTGAAGCCGCATAGTCAACCCTGGAGGACCATCTGGGATAGTAGTCGAAGGAGACGAAGTCCAGGTCCCTCGCGAGCTTAAAGTAGTCAAGCTCCTTGTAAAGCCCCATGAAGTTATGGGTTACAAGGTGGTGGGGCGCGTGTCTACGTATTATTTCCACCTGCAGCCTCTGGTAGTTAACCCAAGCGTCGCTAGAGAAGCGGTGCCACTCCAGGCAGAGCGCAGGGTTCTGCATGTCGAACGGCGGCCTCGGCGGGAACACTTCATCCCAAGAACGGTACTCTTGGCCCCAGAAAACTAGGCCGCACTCAGAGTTCAGCCTCTCAATGCTGCCGTACTTCTCCTTCAACCAGCTTCTGAAACCACTTATCGAGTTTTCGCAGTAGCAGAGGTTCACGTCGAACTCGTTATCTATCTGCCAGCCAATAACACTCGGATGATCCTTGTAGTGGAGAACCATTGCTTCAACCATTCTTCTAGTATGCTCGATATAGTTCGGGCTTACCGCGCAACAGTTCTTCCTAGTGCCCTCCGGCTTACGCCTGCCCTGGGGATCAACCTGAAGAATATCGGGGTGCGCCTTAACCAGCCAGGGCGGTGGGGCTGCGGTAGGGGTTCCTAGTACCGCCTTTATGCCGTGCTTGGAAAGGGTTTCAAGCGCGTCATCCAGCCAGCTGAAGTCGAACTCTCCTTCAGCAGGCTCCATCCTGCTCCAGGCGAACTCGGCTAGCCTAACAGTGTTGAAACGTAGCTCAGCCATCATCTTAGCGTCAGCCACCCATCTTTCTCTAGGCCAGTGCTCCGGGTAATAGTCGGCGCCGAACCTGAAGGACTGGCTTACTCTACCACCCGAATTCCCCATGAAAAAGATGATTCTCAGGATGAAAATAAAGCTTTTCAAAAACATAAATATGGAACCATCCGGGGGAGTTAGGATGGTTGAAGAGCGTAGTCGAGATTTTGAAAAAAGGTTCTGGCTTTCCAGAGGAACGAGATAACTGAGCACATGGTTTACAATGCTCTCTCGAAAAGGGCTAAGGGCGAGAATACACGCGGCTTTTAAAAAAGATTTCTGAAGACGAGTTGCGCCACTACGGTGAATGGAGGAACTATACGGGTAGAGATGTCGCCCCGAACAGGCTTATGCTTTTCAAATACCTCCTCATATCAAGGCTCTTCGGCTTAACCTTCGCAGTTAAGCTTATAGAGAAAGGCGAGGAGGAGGCGGAGGAGGTTTACGAGAAAATATCCATAGTCTTCCCGAAAGCAAGGGAAATAATGAGGGATGAGATGGGGCATGAGAAGATCCTGATAGGCATGATTGACGAGGAGATGGTGAAGTATGTCGGCTCACTAGTGCTGGGTTTGAACGATGCGCTCGTCGAGCTTACTGGGGCTCTCGCCGGCCTGACCTTCACCCTTCAAAACAGTAAGCTGGTCGGGGTCGCGGGGCTTGTAACCGGCATAGCGGCCTCTCTCTCCATGTCCGCCTCAGAATACTTGTCCCAGAAATCAGAGAAGACGGAGAAAACCCTTTGAAAGCATCCTTATACACCGGCATCACTTATCTAGCGACTGTCCTCATATTGTCAGCCCCGTATCTCCTCCTCTCGGATTATCGTCTCTCTCTGGCAATCATGTTCCTCAGCATAAGCCTAATCGTGTACGTCTTCACCTTCTTCATCTCGATAACTAAGGAGACCTCGTTCAGAAGAATGTTTCTAGAAATGATTCTCATAAGTCTTGGAGTGGCTGCAGTATCCTTCATAATAGGATGGTTTGCAAGGATCCTTTTCAGGATAGAGGTCTAACCCTGAAGCCAGATGAGCATTATGTCTTTCAGCAAAACGTAGACCTGTATAAAGACGGGGGAAGTGCGTATTAAAGCCGGGTTTGAAAAAGGGGTTAAACCGGGATCCGGCCGGCGAACAGCCTTATGTATTCTTTGGCTTTCTCCTTAACCCTGTCCCTGGCCGCGGTGCCGAATTTCCTGAAGTCTTTTTCACTCGGGTTAGCCTGGTAGGCTTTTACGAAGCCTTCGATGAAAGCTATTGACAGGGCGGTTGCAACATTAACCTTAGTCACGCCACCAGTCTTGATAGCGTCTAGAAGAGTGCCCTCGCCCTTCTGCAGGGCAATCCCTTTTTCACGCGCATCCTTCGGCGTCATAAGTATTCCGGATGAGCCGTGGGACACGATGGGTATTCGCATCCGCTCCTGTATGGCGATAAGCCTGTCTATGCGGACTGGCCATATGTCGTCCCAAATCCCGTGTATCGAGCCGAAGGCGGCAGCCAGAAAGTCGCAGCCAGTCTTCTTCACAAAGTATTCAACGTCCTCCGGCTTAGCCATGAGCTCCTCCACAGACTTCCCTGCTTTCTCGCGAATAATCCTCACGGCTTCAGCCGGCGGGAGCGATCTTAAACGGGCTATCTCAGCCTGAGAGAAGTAGTCTTCAATCTTCGGAATCTTCCCTAGCTCAGCCTCAACCGGCACTCCTTTCTCACGACACATTTCAACAACCTGCCGTGTAAGCCTAATGTTCTCTTCAAGCGGAAGAGAAGAACCGTCGAAAAGCACGGCTGTGAAGCCTGCGTCAAGGGCTTTTTTAACCTGGTCTATTTCAGTCGCGTGGTCAAGGTTGAGAGCTATGCGAACATCAGTCTCGGAGGCTGCGATCTTAACCATTCCAGCCCCCAGGGACCATCCTGCGTACTTGCTTGCACCGGGGCTCAGCTGGATTATCAGGTCCATGGGTTCACCAACCTCCTTCGATACTTCTTCAGCGGCCCATATGAAAGCCTGTATCATCTCCATGTTGTTCGCGTTGAAGGCTCCTACTGCCCTACCCTCCTCCAAGGCTGGTAGAAGCAGATCCCGCTCGTTTACTAGAGGCATATCTCTCACACCCATCCTCCAACTGGTTGGATAAGGTATAAAAGCTTTCCCCCTGGAAGAGGCTTAACCCCTGTGGATTAACGATTCCTCTCCAGACGCGTCACGGTAAAGTTTAAAAGCTTTTCGAGAATTCACCTCGCCGAATTATTGTTGAAAATACTGAATAAAAAAATGCTTTCAAAAAGCAGGTGGAGAAACGATGTTTTGGAAATACTTGAGGAAGGCTTGAGGGCGGCTGACCCGAAGAAATCTGTGCAGGAGGCTCTTGAAGAGATAAGCGGGGAGATTGAGACCGCGGAAAGAGTTTTCGTAATCGGTTTTGGAAAAGCCGTTTCTTCAATGGCTGAAGCATGCGAGGAGGAGATTGGGGAAAGGATTTTCGACGGCGCCATAATAATTCCGGAGAACGTTGACGCGAGAGGTCTCAGGAAGATAAGGGTTTTCAGGGGGACGCACCCCACCCCTTCTGAGGCTAGTGTCGAGTCAACCAGAAGGCTGGTTTCAAGCTGCCAAGGTTTAACCCGGAGAGACCTTGTAATATGCCTTATCTCCGGAGGAGGATCATCCCTGTTAACCCTCCCCGCCGAAGGCGTGAAGCTGGAGGATAAGAAGATGGCGACAGATATCCTCCTGAAATCCGGTGCGGAGATAAAAGAGATCAACACGGTTAGGAAACACTTATCCAGCGTTAAAGGAGGGCAATTGATAAACCTCCTTAAGCCTGCGAAAGTGGTTTCACTCATTCTGTCCGACATTGTGGGAGACCCTGTTGAGTACATCGCTTCAGGACCGACTTCCCCAGACCCTTCAACCTTCAAAGACGCTTACAACATTATTTTGAAGTATGGTTTGATGGGAAAGCTGCCCGGAAGCGTTGTTGAAAGAATAGAAAAGGGGATGCGAGGAGAAGTCCCTGAAACCCCGAAGCCGGGGGATGAGATTTTCAACAATGTTAAGAACATTATTGTTTCAAACAACATGAAGTCCCTGACAGCGATGGGGAGAAAGGCTGTTGAACTCGGCTACAACACGCTTGTCTTAACATCGTTCGCCGAGGGAGAGGCTCGTGAAGTCGGGAGGTTCCTATGCGCGATCATTAAGCAGATAGCCGCCTACGACTTGCCTGTTAAAAAGCCAGCCTGCCTGGTAGTCGGCGGGGAGACTACTGTAACCGTTAAGGGTAGGGGGAAAGGAGGTAGGAACCAAGAGCTCACCATATCAGTCTTAACTAGCTGCGGTGGTTTAAGGAACTTTGTTTTCGCATCGATTGGAAGCGACGGCATCGACGGCTATACTGATGCAGCAGGCGCCATTGCAGATTTTTCCACACTGGAAGACGCGTGTAGCAAGGGACTGAATCCGGAGGCGTTTCTCGAGGATAACGATTCCTACAATTTCTTCAAGCAGACGGGTGATCTGATCTTCACCGGTCCCACGGGCACTAACGTGAATGATTTCACCTTGGCAGTGATACACTAGAAGTAAACACGTCAACGTGACGAGTACTCGTACACCAATATGCCTTTAAACAATGTATTTAGAGATGTATTTTCTCCCTGCGTATTCTTCAATAAGCTTCTCGTCTATCGGATACGTGCCGTATTTCTTCGTCAACTCTATCATAAGCATGTAGTTGGAAGGCTTCACCGCCGGGTGGATACTGTTGCTCGAAGCCATGACATGGCCACCGCCCGGAGACGCTTTTGCAATAGTCTCCTTCACCGCGTCTTCAACCTCTTTCTCGCTGCCGAGCGGGAGGACGTATGAGCAGTCAACATTCCCGATGACGGCTATTCGCCCACCGTACTTCCTTTTAACCTCGCCAATATCCATCCCGGCAATCGGCTCTATCGGGTCAAGGGCGTCAATCCCAGAGTCAACGATCATGTCGATTATAAGCCAAAGGTTGCCGTCAGTATGCTTTATGAAGGGGACTCCAAGCCTCTTGGCTGTTTGAACAACCATCTTCAAATACGGTAGGATAAACTCTTCGAATTGCTTACCCGACATGAACGGCCCCTTCCTGTCAGCATAGTCGTCTCCGGTTAAAACAACGTCAGCCCCCATCCTAACAGCCCTCTCTATGACTCTACACTTATACTGTGAAATGGTTTCGCTCAGCCTGTGGATGAAATCCTTATTCTTATGGTAGTGGAGAAAAAGGTTCCGCAAGCCGCCGACTAAATAGTGAGAGAACTCGAATGTTTCATGGCTGAGCAGCACTATCGCCCGCTCTCCTTTAAACCTGTCAACGTATGCTTCAAGCGTTTTCAGCCTCCAGTCTGCATCCGGGTCTGGCGGAGAATACTTGCCCAGGTCACCCGGCTCCTTTATCGGGCCCTTAACCGGGTAGTTCACCCCAGCGTCAATCGGCTTCCACTTTATTCCCCACTCGTCGACAAAGTATTCTCCAGTCTTCTCAAACCTTTGATCCTCGCTTACACATATTCCGTCTAGCCCTGCCCACTCGACAAAGTCAGCGTAGGTCCCGCCTGGGAGCAGGCTTCTTATCACCGGCTCGTTTATTATGAGTTCCCAAAGGGGAACCCTGTCAGGCTGCTGCCTGTTCAAAGCCTTAAGGAACCTGTCTCGAGGCTTCACGGTAAAGCCTGGCTCGCATCGTTTATAAACTTTCACGTCACGCGCATGGCTCCCTAAATGCTTGAAACCGACTGTTTCAGAGCCTCTAACGCGAACCTCAGCTCATCCCTCGGGTTCTCCCCTAACCTTGCCTCAATAGACATTGCGCCACCGTACCCTATTTCCCTGAAGCATTCGAAGAGCCTGTGGAAATCTATAATGCCTCTTCCAGGCACCCTGCTATTGTTATCCGCGAGATGCACGTGAATAATTTTTCCTCCGGCTTTTTTCAAGGACTCCACCAAGTCGTACTCCTCCCTTATCATGTGTCTAATGTCTGCAGTTATCTTTACGAAGTCGGAGTCAACTCTCTCGACGAGTTCCAAAGCTTCATCAACGGTGTTAATGAAATTAGTCTCGTTCTTCGGAAGCGGCTCGATGCCGAACCTCACGTTAAACTCCTCTCCTGCTCTAGCCGCCTCCTTTAGAACATCCAGGTTTCTTTCCCAGCCTTCTCGACGAGCTGTTTCAAAAGGTATGCTTCTAGCCTTTCCGGAGCCCCATACTAAAACGGGACACTCGATTTCTGAAGCCGCCTCAGCAAGCCTGCGAGTATACTCTATGCTCCTTCTTCTCAAGTGTTCAGAGTTTGAAGCATGTGAGAAGTCCGGCGGGTAAATACTGTTTGAAGCAACTATGCTGACGCCATAAGAGCTTGAAAGCTCCCTTATTCTCTTTAAATCCGTCTTGGAAACTTTAAACGGGTTAATCTGCAGCCAGCCTGGGATCTCTATGGCTTTAAACCCTAGTTCAGAGAGGGTTTTAAAGTTCTCCTCAGTAGCCTGCATGCAGACTCCGAGTCTCCAGTTCAACAATTATCAAATCCTTCTAACCATACTTAAGCATACCTGGTTTCAGCAGGATGATGCTGGCTTTCCTTCACAAGCTCCAGAACTTTTCTCCTGAAAGACAAGTAGGCCCTCGTAAACTCTTCAAGCGTCTTTACGCAGGGACCGTAGCCCGGCCAATCTCCTATTCTGACCCCTCTATCGCCATAGTTTCCACCTATCCCGGCCTCTTTCAAAAGGCTGTTTAACTCTGGCGAAGCCTCGAACGCTTTCACAAAATCTTCAACGCTCGTGAGAATCTTAAGAGTCTCCTGGTCTATTCCACGACTAATCGAATCCTCGTAGTCGTCCATGTTGAAACCCTCTTTAAGAGCCTCCTTAACCACGGCCAGCTGGTGGTTCGGAAACTCCGTGTTCGTAACGTTCCTCTTCGAAAGGGTTAGAAAAGTGTCTTCAGGCTTACGCTTAGAGGCAGGCAGCAAGTCTATCCTGCTTATGATCAACTCCGCGCTCCCACGCGGTATCCCGTACTTCCCCACCAAGTACTCCGCCCATTTAAACCGGTTCAGCGGCGAGAACATTATCTCATAGACTCTTCTCGCAACAAACGTCCCCGCCATTTTCACAGCGTCTTCAAAAGTCTTCAAAGTATTGAGGACTTGCTCTCTACCGCCGTAAGCCCCGGTTGAAACAAGAGTCTTAACAAACACCTCGTTAAGAAGACTTCCGCCTAGAAGCCTCCTACTGGTAAGCATATCCACTTTATCCTTAAGGTCTTTCACCCTGAAAACCAGTGTCTCCTCGCCCCTAATTCCGAGTCTGCCAGCCATCTCCTCCAAAAGGGTCTCGCAATCGCTACGGCCCAGTTTTTCAAGCGCTTTAAGCAAGAGGCTTGCAGCAATGCTTTCCCTAAGGTGGTCCTCAAGCCTCCCACCCATGTTGGTGACATATGTCTGCGTGGGGGTAACTCCCCTCTCCATGGCTACAGCCATCCCCTCCATGGCGGCAACCCCGAGTATCACTTCCTGCGACACCGTGTAGCTGAGCGTGATGTTTTGACCTATCCCGGCCTCATTGATTTTCCTAACTATCTCCACCGAGGAAGGGTAGGCGGCCGCAACCTTTATAACGAGGTTTGGCCTGCCTTTTTCACGAGGCTCCCTGTAGCCCCAGAACAGGTACTCGTCGTAAACCCTTAAATCGTTCTCCAGCTTCTCAGCGAAGCTCTTTGCTGCAGCCAGACTTTTCTCCACGTTGTCAGCAATCAACGGGTTTAGCTGATAACTTACAAGACCATTCTGGTATTTCGACAATACGAATGGTACTCTGAAGACGTGAAAATTTTCAAGGAGGGCGAACCTCGTCGCCTCCATCGCTATCTCGTCAGCATGCTTCTCCGGTTCTGAGAACCATTCCGGATATTGTTTCCTCAGTTTTTCTTCAGCATGCTTCTTAAAAGACCCCCATAAATAATGATCATCCTCATACGCTAGCGCTGCAAGCACGGGATTTGTTGAAACCTGCACATATCCCAAGTGCCTTAGCCATCTTAAGCCAAGGGCATAATCGTTTCCAAACTTGCAAAAGCCCTTCCCGTAAGCAACGTAGTAGAAATTATGGTTCAAAGTTTTCTCAACAGCCCTGACATAGCTTTCCGTCAAGGATCCCGTTTCAAGATTATTCTCTATTTCCCTCGCCATCCATGCGACAAGGCTATTACCCCTGTTCACAAGCCTCATTATCTCAAGCTGGCTTGCTAAAGTGCATCTTAAAACGGTTGGTTCACCCAGCTCCTCTTTTTCCAGTTTCTCACACTCCTTTAAGAAACCAGCAAGGATCCCGGCTGCTTTCGACGCTTCTTCAACGGAGAAGCCGGCCCATGTTTTTTCAACACCCTTCAGGTTCCAAATCGTTTCAAACAGCATGTCGTAAATCCTGTTTCTCGTAACAATAGCCGCAATAAGCTTTTTCTCATCAGCCTGCTCTCCAGAGCTGGCTCTAGCGAAGACTGTTTCAAGCCTCTCTGTTAAAGAGCTCGCCGTGTCCACAAGCATTCCCTTGAGCTCAGGGTGTAGAATATGATCTGATGCGAGTTTAGTATGCCCGTCTAAAGTAGTCTTAATCACATGGTCCACGTGGTCTACGCGGAACGGGATGGGCAGGTTTAGCGGCGATGGACACGACCTTGATAAGACTTCCATCACGTGATTGTAAGAAACACGGCTGTATGTTCCCATGTGGCGTTTGTCCAACTGGGACAGACCTTATAAGTTTTTCTAAACGTTGCTTTGCCCGGGCAACCAACAAACATAAAACTTAATATCCTTTAATATGAGGCAGCTTGTAGAACTGTTTAGTTCTCAGATTATCCGGATTCGGTGGGGCTCAAGCGATTAAGAATATTTAAACTCCTTGACGAGCCGC
Source organism: uncultured Nitrososphaerota archaeon (assembly GCA_964635675.1). Lineage (GTDB taxonomy): Archaea > Thermoproteota > EX4484-205 > EX4484-205 > JAAOZP01 > JAAOZP01. Next base: position 66,489 of record CAZWPT010000045.1, on the reverse strand, counting down.
TCTATGCAGCGGGGTGAATCATATTCATCCTCGTAGACAGGGTGAAGAGATACTTGTCAGAGTGTAGAAAAGAAGATTCTCCGAAGAACGCAACATATTCTTTCTGTTTTTCAATCTGGTAAACGTAATCATCATCCTGCTTAAGCATAGGTAGAGAGAACCATGTTGATCCTCTGAAGTCCATGTTTTTCGAGGAGGCGAGCCACCCGTCAACATACAGAGGCTCTTCACTGGAGCTTAGCGTGAAGCTGATCCGCCTGTTTTCATCTTTTTCAATCCTTACTTTCGGCAAGCTCTTGTTTGAAACTATTGAGTGTGCGAATGCTGAGATCGAGTTAATAACCCTCCGCTTGTCTTCTAAAGCATGACCGGAATTCGGCACGTACAAGAGGTATTTTTCACCCAATAAAGCGTCAAAGTAAAGGTTTGAAGAATCAACCGTCCAGTATCTATCGTTAGTCCCATTCACGATCAGCTTTGGAACCTTCAAATACTCCAAGTAATTAAACGGGTCTATGATTTGAACCAGTCTCTGCCCATTTTCAGAGAACATGCGCTCCTGAAGCCCCAGCCTAGTGTAGTCCTGAATAAGTTCACTGTAGCCCCCGTAGCATTCGAGCTGATGCTTCATCTGCTCGTTAATATTTAGATTATCGAACACAAGTGGGATTATTCCAGAAACCCTCTTGTCTACAGTAGCTAAGAGCCAGGTGGTCCATCCTCTTTTCGAGGCTCCGGTGACTATGAACCCTTTTAACTCTCCCAGCCTCGTCTCCAGAAAAGCCTCCGCCATATCAATCGCTTTCTTAGCAGATTTCACCATTGGAAGAAGAAGGGGCCATTCTTCATCCTGGGTTTCCAAAAATTTAAGGAAAGTGTATGAAACCAATCCGTCCTCGTACAGCCCGTTGAACAAGGGCTGGTTTGGAACATCGTGAAGAATTACACATGGAAGAGGCAGCATGCGGGAAAAAGCCTTGCAGAAGACTTGCTCCTCTAAACCCGAGCCGCTTCCAGTTATCAGCAGAAGGACGTGGCTGTGCACTATTCTTTTAGGAATCAATATGCTCACCCTGTGAGACCACAGGTAGTCTCTCCATTTTTGAGACTTGAGGTCAACAGCATACATGTCGAAGCCTCCTTCTTCACGGGAGCCTTCAATCTTCCACGAGTAACACCCGTCTTCTCTCCAAACATACGCGCTTAATACGTTGGACATAGAGTATATTAACAATGTTCAAACTTTTAAATTTTACTTTGCAACAGCCCTGTATTTGTTCGCCGCATCGTATAGAGTCAGAATGTTTTCAATCGGCGTGTTTCTGAGAATCGTGTGGCTCGGCCTCAACGTGTACCCGGTTGGACCAAGGATCCTTATGGCTTCCTTCACTTCCTGCTCTATCTCGGCCCTGTTTTTAAACGGGAGTGTTTGAACACCTATTCCGCCTTCAAAACTCAGTTTTTCACCATACTTCTCCTTTATTTCCATAATATTCATGCTCTCCGGTTGGAGGGGTTCTAAAACGTCTACGCCTATTTCAATCAGGTCCTGGACAATCGGCTCAATCCAGCCGTCGCTGTGAAAATGAAAGAAAGCTCCCCCCTTATGTATCACGTCGGCAAGCCTCTCATACCTTGGTTTTAAAAACTTTCTCCATTGAGCAGGGGAAACCAGCATGGTTGTCTGCGCACCAACATCATCACCATTGTAAACCTGGTCTACACCTGCTTCAACGAGAAGCCTAGCCTGCTTACAGGATAGTTCGAAAAGCCTATCGAGGACGAACTCTACTTTTCTAGGCTCACTAATCATCAGTTTAAAAATCTCGTTATACCCGAATAGTGCGCAAGCCGTTTCAAAAGCCTGCAGAGTAAAACCTACAACACAGTAATCCTCATATCTTCTTCTAAACTTTTCAACCTTCTCGAAATCCTCTTCCCTTATTTCCGGGAAAGGATAGTCCTCCACCTCCATGTGTTTTAAAGGATGGTCTACGTAGAAACTGGTCAACCCGTTCCTAGAAACCATTGAAACAACACCCAAGTGGTTCCTGTGAAGAGCCCTACCTCGAGAGTCTTTAAAACTCTCCTCCTTAAAGCCGCCTTTCAAGCCAATCCCTATAGCGTCGATTCCAACATTTCCACGGTAATCTATTTTTAGAAGCGTGTACAGCTTCTCCGTGTCCTCTAAACCAAGATGGGTCATCAGGCTCCTCAGAGGCTCCGGGGAGTCTATCCAAATATTTATGGGAACATAGTCTATTTCCTCCCTTTTCACAGCCCTGTAGCACCTTTCCCTTGAGCTATACCTTTTCTGCATCCTCCCGCGTGAGGAGAAGCATTATTTTAAATTTTTACTACACCTGTTTAGGAGATGGCTTAAATAAGAGAGAACCCGCACACTCGTTCTTGAGCACCATGCTAGGCTATTGGCGACTCTACCGAACCAGTGGGACTTTAAACCCGCATTTAGGACACTTGCCTTCGGAAGTAATTCTCATGCTTAAAATGTTTAAGCCTAAGCGTCTAATCAACAGTTCACCGCACTCGGGACACCATGTGTTCTCGTATTTATGGCCCGGGACGTTTCCAACATATGGGAACAACACGCCTAGGGATCTAGCGATTTCCCTAGCTTTCTCCAGGGTTTTAACCTGGGTTGGCGGAGCCTTAAACCTATACTCCGGATGGTAGCGGGTGAAGTGGAGTGGCGTGTCAGGCCCCAGCGTCCTGAGATGAGTCTCCACCAATTGTCTAAGACGACCCTCATCGTCGTTAACCCTAGGAATCACTAGGTTAACCATCTCCACGTGGAGGCCGAGGCCCCTGGCTCTCTGCGCATTCCTCCATACAACGCTTGCCTCAACCGCGCCGCAATACTTCTCATAAACCTCCTCGCCACCCTTAATGTCGAACTTTATCGCATCCAACCCTGCTTCGGCAAGGGCCTCCAACGCTTTCAGCGTCATGTACCCGTTTGAAACAAAAGTATTGTACAGGCCTTTCTGCCTGGCTAATGGGAACATGTCTAGACTGTATTCCAGCAGAAGAGTAGGCTCGTTGAAAGATATCGATGTACCGTCGCAGCCACTTTTCAAAGCAATGTCTATAAGCTGCTTAGGGCTTACATACTGGGCTCTCCTAGGATCAGGCTGGCTCTTGGAAATGTCGAAGTTTTGACACCACGGGCAGGAGAAGTTGCAGCTCCACGTTCCCACGGTAAGCGCGTAGCTGCCCGGGTGGAAGTGGAAAAAAGGCTTCTTCTCAATAGGGTTTGCTGAAACCGAGGATATGTCTCCGTAGACAATAGTATATAGTTCTCCGCCAACGTTTACCCTGGTTCCGCAGAAACCTCTGGAGCCTTCTTTAATCCTGCACCGCCGCTCGCAGGCTAGGCATACTGTCTCGCTTCCACCAGTCTTCTCGTAGAACCTTGCTTCTCTAACAGTCGGATAGTGTGTAAGCTCAGCCCCCTGCTTCAACGGTTTAAACAGGTCTTCGGCGGTAAAAATCTTTTCGTTGAAACAATAGCGGGAACGCAGGCTGTAGGCCGCCATCCTTTTCTCAGCCTAAAGCTTTTCTACAGCTTAAAGGATTGCAGGTGAAGAAAACCGTTGCGTGGAGGAAGAGTTCTTCAAGATATTGGTTACGGCGATTGGGGAAATCGGTGTTGAAAACACTCTCGCCATATGGGAGGAAATGGTTTGGCTTAAAAGGCGCCGCAATAATAAGATTAGGCCTTACGCAGCCTATTGCGAGGAAAAAAATACGGGTTGACGAATAGGCATTCAACCGGTTTCCACGGGCTCGCTGGGAAGAGTGGACTATCTTAGCTTTGAGTCTATTCTTCCAGCTGCTCCCCAGAATCTTTCAACAATCCTCTCTAAGCCGTGTGGCTTCCGCTCAGAGAGCCACAGCTTGCAATACTTGTTTGCGAGAGAAATGAGGTCTGATGGTTTAACCTCTTTTTTCAGCCTTCTCAACCCTACTTCAACACAGCTCTTTATGAAGCCCAGGTCCTCTGGAAGACTTACCCTACTAGTCTTCTCCAAAAGTTTTTCCCATGTTTTTTCCATGGACTCCGCGTCTGCTTCAGAAACCCTGTAGTACCAGAAGTCGGCGAAAAGCACGTGTTTCAAAGTGTCTGAAACCTCAGGCTGCCCGAAGGCTTTCCTAATCTCAACAATCTCAACCGGCTCCCCCGTTAAAGCACTCCACTTCTCCTCCCACCTGCCGTCTCCCTCAGCATACTCCATGCATGCGAGGATAAGCGGCTCCAAGAATGAGAAGAGGCATTCCTCACCGTTGTCGCCCCAGGCTGTCAAGAGGAATCCCGAAAGACCCTCAGCCCTGGCTGCCAACAGGAAGTTCCTCGTGTTTTCCAAGGCTGTTTTAAAGTTTGGATAATACCTGTTCCAGTTTGAGAGCCCTGGGCACACTATCTGCTGGCTCTTCCTTTCCCCAAACATGTTTATCTTGTTCCTGAAATACGCCTCGTCACCCGGGCTGTAATCCCAGTTTGCAATTACAACATCCTGCCAGATGGGGCTTTCGACAACCCGTGACCACTTAGCCTTCTCCTCCTCCCTCAAGTACATTCCAGTAAGCATGTCTCCCCATAGGATCGGAATCTTACCCTTCTCTTTAACGATGTTAGCCATGCTCCTATGGTGAGCCTCGTAGAGCGATGGTCCTTCGAAAGTCCCGGTTTTATCCAGGCTTCTTCCTCTCCCCATCGCCCAAGTCTCGTCACCGCCTATATGGATGTGTTTAGAGGGCGAGGCTTCAACCGCCTCCCTAAGGAGATCGTATGCAAACTCCCTGGCCTTCTCGTTGCTTACGTCTAAGCATCCTTCCTCCGGCCTATGCCACTCACTGAACCACCAGTACTCCGGCAGTACGAGTATGTGCTCCATGTGGCCAGCCAGCTCGAGCGACGGGAAAACCTCTATTCCAAGTTCTCTCCCATAGTTCACCACTTCTAAGTATTCTTCTCTAGAAAGCCTGCCCCTGTGTACTCCTATGTGCGGATACTTCTCCCATGGGAAAAGGTCTTCGAAGTAAATGCCGAAATAGTTGTATTTCAAGAGGAATAGCCATCTTAGAATCTTTTTAAAAGTCTCTACAGTAGGGACTCCTCCCCGCGCAATATCGAGATGGTAGCCTCGGAAAGAGAATTTAAGTTCCTCCTCAACGCTCACCTCAGGTATATAACCCGGCTTCTGCCTGAGAAGCTGGATTATCGTTGCGTAACAGATTTTCTCATCACCCCAGACGATTATCTCCCTGTTCTCCCCTTTAACCTCTAAACCGTTTCCGCTCCTCCCCGTCTTAACCATCCTCCAGGATCCTTGGGGTATGTTGAACTCTCTACCTAGAAATTCCGGAAGGTTTAAACCGTCGAATTCAAACCATTTTCCGGAGAAAACCAGTTTCTTCGGCTCGGGAACTATTTCAACATCTTTCTTAACCATCTCTCCTCCCCGCATCCTCAAACAGAATGGAGAATATAAAGTTTAATATTTTTAGGGAAAAACTTAATTCCTCGACTCCGGCTCTGCCTACCGATGAAGAAGGAAGTGTTGACGAATGAATCCCCCAAGCCGATAGGCCCATATTCTCAAGCCATCCGTTCTGGAAGCCTCGTGTTCCTTTCAGGTATAATACCTGTAGACCCTGCTACTGGAGAAATAGTGAGGGGCGACATAAAAAGAGCCACTGAACAAGTGTTCAAAAACGCTTCCTCAGTACTTAAGGCGGCAGGCGTTTCTCTAGAGGATGTGGTGAAGGTTACAGTATTCATGAAAGATTTAACACTGTTTAATGAGATGAATGACGTTTACTCTAAGTGGTTTAAAAAACCCTATCCTGCGAGGACGACTGTTCAAGTATCTGCATTGCCGAGGGACGTTGACTTAGAAATGGATTTTATCGCGGAAACCGGATGATCCAGGTCTAGAGTATCCTATAGCTGAAACCCTTGTTTTCTATGCATCTTCCCAGTTCCTCCAGGGTTTCACCCCTCATGACTTCTACAACTATCTCCACGGTTGCCATCGCAGGGGGAATCCAGGGCTCGTTTCTCAAATGTATCAGATCAACTATGTTCGCCTTAACTCTCGAGACGCATTCCAAGACTGTCCTTAGGCTTCCAGACCTGTCTGGAATAGTCACTACCAGCCTCACTATTCTGCCTTCCTGCCTCAGGCTTTGCGTAATAACCCTGGCGAGTAGAAGAGGATTAATGTTTCCACCGCTGATCACTATGCCAACCCTCCCCTGCTTCACATCCAGCTTGTTGCACAGTACTGCGGCTAGGCTCGCAGCCCCCGCGGGCTCAGCCACCATCTTGGCTCTCTCAAGCAGAATAAACATTGCACTCATTATCTCTTCATCGCTTACTGTCACGAAATCGTCTACAACCTTAGAGGCGATTTTAAAAGTGAGTTCGCCAGGCTTCTTCACAGATATTCCGTCGGCAATCGAGTAGCTCCTAACAACGTCTATTATCCGGCCCTGTTTAAACGACTCGGCGAAAGCCGGGTAGCTGTTTGTCTGAACACCAATTATCCTGGTACTTGGGGACAGCTTTTTAAAAACGGTACCGATTCCAGATATCAGGCCTCCTCCCCCCACTGGAACAAAAAGATAATCCAAATCCCTGGTTTCGCTAAGGATTTCGAAGCCGATTGTCCCCTGTCCGCTTACAACATGCTTATCGTCGAAAGCGTGAATCATCTTAAAGTTTCTTGTTCTAGCATACTCGAGCGCATGAGCGTTGGCATCGTCGTAAGTCTCCCCTGCCAGAACCACGTTGGCACCGTAGTTTCTCGTCGCCTCAATCTTATTCGGGTATGAAAACTCAGGCATAAATATCGTGCACCTCATTCCAAGCATCCTTGCGGCGAAGGCAACTCCCTGAGCATGGTTACCGGCTGAAGCAGCCACAACCTCCTTCACACCCTCTTTCCTGGCTGCGATACACGCGTTAAGCGCTCCCCTAGCCTTGAAAGAACCTGTTTTCTGAAGGTTTTCAAGCTTAAGGAAAACCTCGGCTCCAACGATGCTGCTTATTGACTCGCTTCTTGAAAACGGTGTTTTATGCAGAAAAGAAGCTATTGTTTCTGAAGCAGCCTTCGAAAGCCAGAAAACCTCATCCAATAAAGTGCTCATACAGCCTTTCACCCGGCTGCCCCATTAGGCTGACCGTCTTCAACCCTAGGAAAAAGCCCGTATATTTTTCCCCCGAGGTTTTAAGCTGTTTCAGCATTCTCCTGAAAGCCATGTGTCCGCTAGACTTCAAGCCATTCTTGTTTAAAAAGCTTCATAAGCACTTTCAAACGATGCCGCCGGCATGTTAATAGCTCCTTGAAAAACTTTTTAACAACGGGAAACTGCTTCAAATGTTTGAAAAATGAGGATAGTTGAGTTTACCGAAGAGCTCCTCAGCCAAGTAAGGTGCGTTGCAAACCTGAGTCTCCACGAGGACACTATTACCGACGCGAGTCTGAGGAGAATAACTTTTGAAGACCCGAATTACAACGGCAGACATAGTCTCGTCGCCCTGAAGAACGGTGAAGTAGCCGGGTTCGTCATCGGGGTTAGAAGGTTGAAGGAACCCATAGAGGTGGTTGAGGCTCAAAGAGACTTCGCATGGATCAAGCTTTTCGCTGTCAGAGAGGATTGCAGGAGGAAGGGTGTTGCCACAGCGCTTTTCAACGAGCTTGAAAACAGGCTAAGGGAGGATGGTGTTAAAAGAATACGCGTCTCCGACTATCCGTTCTGGTACCTGTTCAGCGGTGTAGACCTGAACTACGAGGACGCTATAGAATTTCTATCCCGGAGAGGCTTTAGGAAAGCGGGTGAAACAGTGGATTACGAGATTGACCTTCTCAGGTTTCATGTTCCCAAGAGGGTTGCAAGCATAAGCGTAAGCCCGCTAACCATAAGGAGGGCTAAGCATGAAGACAGGGAGAGGGTTTTCAAATGGATTAAGACAGAGTTCTCGGTTTTCTGGGCTTACGAGGCGGATGCAAGCTTTAAACACGCTCGTCCAAAGCTGTGGATGGCTGAGGAGAACGATAGGATAATCGGCTTCTCAGTCTATGGCGCGCTCGAGCCCCACTGGTTCGGCCCGATCGGTGTCTCGACTGAAGCGAGGTCTAAGGGAGTTGGCTCCATCCTTCTCTTCAACTGTCTGAAAAGCCTGAGGGAGGAGGGTCAGAGGCATGCCGTAGTGCCTTGGACCAGCCACCTGTTCTTCTACACGCAGGTCCCAGGGATAGCTAGAATCAGGCACTACTGGGTTATGGAGAAAACGCTTTCGTAGAAAGAATATAAGGCTCGTCGAAAAAGAATGGCGATGAGCAAATTAGGCTTGAAGATTCTAATACTCGTTGCAACTCTATTGGTCGTCCTACTGTTTGCACTACTCGTAATCGGCGTTGGCCCTGTTCGCCACAGAGGCCCTTGGAGGATTTTCCCGGTCGACGTGGCACACTGGTTCGGATGGGCTGGCGGAGTGTTGCTAGCCGTCTCCGCAACATATTCGACACTTAAAAGAGGCTTTCCGGGAAAGACCAAGCTTTGGCTAACCTTCCACTGCACCCCTGGTTTACTCTCGCTAGCCATGGCGGGGGTCCACCTGGCTAACAAGATATGGTTTGCAAGGCCTGGAAACCTGCTAAGCTTCTTCACATTCGGGCTTATGATAATAATAGTCTTTGGGGGATTCTTGGAAGATACGTGAAAAGGCCTAGGGTCGTGAGAGAATACTGGAGAACTCTCCACATACCTCTTACAGCAGTATTCTACTTCACGCTGAGCATACACGTGCTAACTAAAACCGGCGTACTATAGTTTTTCAAGATTGTTCTAAAACGTAGAATTATATTACGCGCGCTAGAGAAGACGCGTTAAGATGAGGATGAAGAGTAAATGGCTAATGCTTTCCACAGTCGCCGTAGCATTAGCAGTCTTCTCCGTCTCCAGCATATGGTATTTCCACTACAAGCCCAGAGTTTTTAAAGAAAGCTTTGAGGAAGGCTTTGGCGAATGGGTTCCCGGCGCAGATGTTCCCCCTGACCCGAGCAGCCCAGAGCATGCTGTAGCCTGGAGCATAACGCGTTCAACCGAGGTTTCGAAAACAGGACAATACTCCTTGAAGCTCTTCATAGACGGGAGGCAGGATGACGGAACAATCTGGGTTGCGAGAAGAGTAAGACTCGCCGGGGTAAGGGTTGTCAGAATCAGGGTTTCGTTTCAACTCTACAGCGAGAGTGAAAGCTTTAACACGATTGCAGCCGTATGCGCCTACATCGGCATTAGAGAGCCCTTGAGAGAAGGTGATTTCACTGTTTTAGGGCCTGCGAACACTGTTAAAGGATGGGAGACGTATAGCCACGAGGCGGAGTTGAGCACGGTTTTCACTGGTGAAGCATGGGTTGCCATAGGGATCTCGGTGCGTTGGGAAACGTTCATGACCTATTACATAGATGATGTGGAAATACTTCTGGAATGAAAAACTGTTTCGCCAGGCAAGACTTATAAGCGCCTTGAAAAGAAACTTGACGGGGAAAAATGGCTGAGAAACCCATGGCAGCCTTCATCCTATCGCTAATCGGAGCAGCTTTAATCATTCTTGATGCTCTGGTTATTGCTTTCTTCACAACCCTGCTGGGCGTAGCCCTAGGCGTTTCCGGCAGGGCTTTAGGAGCGTTTCTACCCAGGCTCGGAGGCCTGGTTTTTCTAGTAGGCATCGTGGGGCTAGTTATTGGAATAATCGTTCTAGCAGGAGCATTCATGATTAGTTCAGAGGACAAGAGCAGGGTTAAAACCGGTTCAACATTAGTCCTGGTTTTCTCAATAATGAGCTTCTTCACCGGCGGTGGCTTCATAATAGGCCTCATACTGTGCCTCGCCGGAAGCATTCTCGGCTTAACATGGAGCCCTTCAGACCCACCGCCGCCTCCCGCCCCCAATACTAAAGAGTATTCAGCGTTATAACCGGCAGCACCACTTTAAAATTCGAGAGATGTTTATATAACCCGCCTATAGACTTATTCAGGATTGAAACATCTTGAAAACGTTAGAAACCTTGTAAGGTACTACAGCACGGTGGAGAGAGAGGTCTACCTTGACCTGGAGAACTCGACGCCTGTTCCACCGGAGGTTCTTCAAGAAATGCTGCCCTACTTCTCTTCTAAAGCATACGGAAACCCTACGCTAACCCATAAGCAGGGCTGGGAGGCTTATGAAACAATCATGGATGCAGCCGGCTTCATTACGAGGCTGATAGGAGGATCCTCGCCGGAGGAATTGTGCTTCACCAGCGGCGAGGCGGAGGCGAATAGCTTAGCCGTCTTCGGCACCGCCGGAGAAAAACCCGGTAGAATAGTTGTCTCATCCATAGACCCCCTCACCATCCTGCTGCCGGTTGAAAAGCTTGAGAAGAAGGGTTTTGAAGTCGTTAGGGTTCCAGTCGACCAGGAAGGCTTCGTGGATCTTGAGGCTTTATCCAAGGCTGTCAACAGGGAGACGGTGCTAGTCAGCACGAGCATGGTTAACAACGAGATTGGAACCATACAGCCTTTCAGAGAGATTGTGAAGACAGTCAGGGAGGGAAACCCGGATGCAACTGTACACATGGATGCTTCAGACGCCTACGGAAGGATCAGCTTCAACGTTAAAGACATGGATGTTGACTTGCTGAGCCTCAGCAGCTACAAGGTGATGGGCCCAAGGGGCGTGGCCGCGCTCTACGTGAGAAGCGGGGTTGAGGTTGAAAGAATAATCGAGGGCCCGATAGGAACCCAGCCCCTCTGGCCGGGTGTCGAAAACACGCCGCTGATAGTAGGGTTTAAAAAGGCGTCGGAGCTAGCGTTTAAAGACTTTGACGGGAACGTCGGCAAGATGAGGAGGCTTAGAGACATGTTGATAAACGGTCTCCTAAGCATCGAGGATACTCTTCTAAACGGCCCGACGGGAGAGAAAAGGTCTCCGGACAACGTTAACATAAGCTTCCTACACTGCGAGGGCGAATCCCTAACCATCGAGCTAAGCTTTAAAGGGGTTTATGTTTCAAGCGGAAGCGCGTGCACGAGAAGAATACTTCAGCCAAGCCACGTTTTAACAGCCATAGGGAGAGAGTATGAGGCTGCTCACGGGAGCATCCTTATGAAGGTTTCAAGGTATCATAGCGTTGAAGACATTGAGTATGTTTTAGAGTCTTTTAAGCCGGCTGTTGAAAGAATACGGGCCATGAGCCCGACGAGGAGGATTTAGAATGTCGAGATCCCCACTGCCCTATAGCCAGAAGATCCTTGAGCTTTTCAGAAACCCTAGGAACCTTGGGAGAATGGAGGATGCTACTGTTTCAGCCACAGCTGGAAGCCCGGCTTGCGGGGACATGATAGCGTTCTACCTTAAGATCGACGAGAACATGGTTATAACTAGGGCAAGCTTTGAAAGCTACGGGTGTGCTGCAAACATAGCTACCGCCAGCATGCTCACGGAAATGGTGAAGGGCAGGAGCCTTGAGGAGGCTTGGAGGATTAGCTGGAAAGACGTTGCGAACGAGGTTGGCGGACTGCCTGCGGTCAAGCTTCACTGCGGAGTCCTGGCAGTGGGCGCGCTGAGGAGAGCCATAAGAGAGTTTTTCAGGGGGAAGGGGTTTAGGCCGGAATGGATGCCGGGGGAGGAGACTTTCGAGGAGAAACAGGCGTTGGAGGAAGAGGAGCTGTCGAAAATTATTTCGAAGAAGCTTATGCTGGGGGAGGCCGAGGAAAAGTGATCCAGGAGTATGTGAGCAGGATAGAGGAGGCCTGCGGAGCCGCCAAGACGAAGGACTACATTGTTATACTGAAACAGGATAGGAGGGAGGAGGCTCTTAAGAGGGTTCTTGAAAAAAGCAGGGTCCTGGCTGAGGTTCACGGCGTGGCTGTTAAGGCGAGCTTCATGGGTAGGGAGTTCACGGCTTTTACAAACGGGAGGCTGATGTTTAAATCCCTCAGGGACAGGGATGAGTTGAAAACACTGCTTGAGGAGCTCTTTAAGTGAGCCGACGCCAGCGTTAAAAGCCGGTTTTCAAACTTTAAAGCCTGATGAGAAGGCTTTGGTCTGAGAATTATTGTCCTCCAGGAAAACGGAACTAGCAGGATGCCTGTATGTTTCCGCCGCAGCAGTCATCTGGGGCTCGAACGGGGCGATTGTCAACCAGGTTTCTTTAAACGCTTACGCAATAGCTTTCTTCAGGGTTTTGTTCGCCAGCCTAGCAATAACCCCTCTGCTTGTTCTAACTAGGAGGCAGAAGGCTTTCCAAGCTGCCGGAGCTTGGAGGAGCATGCTCGCCCTAGGAGCATTCCTAAGCATGGGCTGGGCTTTCCTCTTCCAGTCTATGAGGCTCATCGCCATCGCGGACGCTGTCCTGCTCAACTACATGGCGCCGGTTTTCGTAGCGCTTTTGGCACCTTTGTTTCTTAGAGAGAAGGTTGAGAAGACAATTATCATTGCCCTAGCCATGTGCATGACTGGAGTATTGATCATTTCATACGGTTATGGTCTTCAAACCGTGGGCTTAAACATTGTTGGAGTACTCTACGGATTGCTCGCCGGCCTAGCGTACGCCGGGTTCATCATCCTGTCCAAGAAAACCCTAGCCAACAGTTCAAGCCTCGCCGTAGCCTCATACTCATATCTTGCCAGCATGTTAATTCTCTCGCCCTCGCTTTTAAGCGTGAACCCTTCTCTAAACCTGTTTTCATGGATGCTGCTGCTTGTCCTCGGTGTCTTCAACACTGCCTTCGCCGTCACACTCTATTTAAAAGGCCTCAGGCTGATTAAAGCTCAGAAAGCGGTTGTCTTTACCTATCTGGAGCCGGTTAGCGCCGCGATCTTTGGACTCCTCTTCCTCGGGCAGCAACCCACCCTTCAAAGCTTAATCGGCGGAGTCCTGATTCTTTCCGCAGGATGCTTAGTAGGGTCCAAGTAGCCTGGGGGGAAGCATTATCCTCCGAATGCTCTTACATATATTCTCCTAATTTCCTCCGGGGTCAACGGGTGGGGATGCTTATCAAGGTTCCTCGCATAAGAGAGCGCGTCTGCAACCATAGCGTCCAGCTCAGCAGGCTCAGCCCCGAGCTCTACGAGGCTTCTCGGGACACCCGTCCTACGCGCAACATCCTCGATTGTTTCAACCAATTTCCCCCCGTTTTCAAAGCCGAGGTTTACAGCAGCTTCCTCAAGCCTGCTGAGGTTTCTCTCAAGCTCAAACCTTAGAACATGGGGGAGCAGAACACCGTTTGCAAGACCGTGGTGAACACCATGATAGTTGGTCAAGTAGTACCCCATTCCGTGAACCGCCACGGTGCCGGCGCAGTTTATCGCTACGCCTGCAAGCATGCTGGCGTAAAGCATGTTTTCCCTAGCCCCCGCCACTCCTTCAGCTGCTTTAACAATATTCTCGAGCATTATTCGCATCGCCTCCAGGGCGAATAAGTCGGAGAGAGCCGTGGACTCTCTGGAGAGATATGCTTCCACAGCGTGGGACAACGCGTCGAAACCAGTGTAGGCAGCAAGCTCTCTGGAAAGACTGTCGAGAAGATTCGCATCAGCCAGCGCAACGCTAGGGGTAAGCGGGTTTCCGAGCAGAACCTCCTTCTTCCTTTTCCAAACGCTTGTTAAAACAGCATACCTAGTGACCTCGCTCCCAGTGCCGCACGTTGTGGGAACAGCCACTATGGGAAGAGCCTCTTCAACCTCGTTCGGGGCAAAGCTTTCCTCAAGCCTAGTCTTGCTTTTTAAAAGAAACGCGATGCCCTTCGCAGCGTCAATCGCACTCCCGCCCCCAAGCGCTACGATAAGATTACAATCGTTCTTCCAGCCTTCTTCAGCACCCTTGTAAACGGTTTCTGTAGAGGGATTGGGTTCAACCCGGTCGAAAACCGTAGCCTTCAAGCCTGATTCTTCAAGGATTCCGACGAGGATTTTTAAGTAGCCGCTTCTCCTGGCGAAGCTTCTCCCCGTAACAATTAGACACCTGTCTCCAAGCCTAATTGCTTCCTCACCCAGTCTGCTTAAACTCCCCCTTCCGAAGAGGATCCTCGTCTGCAAGTGGAATGTGAAAGGCTTCAAGACGGCCCTGTTTAACCCGGCTTTGAGTACTTATTCTTTTTCCCGCGAACCCCGTGTTGGAACCGTAGCCCCTTCAGCCGGGCTAAGACGCAATACTCATTTTAAAGCTTATTACGAGGATGTTTGATAAGCATCCGATGAAAACGTTCCGCCTACTTGTCTCTCTTGAAGAGGCGCTTCAACTAATCTACGGAAGGATAAACCAGGTTGAAAAAGTTGAGGAGGTTGAGCTGGATGATGCTGTCGGAAGGGTTTCAGCGGAGAACGTGAAGGCTCCTTTCGACGTTCCTTTCTTCGACAGGTCGGCCATGGACGGCTACTGCGTGAGGGCTGAGGATGTTTACGGTGCGAGCCAGTTTAACCCTGTTAGGCTCAGGGTTGTCGACACTATTGGTGTTGACGAGGAGCCTAGGCGGCCAGTGGGGGCTGGAGAATGCATCCAGGTTGCCACGGGGAGCATTATTCCTGAGGGCGGTGACGCTGTAGTCATGTATGAGCACACTGAGCGTGTAGACGGGGAAGTCCTCGTGTATAGGCCCGTCTACCCGGGTGAGAATATTTCTAAGAAGGGTTCAGACATTCCTCGCGGGAGGGAGATTATTAAGGCGGGCGACTATCTCAACGCTTCAAAGATAGGTGTTTTAGCAGCTCTTGGAATAGCGAGGGTGAGGGTTTACGAGAAGCCGAGGATCCTTATAATCCCGACTGGAAGCGAGCTTGCAAAAGTCGGAGGAGACAAATCAGCATTACAGATATACGACATAAACTCTCACACTCTCTCCGCCGTGGTTAAGGAGAACGGGGGGATACCTATTCTACACGAGATTGTTCCAGATGATGAAAAGGAGGTTGAGAAGGCTTTAGAGAAGGGTGTTGAGAGCAGCCTCATCGTTATAACCGGGGGAAGCTCGGTTGGCGCGAGAGACATTATTTACGACGTGCTCAGCAGAAGGGGGGAGGTGCTTTTCCACGGTGTCCAGGTTAAGCCGGGTAAGCCCACGGTGGGGGCAGTCTTCGAAAACAGGGTTGTACTGGCAATGCCGGGTCACCCTACTTCCTGCCTGAGCAACGCCTATCTCTTCCTCAGGCCTGTTTTAAGAAGGGTTGCAAGGCTGCCTGAAGCCGGCTTGAGGACAGTTAGGGCCAGGCTTGCCAGAAGGGTTGTGTCAACACTTGGGAGACGGTTCTTCCTGACCGTCAGGCTGAGAAACGGTGAGGCTGAGCCTGTTTTCAAAGAGTCTTCAGCGATAACCAGCATGGCTGAGGCCGACGGGTATATCGTGATACCTGAGAACGCGGACACTGTTGAAAAAGGAGACTGGGTCGAGGTCCATCTTTTCCAGTAGGCTGAACAACCCGTTAGGTTTATAACCCTAAGGAGCAGGGAGGAATAAATGATCGGAAGGGGAAAAGCGGGAGCGTTTTCAACCATTCTTATCCTCATTATTGCTGCTGCCACGCTTCTTCCAGCTGGGGCTGACGATGAAGAGGTTAGTGTCAACTGGCTTGTTGAAGGAAATCCGGGCTTCTTTTTCGACATTGCTTTCTCAACCTGCGAGAACGGCCCGCACATCTACGTGGCTGGTTTCGACTCGTCGACCGAGAGCGGTGTGCTACAGATGCGTGTTGAAAAGAGGCTTAAGAGCGACGGGTCTCTGGTTAAAAACTGGACCTACATGCCCTCGGAATACGGGGGACTCCTGTACGGCTGCACAATTAGCAACAATAGGCTCTACGCTGTTGGAGCATCCTACTCCGTTAACTACAGCAGCTGGGTAATACTGGTTCTAGATTCCGACCTGAACCTGCTTAGCTGCATAAACCTGACGGAAATACCTGGAGCAGCGATTTCAGCCTTCAGCGACCAGGAGTTTCTCTACGTCGCCGGCATCAGCGCAACCGGGTTGAGTGAGAAAGTATACGTGAGAAAGATTAGGCTCAGCGACCTAAGCCTAGTTAAGGAGTATTCTTCAAATCTTTCAGCCGTAAACTACGCTTACGATGTTGCTTTAAACCCTGTGAGCAACCAGCTATGGGTCGTAGGAAACGTCAACTCTGAAAAATGGAGGGTTGAAGTCTTGGACAAGGATCTTAACCTGGTTAAGGAATTGGAGAGCGATATTGGTTCCTCCGCAACCTCAATAGGCTTTGACGACGAGGGCTATTCTTATATTGTTGGAGACGGAGGGATACTTAAGCTAAGCAGAGACGCGGGGGAGGTTAAGAGACATGTTCAGCCCGTGCTCTTCTCTAAAACCCTGTGGCTAAACAACCGTCTTTACGTGGCCGGCGGTGAGAGCGTTGGCGACTACGTTAGGCAGGTGCTTTATGTCTTCGACCGTGAGCTCAACCTGCTTAACAGAACAGTCATAAGCACGAGTATGGATGCGGACGCGTTGTTTCTCATGGGTAAAATGGCTTCAGACGGTGAAAACATATACGTAGCTGGCCTCGCATACCTCGGCTACTATGATTACGAGTGGGTCGTATACTCGATAAAAGTCAGCAGCTACAAGGCCCCCTGGTATGTGGAACACTGGTATTTAACGTTGGCACTCGTAGCAGTGTTGCTGGCTGTTTCAGCGCTTCTCCTTCTGCTTATGAGGAGGAGAAGGAGACTTCGGCAGGCTCCCCGCGAAGAGCCTTCTACAGAAACCGGGGAGCAGCAGGCTGAAGGTATGCGTCCAGTCGGCTGACCAGAGGCTTTACAGGCCTTCTACAATTGTTTCCCTGTTCTCCTCAGCAGACCTTCTGGCTGATAGAACCAGGCTCAGGCTTCTAGCACCCTCCTCTATAGGGTTCCTCGTGGGCGTGTCTCTCTTTATAGCGGTGAGGAAGTCCAGGTTTACGGCTTCCGTAAGGTTCTTTCTTGAGGACACGGTCAACTGCTCCTCCCACGGCTTATTCGTAGGGGTGAAAACCGCGTTATTAGCGTCGGTGAAGAAAACAGTCAGGTTTCTGGATACAATGTTCAACTCGTGAAGCCACTTGTTCGGTATTGCGAAGTTCGTGGCGGATATTGCTCCGAGCCCTCCGTGTTTAAACCTTAAGATGCATACGCTAACATCCTCCACAGTATAGCCTTCAACATCCTTGTGGAAAAGATTATCCATCCTGCAGTAAACGCTCTGAGGCTCCCCAGCCATAAACCTTGAGAGATCGTACAGGTGTATGATTTGCTCAACAACCTGGCCGCCGCTCTTAGACTTGTCTCTCCACCAAGGAGAGTGCAGAGAATTGCAGTAGTATTTCGCTATGAACAGGCCGACAGGCCCGGCTTCCCCCTGTTCAACCATCCTCCTGAAATGCTCGACAGCAGTCCCAAACCTCAGCTGAAACCCTACTTGCGTCTTTATGCCGTGCCTCCTTGCCGCTTCAACCATGCTCCTCGCCTTCCCCATGTCCAGCGCTATAGGCTTCTCGATGAAAACGTGTACACCGTTTTCAGCAGCGGTCTCAACCTCGTTTGAATGCGCGAACGGGGGCAGGCAGACGTAGACAGCGTCCAGCTTCTCCCTCTCAAGCATTCTGGCGAAGTCGGTGTAAACCGTAGCATTACCCTTCGCATACCTAGCGTTGAAATCCCTAGCCTTTTCCTCAACAATGTCGCAGAAGGAAGCCAGTTGAACCTCCTTCATGTTTGAGAGAACCTGCATGTGCGCGTTCGCTATCCCCCCGCACCCTATTAAACCGATTCTGAGGACCATGGCTCCACGGTTTTCAAGAAGGGTAATAAACTTAACTCGGAGAAGCCTATTCCCCCAGGAAGGGCTACCGGTACCAGTCTAAACTGTTCTCTATATAGGTGATCAGCTGGTTGAAAAAATTCTTGGCTTCACTGCTCATGCTCGTCTCAGCAATCAGCCTCCTAGCCTCCTCAGCATGCCTCCTGGAGGCCGTCTTGGCTTTTTCAAGCCCCCCGCTCCGCCTGACGAGATCCCTGACTTTTTCAACCTCCTCCCTGCTCAGGCCCATCCTCCCGCGGAGGCTTTTCAAAAAGCCGGCTACTCCGGGTTCACGCGACTCTAGAGCATAGATCACGTGGAGAGGCTTCTTACCGAGCCTTATGTCGCCGCAAGGGGGTCTGCCATACTCTTCCTCAGATGCGTAAGTGTCTATCACATCATCCTGAATATCGAAAGCATAACCAATATTTACAGCAGCCTCCCTGAGGAGCTGAAGATCCTTCTCGGAGGCTCCTCCGAGAAGCCCTCCAGTAAGCATGGTAACCTTGAAGAGGGATGCTGCTCTCTTAGAGGCCATGACACGCCACTCCTCCACACCCACATCCCGGTATTCGAAGAGGAGGTCAAGCATCTGGCTCTCGTTAACCTCCCTGTAACCTTCTGAAAGCAGAAGCACGGTTCCAGCAACCTTCTCGCAGGGAAAACCCGAGCCCACTATGATTTGGACGCTAAGGGAGTAGGCAATGTCCCCCAGGAAGACGGCAACCCCCTCCCCCAGCCTTTCGTCAAACATTTTCGAGAAAAGCCTGTGAACCGTTCCCCCGCCCCTCCTGGTTTCCTCCATGTCCACCAGGTCGTCGTGAACAAGAATGCTCTGCCTGTAAATCTCGATGCCGGCGCAGACGCTAAGTATCTTCTCATCAACAGTGTCGGCGTAGCCCTTGTACGTGAGGAGCGTGCTGCAGGAGGCCAGCCTCTTACCCTTTTGAAGCGTAAACTCCTTTAAACAGCTGTAAGCATCCTTCACAAACGGGTGGTAAGCCTCAGCTTCCTTAACGGTTTTCGAGAGAATTTCTCCAACCCTTTTCTCAACCATCTCGCCATACTCGTCGAGAACCTTCTCCCAATCCATCCCAGTGGGAGGTGGACCGTATGCTCATAAACCTTAGGGTTGGGCCGCGAAACCCTAGGCTTGAAAAATCATATAAGTGCCAAGAGGGGTCTCCACACCAATATGGCTAGGCATGCTCAGCGCGAAGAGCCTGTTAAAATCGGCATACTCAGAATTCTCAGCGAGAGCAGCGAGCCGGTGGGGTCCACCACAATAACCAGGGAGCTTGTTAAAAGAGGCGTCTTCATAAACGAGAGAACGGTGAGAAACTATTTGAAGACTCTTGAAGACAAGGGCTTGGTCCATAGCCACGGTAAGAACGGGCGTTCAATAACTAGGGCCGGGCTCCAAGAGTTGATCGAAACCCTAACTTATCAACGCTTAGATTTCGTGCTTACACGCTATCTCTCACTCGCATACTCAGTGAACTTCACACCCAAGTCTAACAGGGGCAGGGTTGTTGCAAACGTGACCCTCATAGACAAGGATTCTCTAGATAAGGCTCTCGAGGTTCTGCGGAGCCTCAACGACGCGGAGCTGCTTCTCGCCCCATACTTGAAAACCATAGATGAGGACGAGACCTACGGGAACATTTCCGTAGACAAGGGTAGGACTGCCCTTCTAACAGTATGCAACCTTACTGTCGACGGTATTCTCATAAGGTCGGGAATCCCCTTGATACTGAAATACGGCGGGATACTGCAGTTCGTCGGCAAGAAGCCCATGAGATTCGTGGAGCTGATGTCCTACGAGGGAACAACCGTGCCTCCTCTCGAAGTCTTCACCTACAGGAATATGACTTCAATAACGGGCTTTTTGAAAACCGGAACCGGTTTAATACCTGCAAACTACAGGGAGATACCGAAGGAGGCTCGGGACAGGGTTGAGTCAATACTTTCAGACCTGTCCTCAATAGGCTGGAACATTCTTTCAGTAATCGGCCTTCCGGAGGAGCCTGTCCTCGGAATACCGGTTGGAGCCGGCAGGTGCGGCATCTCAATAATAAGCGGAGTAACCCCCACAGCAGCCCTAAGGGAAACAGGCTTAAACGTTGAGGTTTTCGCACCCCACTGCTTAGCTAGGATTGAAGACATGAAGCTGATTGAATAAGTTGTTTCCTAACCCAAGGATCCTTGAAAAAGAACATTAGGAAAAAATGAGGGAGACCGGATCCAACTATTTTTCAAGCGGTGTGTGCCATCTCGCGTGTCCTACCACCATGGCTTAACCTCAGGAGGCTCAACGCGCACCAGAGGCTTAAGGAAGAACAACGCCTGCTCAACACCAGAGTCCCTGCTGAAACACGGATCCTCGTGCTCAACGCTCAACACGTAGTTATAACCCGTTTCAAGCAGAGCTGTTATCACGTTCCGCCACGGAACCTGTCCCCACCCCACTGTCCTGAACCTCACTGGCCTCGCAACCCTGTTCCACGGCCCATAAGCTAGAACCCCGGTTTTATCAGCCGTGTAGTGAACAACCTCAACATCCTTCGCGTGAACATGAAATATTCTGTCGTGAAGCTCATATATGAAGGCGACAGGACTCATATGCTGCCAGATGAAGTGGGAAGGATCATAGTTGAAGCCGAGCGCCTTATGCCCCCCAGCCGCCTCAACCAGAGCCTTAGCTGTGTCAAGATTATAGTTTAGCTCCATCGGGTGTGTCTCGAAAGCAATCTTAATCCCGTGGTCGCTCGCGTAGTCAAGAATAGGAAGCCACCTCTCCCTGAATATTTTAAAGTAGTTATTCCAAATCTCCTCGTTCGTCGGGGGAAAATTATACCATTTTCCCCACTCGGGCGCTCCGGTGAACCCGCACACTACGGGGACGTTGAGTGTTTGCGCGGCGTCTATGGTTTTCTTCATCCTGCTGACGCCGTATTCTATTTTCTCCGTAGGGGATCCTTTGAACCAGATGTCCGTTGACTCGTCCAGTGGTCCTAGTATGAGCTGGCTTTCAAGATGGTTGCTTAACGCGGATATTTGCATCCCGTACTTGGTTACGATGCTTCTTATCTCACTCGCGCCGCCTGTGGTGACTTGATCGATGTTGATGTGGCTTGAGCCCTTCCAGCATGCTAGTTCAACAGCCTCGTAGCCTATGGAGGAGACGTATTCCAGCGTCTTGTCTAGCGGCCGATCGTTGTACAGAACCGTGAAAATACCTACCTTCATGTCTCCGACACCAAGTTTTAAATAAGTGTCTCGTGAATATAAATGTATCACCCAGTTGAACACCAGGTTTAACAAGGTTACGATTGAAGCATTGATAATCCTCATGGGAGATGTTAATTCAAGCGAGTTGGTATTCCTCCCACCTGGTCTTTCCCAGGTTTTCAGCACAGTGCGCTTCAATATGTGTGAAGGGGCTCTCAGGCTGCCACCCTATGCCTACGACAAGTCTAGGAGGCAGTATAATTCTACGCTCATACTGGAATACCTCGCAATATCTAAGCCCAGGGGCTACGTGAAGTATCTCGGGGTTACGGATGTCGACCTTTACGCCAGTGGGCTGAACTTCGTCTTCGGCGAGGCGATTCTAAACGGGGAGAATGCTGTCATCTCGCTGCACAGGCTTAGGCCAGAGTTCTACGGCGACCCTCCTAACATGAGGCTTTTCGAGGCGAGGGTTCTAAAGGAGGCTGTTCACGAGCTCGGCCACACCTTCGGCCTAACCCACTGCGTGAACCCTGAGTGCGTGATGAGCTTCAGCAACTCCATAATAGACGTTGACTTTAAGAAGGCTCAGCCATGCTTAAAATGCCAGGTTAAACTCTTCAAGATTTCCAGAAACGTTTAATAACGCAAAGAGTAATGAACACACGGATGGGAAGGGTTTTCACTTATATTTGTGGAGACGCTGGTCCAGGGGACGAATACAACCCGTTTAAAGCAACTCAGCAAGAACGTGCATCTGAGATCCTATATCTATTAAACTTAGAGCCTCTTACTGCAGATGAGCTTTCAAGCAAGCTGGGAATAAGCGTTGAAAGCGTTACCAGGTTGCTTCAAGATCTCTCCAGGATTAACGCTGTTGCTGAGAAAGACGAGAAATGGCATGTCTTATTCCCCATCTTTACTAAGCAAGATATTCACCTGATATCGGAGAAAACAAGGAAGCCTGCTTTAAGGCTTGTCGAAGAGATAATGAGGATGGAGTTGAAGCTTAGGGAGCATTTGACTAGGCTTTCCTGCGCTAAGCAGGTTGAAATCGAGAAGCTCATGTTCGCTGTAGTGGGTTGTTTCATCCTAGACTGGAAAGCTCTGGAGATCCTTAACGAGAAAGACCTTAGCCTCTGCGGCAGGAAGCAGCAACCCGGCGGCCGTAGATACGTCTTGCTAGGAAGGGAAGAGGGTGCGGGCGAAGGCCTTTACGATAGAATGTATTGGGGTAGCCACAGCAATAAATTCGGTAGAATCACCTTCACAAGCTTCGGAGACCATACTGGTTGTCGATATGCCTTCCCAGACTTAGCATGGAATCTCAACGCGTTGACAAGACATAGGGAAAACGGGTTGCCCGACTGGTTCTGGAATAAGATAATAGAGACGTTTAATGTTTTCCAGACAAACTGCATGCTTGAACTTGGAAGAATTCTCTTTCTTCTAAACGATGAGGGGCCGATGAGCACTTCACTCTTAAGAGAGAAACTTAAGATAGAGAAGGAGCAGGCCGAGAACCTATTTAAATTGTTGGCAAACATGAAATATGTTATCCTCGGTGAAGAGAAAGTAAGACTGAACTATCCTGTGTTCACACTCGAGGATAAGAAGGTTATCGAGGATGTTTGGAAAACCGTGTCCAAGATAGTTGAGAAGGAGGCTTGCGAATACTTTAACTCTCTACAAACTGAGTTGGCTGAGATAACTCCAATCCGCAAGGGAATTGACCAGAGGGAAATATACACTGATGTGTGGCACTGGGTCTTTGGATGGGCCAACCGGATCATGGCTGAGAGAGGATTCCTTTTTGACCCGCCTAAGGAGAGGGAGGGGGAGGGAAGGTACATCGCCTGGATAGAGGAGGACTCATCCCACTAGCTTTCTCGAAAAAGGCTTCACCACGCTTGTTGTTGCCGAATACTCCGGTTAAGAGCTTCATCATACTTTCCCCTGTATGCTTGAACGAGAAAATAAGCCGATAGTGCTACCCAGGGCATTGGCCAAGCCATGAAAAGCGTTATGAGAACCGCTTTGGCAACAATGTCCGGCGGAGGCCCAGCGCTGAAAAACACGGATGAGAAAAATAGCCCCCAAGAGAGCAAGAGCGTTAAGAGGGCTGAGAAAAGCACGATCCTCCGCCTAACCTTGAACTGCACGATTAAAACCCCTAGGAAGTAATGGATTGAGATGAATAGCAGGCTGCCGAGAAGCAGTATGTTGCTTAAAGTAGGATGCCCCAGGCAGAGTCCTAGAGAAACAAGGGGAACCACTATGCTACTCCCTACGTGCCAGGATGACAACATATACCCTCCATAGGGAAACCAGTAGCCTTTGTAGAGATTGCTAGACCTTCTTATAATCCATTTTTCAAACTCGGTGTAGCGAATAGTAGAGCTTTTTTCAGGCTCCTCGTTCCCCCGCACGCCGGGAAGAAAATACTGTGCAGCTTAAAAATTTTTCCCAATTAGCACGCACTATAGGCATTCTAAAGGCTCTTTTCTTTTCACGTCCAAGTTTTCGAAATGTTTATCGTAGCTCACTATTGCCTCGACCCCCAGTTTTTTGGCCAGGTAGTATTGAATAGTGTCATCGAAATCAAGGTTTATTTTATTCATAAGCATGGAAGCAGCCATCTCGTCCTCAATGCTCGTCTCATACACGTTAAGCCCCAGCGAGCCTTGAACGTTTCTCAGGAAAGCAAGTATCAGCTCAGAGTTGTCGAGGATGGCTTCGACTGCGTGAATCGTGAACTTAGAAACAATCGCTTCAAGCTCTCCGTCGGAAATTTTCTGCAGGAATTTTTCACATTCCTCGGCCTTCTCCTGCCCGAGGAACAGTTCGAGAAAAATGTTAGTGTCCACCAGAAGCATTTAGTCCATATTCCTCCAAGCCTTATGCTGAAGTTCTACTGATGTGGATTCTGATCGTATGCAGCCCCTCAAAACTTTCCAGTCAACGTTGCTGGAAGAGACGAAACGTTTCATCGCATCCTCAAGAGCTGATTTTACCGCGCCCTTTTTGTAACCGTAGGTTTCCATCGCCTTTTTCCTGAATTTTTTGGCTAAGGCCTCTGGTATCTCAGCTTTGATAACTTCGGACATAAGTACATATGGTAAATAAGTGTCTTATAAACTTTTTATGCCAATAGTAAAATCCTTCAAAAAGCGTGTTATATCCATGTGTTCAAATGGAGCGCACACAGATAATCTTTAGGCCAGTATCTCAACCCACGGTCGCTGGAGAGCCATGCGCTAGGCAAGCCGGTTTGCGTGATAAAAGAGTTTTAAACTCCAAGATTTAAAAGGGTTGATGATGAAAGTGTTGATTACTGGTGGAGCAGGGTTTATAGGCCACAACCTCGCTATCCGTTTAAAGAATAAAGGTTTTGAAGTCAGTGTTCTGGACTCTCTTGAAAGGTCAACTGGGTTCGCGATTGAAAGACTTAAGGAAGAAAACATCCCAGTAGTCAGGGCAGGAGTAAAAAGCACGGATGTAGTTAAGAATGCTTTAAAGGGTGTTGACGCTGTTATTCACGCCGCGGCCTACACAGATGTTTCGGAGTCGATGGAGAACCCTATGCTCTACCTGGATAACAATGCATTGGGCACAGCACTGGTCGCAGAGGCTTCTTTAAAAACAGGGGTTGGGCTGCTCATATACTTGAGCTCAGCGGCTGTCTACGGGGATCCCGTCGGGCTACCCGTGGACGAGAATCATCCTACCAACCCGTTGTCTCCATACGGGTTGAGCAAGCTCATGGGTGAGGATGTAGTCAAATTCTTCTCGAGGCTTGGGCTTAAGTATGTTGTGCTGAGGCTCTTCAATGTTTACGGGCCTGGGCAGAACATTGCTTATGCGGGCGTGATAACGAGGTTTCTGGAGAGGGTTCTTAAGGGGCTTCCGCCAGTGGTCTACGGGGATGGTGAGCAGACCCGAGACTTCATCCATGTCGACGACGTTTCTAAAGCTGTAGAGCTCACCCTTAGGCTCAAGTGCTTTAACGACGTTTTTAACATAGGCTCCGGAAGCCCGGTGAGGATAAGGGACCTGGCGGGGCTCGTCATGAGGCTCAACCGGGTTGAGGGCGAGCCTGTTTACGCTGCAAGTAGGCCTGGAGACATAAAGCATAGTTACTCAGATATTTCTAAGGCTAGGATCACCCTGGGATTCGAGCCGACAATAGGTTTAGAAGAAGGCTTGAGGAGACTGGTGCAGGAGAAGGGTCGAGGCCTCTCCCCCCAGGCTTAAAGTTTAAAAAACCAGTGTCTTTTGCAACCCATGGGCTCGGCGGCTCGCATCGTTATTCGCCTGATGCTGCTAGCCTTTCTAACACTAGCTGTAGTAAGGGCTTCCCCAGAGAAGACTCTTCAAGCAGGCCTGCAGATAGTCGGCGGGGAGGCGGACTACGTGGTTTTCAACGACCTGGTTGTCCTCGACGACGCCGTCTACATCGGAGGCTGCTCAGGAAGCTTTGAAAACCATGTCTGGACGATTTGGAAGATTAGTTTAGACGGCAGGCTGGTTTCATCCACGACCGGGGAAAAAGGCTATGTTATGAGCATTATTTCTGACGGCTTAAGAATATATGTTGCGGGCCTTCTGGAGCACGACGCGTTTCCAAAGACGACAGGATTCTTAGCAGCGTTTAACAAAGACCTTGAAAAAACGTGGGTGAAAGAATGGGTAGGCTCATCCTTGTTCAGCCATTTTAAAAGCGTCGCCGCTCAGGACGGTGTGATCTACGCTGCCGGGGAGGCTCGATACTTTGATGAGCGGGCTACTGAGGTTGTCCTCCATAAATACGATGCTGATGGTTCACTCCTCTGGGAGAAAACGTTCAGCGGAGTCGGACACCAGGAGGTAGCGTCGATAGCTCTGCAAAACGGGAAAATATACATCGCGGGCACGACTGCCCCCTACGGTTCAAGCGAGAACGTGGACGGGCTGCTATTGGTGGCTGACGAGAACGGGAGCGAGGTTAACCGTGTCAGCTGGGGCGGTGGGAAACGAGACTTCTTCTCAAGCGTCAGAGTATGGGATGGAGTGTACGTCTGCGGCTACACCGACTCCTACGGAGAGGGGGGCCTGGATGGGCTGCTGCTTAAAATGGACTTCTCCGGGAGGGTTGTGTGGTGGAGGACTTTCGGAGGGCCTGGGGACGATTCTTTCCTAAGCCTCTGCATAGATAACGAGAGGATCCACATCGTTGGACACACGACTAGCACGCGTGTCACGCGGATGCTGCCATTATACTTGCAATACGATGTTAACGGGATGCTTATAGGCAACTGGACACTTTCAATAGACTTCCTATCATCCTGGACTGGGGTTTATCCTGCTGACGGCGTTATCCACATGGTTGGGAACAACGTGGGGAGCTTGTTCCGCAACAGGGGCATATACACTCGTTATGTTACGAGCTACGGGTTGACGGTGAACTTTCCGGACGAGGGTTTCTGGGCTGCTTTAGACGGTGAAAACAAGACTGGGATAAGCGTCAGCTTCGAGGCCACAGGCGTGGAGCACAGGCTTGAAGCAGCCCCTTACAAGACGACTGGGGAAACCAGGCTGGCTTTCAGCGCGTGGAGCGACGGTGCTGCCGATAATCCCCGCGTTATAAGGTTGACCAGGGACACTGTTCTCAACGCTGTCTACAGGGTTGAGCATCATGTAGCCGTGTCGAGCGAGCTTGGAGAAGCCTCTGGGGAAGGATGGTATGTCGAGGGCTCGACTGCAACAGTATCAGTAACGCCGAGCATAATTCCCAAGGATTTTTTCACGAACCATGTTTTCGACGGATGGGTTGAGAACGGGAGGAAGGCGTCGTCTTGCTGTTTACTCGTTCACCGTGTCGAAACCTGTTTGCCTTAAGGCAAGCTGGAGAACGGAGCTGAATCCTGTTATGTTAGCCTTAGTGGGACTCATAGTGATTCTTCTTGCCCTCTCAGTTCTTCTAGTGTTTTTGACAGGGAAGAGGAGAAGATCACTCATTCCTCCTCCACCACCGTGACACGTATGAGGATAGCGTTTCGGCGTTACAGCTAGAAAAGAGACTGTGTAAGTGCGCGCTAAGGAGAAGAAACGGGGAGTAAACTTCTATTCTATGGCCCATTTCGCGGTGACTTTCATAAGCAGGAAGATTACGAAGGCTACGATTAGGAAAGTTATCAACGTTCCTGTGAAATGACTATTCTGAACGGCCCAGCTGTAACCTGCTCCCATGCAACGTTAGGCGTGGCGAGCTCGATTATAGGCATTATCAGGTCGTTGACTAGTGCCTGCACCAGTGCTCCAAGGTATAGGCCGAGTATGAAGGCGACAGCCATCCCGAGGACCTTGTATTTCGAGATGAAGGCTTTAAACTCCTGCAATAGTCCTTTCGGCGCTGGCGGCGCGGGCAGAGCCGGCTTAGGCTCAAAAAGCTGCCTAATCTTTCTAAGCTCCTCCACTATTTCATCCTCTTTAGACGACATGCCTAACATATGAATTGGGCTTCAACGCCTGTATGAAGTTTTCTGGATGACTGCTGAAAAGGTTTTTGAAACGCTTAAAAACAGGTTTTGAACCATGGTGGCGGGTTGAAGATTGACCTGCATGTTCACACAGTCTACTCAGACGGGAGTGGGACGGTTAAGCAGGTTCTTCAGACTGCTAAAGCCAAGGGTTTAGACGGCTTAGCCATTACTGACCACGCTACTCTCGAGGGATATTTCAAAGCTAAACAATACTGTAGCGGGATGCTTGTTCTACCCGGGTATGAGCTCAGCACGGACGCTGGCCACGTTTTAGTCATAGGGCTGGAACACCTGCCTCCGCGGAAAAGCGTTTTAAACTATGAGGAGCTTGTCAAGTGGGCTAGGGGCGAGGGCGGGCTAACGGTTCTGGCCCATCCTGCTTTAAACACGGGTAAACTAGGAAGATGGATTGGCTGTAAAACGGATGCCGTCGAGGTTCTAAACGCTTCATACCCCTTAAGCATCCTCGTGAAAAAGGGTTTGAAAATCTCCAGCATGCTGGGTGTCCCAGGCGTCGGTGGGAGCGATGCTCATTTCCCTGGAAGCGTTGGAGACGCGTACACGGTTGTCTGGGCAGGCGACCCC
Source organism: uncultured Nitrososphaerota archaeon (assembly GCA_964635675.1). Taxonomy (GTDB): domain Archaea; phylum Thermoproteota; class EX4484-205; order EX4484-205; family JAAOZP01; genus JAAOZP01. Next base: position 38,297 of record CAZWPT010000045.1, on the reverse strand, counting down.
GGCTTCGAGGATTTTTCAATAGCCTTTAGGAACGGCAGGGTTTCTTACAACGGTCGGCTGTCACCCTTATCCTCGAGGCTGAGAATCGGGTTTAGATACTTGGCGTGGAAAACCCTTTCTCCGGAGGCTTTCTGAAAACCCGTTAAACTTCCCCGTCTCAAGATAGGCTTAATACTGGCCACGCGTTTCCCAGCCTGGGCTTAGCGACGAGAGGCTTCACACTGGTTGATGGACGAATATACGTTTCGTTTAAACCTGTTTCAAGAGTCGAGGCGGCTGTGATCCTGAGAACAGGGTTGCATACGTGGGTAGTGAAGCCGGGGCTCTCAGCATGTCTAGGATACTCGGCCTTGACACTGTGAGCCTTAGGGGTAGGACTGTGCTCCCAGGGTTCATAGATGCTCACGTGCATCTCGACTCGCTAGGCGCTTTTTTAAACACTCTCAACCTGAGGGGGGTTGGAAGCATAGGGGAGCTCAAGACAAGGCTGGGAAACTATGCTGCGAAAAGCTTGTCACGCTGGATCCTGGGCCGCGGGTGGGACCAGGAGACGCTGGAGGAGAAGCGTTACCCAACCAGGTGGGATCTTGACGAGGTTGTGAGCGAGAGGCCCGTGGTTCTCACCAGGGTTTGCGGCCATGCTGCGGTCGTTAACACTAGGGTGCTCGAGATGACAGGGCTGATAGGAGGGAGCGTGCCCGGTGTTTTGAAAAATGAGGCTGGAGCGCCAACGGGGGTCCTAGTGGGAAAGGCTTTGGAGACTGTTAGGAGCAGGATTGAGGAGCAGACGACTTTCCAGGAGCGTAAAAAACTCCTGATGTATGCGCTTGCATACTCTGCCTCCCAGGGCGTGACCACGGTGGGCTTCGTATCCTGCAGCTCAGCGAGCCTCCAGGCTCTTCAGGAGCTTGAGGCTGGGCTTAAACGCCTCCCGGTTAGAGTAAGGGTGTACTTGAACCCCGGTGAGGCGGGGGAAATGGGGCTTCAAGCTTTGAAACACGGCTCACCATTCCTACAGGTTAACGGTGTTAAGCTTTTCGCCGACGGTTCCCTCGGGGCTAGGAGCGCGCTGCTTTCAAAACCATACTCGGATTCCCCCGGGAACTCGGGCTGTGCAAACATGGGTGAGGCCTCGCTGCGGGCAGTGGTTAAAGAGGCGTGTGAAAAAGGCCTGCAGGCCGCTGTCCACGCGATAGGCGACAAGGCTGTTGAGAACACTCTTAAAGCCTTTGAAACAGTGGCCGAGTGCTCCAGGAGACTAAGGCACAGGGTTGAACACGCTTCAGTCTTGAGGAGCGACCTTGTGGAGATGATGAGGAGGCTGGGCGTAGCGGTGGTTGTCCAGCCGCACTTTATCATGACCGACTGGTGGGTGGTTAACAGGGTCGGGGTTGAGAGAGCAGGGCTCGTCTACCCTTTCAAGACCCTGGCTGAGAACGTTAAGCTCAGCCTGAGCACAGACGCGCCTGTGGAACCCTTGAACCCTTGGGAGACGGTTTACGCTGCGACGACAAGGGGCGGGCGCGACGATATACCTCTCTACCAGCATACTGCTGGCGAGTGTTTAACGCTTGAGGAGGCTCTCCACCTGTACACTGAGGGCTCCGCCTACGGGCTGCTCGAGGAGGGTGAGCTCGGCTCTTTGAAAGAAGGCAGGCTGGCAGACCTCGTGGTCGTCGACAAGGATCCTTTCAACGTTTCCCTAGAGGAGGTTAAAGAAACAAGGGTTCTCGCAACGTTCGTCGACGGTTGCCGCGTGTTTACCGCAGGGGGCTCCGGGTTAGAAGGCTTACGGGAACAGTGTTTGAAAAGGCTTTCAGCAGCCTCTTTTTAAAAAACTATCGGGCAGCCCGGCTCAAGTTGAAAAATTTTAAGAAACTGTAGAAAACCGTGGAGAACAATGCTAAACTAAAGGAAGGTTAAAAAACGCCTAAACCGTTTTTAAGCCGGAGACGCGATGAAGCTGATCCAGGTGAAAATCTACAAGGGGGAGAGATACTATATTGCTGAATGCGTCGATATCCCGTTATTCACCTACGGCAGGACTCTAGACGAGGTTGTTGAAAAGATGAGAGAGGCAGTCGCCCCCCGTTTGAAGAACGATGGGTTGAAGGAGTGGGAGATTCCTCCGGACTTCTCGATCCTGCTGAACATTGAGCTCCCGTCTCCAGCTGAAAAAGGAAGCGTGGAGCAAACCAGGTTCAGCTAGGCTTTTTAACGAGTCGGCTGCTTCAAAAATCTTTCAGGAAGACTGTTCAGGCTTTGAAAGCCTGCTGCATGCTCAGCCTTGGCTGGAGAGCCTCATCCTTACTTCCTCAAGGTCCTTAACAGTGTCTATAGACTTCCAGTATGTTTCAGCCTCAAAATATCTCCGTAGCAATCCTTCTCCAGCCAGCCTTGGGAAAACCAGTTTCTCAACATCACCCTCCTCATACTCTAGAAACCTGTGTTTAAGCCCCGCGTCAATCAGGTAGATTCCGGCGTTAATATAGTGTGGCAACACTGGTTTCTCCTCGAAACCCGTTATCTTCTCCCCAGAAACCTGGACGACGCCGTAGGGCGACCTTAGGCTTGTCAGAGCCATGCTCACCGTCCCAGGCTTCCACTCCGAGATCATTCTAGACAGGTCTATGTCGGTGACGATGTCGCCGTTCATCACAAGGTACAGGTCTGACTCAACACTGCTCAAGAGACTGTTGATAGCGTATAGCGTGCCCCTAGGCTTGTCCTCAACAATATAGTGGATTCTAACGCTCCTCCAGTTTTTCCCATATCTTTTAACCAGCTTCTCATGCTGGTAGCCTGCCAGCAGGTAGACGTTTGAGACGCCGGCTTGCTTCATCTGCATTATCAGCCTGTCCAAAATCGTAAGGTTTCTACCTATCTCTAGCAGCGGCTTCGGAACATTGTCCGTCAGAGGCCTAAGCCTTTTCCCAAGGCCTCCGCAGAGCACTCCGCCCACGATCATCCTGAGGATTTGGGCTGAGCATGGTGGTTAAAAACTTCTCTCCCCCGATTCTTGAAACCGGTGTTAGCCTTGGGGAGAGCTAGGCTGGCGTTCCAGGTGCTTAAAACCATATGTTTATAAGGATTCTGGATTTTAGAAACACATGGGTGGAGGCTAGGAAAACAGGCTTCAAGACAGGGATCCTGTGGAAGCATGGAAGGAGCCTGCTGTCGAGAAGGCTTTCACCCCGGTTGAACCCAGGGGGATCTTAAGGCAGGCTGGAGCAGAGCCTTGAAGAGGCTTCTTTGAATCAGCCACCAGCCTGTTTAAAATACACCGGGTTCGTCAAGGCGAACACAGTGTCATCCTCGCCGGGGTTGACTGAAAACGGGTCCGCATACCAGCCGAGCTCAGCCCTTATAAACAGGCAGCTGCGTCTCAAGGGGGTCTCCTTCACACGCCTGAAGCTTTCTCCTTTAACCTGGACAGCTTCCTCCACGCCTTGAGAAGAAATTAGCCTGAGAATCGCACCGTCCCCGCCCCGGGCTTCAACCACTGTTTTCAACACGTCCCCGTGCTTTGCTTCAACGGTTCCCCCGGTTTCAAAGACGCTGGAGCCAGTGTAAGCCTTCAACCCTAAGAAGGGGCCGCTTGGAGACTGGGATACGAATACCCTCCCCTGCTTGATGGAGCTGATCACGTTCCACACGGTTGGCGAGTCAACCAGTATCCATGTAGTAGGCTCGCCGAGCCTGGCGAAAGACCCCTCCCCGCCGTGGTAGTCACTACCGCCTACTGCCGTCACCATGAGCCCTTCGCTCAGCAGGCTGTGCCACCAGGCCAGGGGCTCCCAGTTCTTCACAAACCAGGGGCCGTTCCACACTTCGACAGCGTCGAAACCCCTTAACTGCTTAAACTCGAAGTCGCAGCCTATGCACAGCTCCCCCAGGTCTCTCGGATGGTCAACCGATATTGCGAGGCCTTTCTCATGCACCTCGCTGATCAGCCTCGCGAAGTCTTCTAGACGCCTCCTTCTGAAGTCGAACCAGGGGCCTCCCCAAACGCTTAAGTGCCCATGGTAAGTGGTCACCTCGACTCCAGGTATGAGGAGGACAGGCGGGTTCTTGATCTCCCTGATCTCAAAAACTTGGCTTACCGTGCTGTGGTCGGTTACAGCAATGTAGTCGAGAGCCTGCTCGACAGCCTTGGCCACAAGCCCTCGGACGCTGTGCTTACCGTCGCTGTGATGACTGTGAACATGCAGGTCGCCCCTTATCCATCCCGGGGCTACGGCTGGCTTCGGAACACTCAGCGGCGTAACGCTCTCCTCGAGAACACGGTTCACGCGGGCGTGTCCCCCGAGTCTTGAAGCCTTGACTAACACCCTGTACCCGCATCCTTCCGGAGGTATCTTCGCAAGCCCAAGGATGATGGACCAGGCTCCCGGGTGAACCTCTCCCGCGACATACCCGGGCGTGGCTTTTCCAGCGGATATTGAGAACACGGGTTTATCCGAGCCACTCCAGCCCCTGAAGCACCCCTCCGGGTCAATTATGCCTATGTCGATAACACACTTCGAACTCTTCTCATACTCGTACGAGACCTCTATCGCATCATATCCCTGCGGAACGTGGAACTGCAGATACTTATACTCGTCCTCATTCTTATCCCTGAGGGTTAACACGCCTTGAAACTCCCATTTCAAGAATCCCCCGTCTCCCCCTGCTTCCCTCAACACCCTTTGGAACCGGGCTTAGGCTGATTTAAACCCTGCTAGCCGCATGCGGGCTGAACCGTCGCGGGCACTGTTAAATACTTGCTCCAAGCCTGTTTAGAACGACCTGGAATGAGCCAGTGGGGCAGGCTTCTTCTAGACGAGATCGAGGGTGAGAGCGTAGAGCAGGGCTCTGTAGTCGTCTGGAGCATAGGGGGTGCGGGGGTAGTCGTTAAAACACCTTTATCCATCGTAATGATAGACCCGTTCTTCGGCTCAAGCGGGTCTAGCGAATGGGTTAGAATGATCCCTGCGCCCCTGGACCCTTGGGAGATTCGTTTCTGCAACCTGTTCCTGTCAACCCATGAGCATGAGGATCATTGCGAGAGGAACACTGTTCAAGCGGTGGCAAGGCGGACTGGGTCTATGTTCATAGGGCCCGATTCCTCATGCCGTAGATTCCTAGAATGGGGGGTTGAGAAAAACAGGGTTAGTTTCCTTAAGCCCGGGGAATCCCTCAGCCTTAACGACGTTACTGTTACAGCATGGTTCGCGAACGATCCTGACGCTGAGTCAGCATTATCCTTCATCATAAGTATCGGCGGCGTCAAGCTGTTCCACTCTGGAGACAGCAAGTTCTCGGAGAAGTTTTCGAAAATCGGTGAGCAGGGCGGTGTCGACATCGCCTTCCTCTCCCTCGGCCGGAACCCGCGTGGCCACAAGTATTACATGAATGCTTGCGACACGCTTGAGGCTGCGAGAGACCTTGGTGCTCGAACACTCATACCTGTGCACTGGGATCTTTGGAGAAGGACTCGTGAAGACCCTTGGCTTGTGAAGAAGATCGCGGGGCGCTGGCGGCTGCCCGTAGACGTTGTTATACTCGGGCTGGGAGACAAGCATGTCTGCAGGGGGACACGGGCATGAATGCAGCGTGCGCTAAGCAAACTTGTTGAAGAGCCTCATGCTCTTCTCATGCGCCTCAACCGCGAGCCTAAGCCCCTCCTCAGAGTCTCCAAGCCTAAGCCTTGCTTCAGCCTCCTCAACCAGCCTAGCCAGCTCAGCAACCTTCCCCGTAACGCTCCTCCTGAGCAGCGCTTCGACTGCAGACCTGGCGAGATAAAGAATTTCATCCGTAACAGTGTAACGCATGTACGGCGTCCCCTCGAGTTCTGAAATCCTGCTGTAAAGGTCGCTCCGCTTCTCCGCGAAGGCTTTCTCCACGAGCATCCTGCCCCAGGACCCGGCTAGTCCCAGAGCCAGGTCAAGATCATATCTGGTAACAGGCTCAGCCACAACAGGGCTGAAGCCAACCATCACCATCCACCTGCAGATCTCTTGAAGCGCGGTTATGCAGCCCTTTCCCGTTCCGCCTGCTACAGCCACAGCGACGGAGGGCCTGACTCCCCCACGATAGTTCCTCATCCTGTCCATGAAGCTTTTCGCAAGCCCGTTGACTGACAGAAAGTAAACCGGCGCTGCGAAGACAAGCGCGTCACACTCGTTGAAAAGCATCCTCAGCTCAAGCCCATCATCTTTAAGAACGCACCTCATGCTCTCCCAGCATTCTGCGTTTACACACGCTAAGCATGGCTGAACCTTTTTCCCAGAGAGGTCGACCAGCTCTACGCTAGCCCCCTTCTCCACAGCCCCGTCTACTATTTTGGTTAAAATTTTTTTGCAAAACCCCTCCTTGTGCGGCGACCCGTTAACAGCCAGGACCCGCATGATTAAGAAGCGTGGAGCCTTTTATTAAGGATTCTGAATGCTTGCTGCTGCACTCCGGGCGTGGGGCGTTTAGCCAGATGATTCGGAATCGTTTTTGCCTCGACGAACGGCTTAGCGCGCGCTAGACGCCCCCGCCGGCGTGTCGCGTTAAAGACAGAACAAGTTAAAATTTTTTCATCAGAAGCATTTTACACGCATTTTTTTAAAAAATAAGCTTAAAAAATACTTATTTCTCATAAAAAGCTTAAATATTGCGTTGTCTGTCACCTTTTTGACAGACAATGAGCAGATTTGAAGCCGGTTACAGGTCCGTTAAGCGTTTGGGGAAAGCATGGGCGGGAATACTCGTCGCGAGCATGATGCTCCTGCTTATGCCCCTACTGCTACCAGCCCCCCTGCAGGCAGGAGTAACCAGCCCGAGGGTCGTGCTCTACACCCCGGCTCAAAACGGCAACCTGTTTACCGTCAAGGGGTTTGCAAGCTTCACCAGCCCACCCGGGCAGCCCAGTCAATACCATGTTCAAGTAGTTTGGGAGCATGAGGGCACGGTTGTTTTCCAGAACGATTTAGCGGAGCTTCCCCCGTTGAGGGACATGGGGGGAGGGAAATACGAGTTTAATTTCACTGATTCTCAAGCGTTGAACACGAGTGGAGAATGGATCGTAAGGGCTAGGCTCTACCACCAGCAGCCCCCTGGGAACGATAATCAGGCAGACGCTTTCGCGACGATCATTATCGAGACTTTCACCGTGAGCGTCACCACTGAGCCGGAGGGCTTGAGCATAACTGTAGACGGTGCCGTCTACGCTTCCCCGCAAACCTTCACCTGGCTAAGCGGCTCCGTGCACACGATCGGCACCGTCTCGCCGCAGCTTGGAGACGGCATGATTTACACCTGGGTTTCCTGGAGCGACGGCGGGGGAATCAGCCACACTGTTGCAACGACTGGCGACGCCGTCTACGTTGCATACTTTAAGAAGCAGTTCTCAGTGAGCTTCAGTCAAACAGGCCTCGACGATTCCGCAACCGGGACGGTTGTCACGGTTAACGGCGTTTCTAAAAGCATGGTTGAACTACCGTTCAGCAACTGGTATGACGAGGATGCTTCAATAAGCTATGATTACGCTACCCTCGTGGAAAGCTCTGAACCAGGGAAACGTTTCAGCCTCCGCTCTATCACGGGGCCCGCGACACCCTTAAGAGTCACCGCTCCCACTCTCGTCACCGGCAACTATGCCACGCAATACTGCTTGAACGTGAGAACAGAGCCGGAGGGCCTGGCAGCTATTCCGGGAGGAGGATGGTTCGACGCGAACTCCTTCGTCACTTTAACCGCTCCCGAGCAAATACTGGTTTCACAGGGTGTTCGCTACAGGTTCAGCCACTGGAGCGTCGACGGAGCGTCGCAGGGCAGTGGGGTTAACCAGGTTACTGTGAAGATGGATATGCCCCACACGGCGATAGCCCATTATGTTCTCCAATACTACTTGTCTGTAAACTCTCCACACGGGGAGCCAAGCCCGGAGAGCGGATGGTTCGACGCTGGAACAGTGATAACCGCGTCAGTAACCTCACCCTGGCCTGTTGACGCTGTCGACACCCGGAGCTTCTGCACCGGGTGGACCGGTACGGGAAGCATCCCGCCCTCTGGAGCAGGCACTACAGTAACCTTCACTATCGACGCGCCTTCAAGCATAACCTGGACCTGGAAAACCCAGTTCCGAGTCGCCTTCACCCAGACGGGCGTGGGAGGCGACTTCACAGGGGTGGTGGTGACTGTAGACGGAGCCGACTACGGGAGGGAGGGCCACGCCGCATGGTACGACACTGGGGCAAGCATCGTCTTCACCTACAGGAGCCTGCTTGTTGCCGCAGCCAACCGAAAGCAGTACGTGCTGACAGGCGTCGACGCTTCCACACCCCTGACTGTTACGGGCCCTGTTACGGTCACAGGCAGCTATAAAACACAGTACTACGTCGAGGTTTCCACGAGCCACGGGACCGTCAGCCCAGAGAGCGGATGGTTTGACGCGGGTTCAACCGTGGAGATAGCCGCCGCCGCGCCTCCGACGGTTGAAGGCGAGCGCTTCACCTGGCTGGGATGGGTGGGAACCGGATCCGGCTCCTACACGGGCATGGAGAACCCTGCTCAAATAACTGTTAACAGCCCGATTAGCGAGACAGCCTCCTGGGCACACCAGTACTATCTAACTGTCGACTCGCCCTACGGCACTGTCGGCGGCGAAGGATGGTATGACGAGGGCTCGACAGCATACGCTACAGTAGCCCCGCTTACGGTGGACGGGCCTGAGGGTGCACGCTACGTTTTCACGCATTGGAGCGGCGACGCGTCTGGAACAATATCGCCTTCAAACCCGATCACGATGGACAGGCCTAAGACAGCAGTGGCCTGCTGGAAAACCCAGTTCAGCATCGTCTTTACCCAGGAAGGCTTAGACGGGACGGCGGCTGGGAAGGTTGTCTCGATAGATGGTTCAGCAAAGACCATCAGCAGCCTTCCTTTCACAGCGTGGGTGGACAACGGGGCTTCAGTCAACTATGTTTTTGAAGACGTTGTTTCAAGCAGCGCACCGGGTAGACGGTTCAGGCTTAACAGTGTAAACGGGCCGGCTTCACCCGTAGTCGTCACAGCCCCCTTAACCGTAACGGGCAGCTACGTTGCTCAATACGAGGTCACCTTCACGCAGAGCATGCTTGACGAGACTGCAACCGGGGTTATCGTGACGGTGGATGGCGTTGAGAAGACAATGGCTGACCTTCCTTTCACAGGCTGGTTTAACAGCGGGGCAACATACTCCTACAGCAGTATTGTTCCGAGCACAGAGCCGGGTAAAAGATTCATGCTGAAGAGCGTAACTGGGCCGGCTTCGCCGATAACAGGCCCCGGCACGGTTACAGGCGTCTACGTGCCGCAGTACAGGCTGGTCTTCACGCAGACGGGTTTAGACAATACTGTAACCGGGACTGTTGTCACGGTTAACGGTGCTCCGAAAACCATTTCAGAAATACCGTTCACGACAGACTGGTTTTACCAAGGTTCACTAGTTTACTTCGAGTACTCAGACCCTGCGGCAAGCCTGGTTGAAGGCAAGCGGTTTAGGCTTGTGAGCGTGAGCCACGCGTCCCCGCTGACAGTCACGCAGCCCGTTACAGTGACTGGCAACTATGCTGCACAATGGCTGGTCGCTTTCACAGTTAACCCGCCTGGCGCCGGAGCAACCGTTCCGTCCGGGGCAGACTGGTATGACGCTGGCACCCAGGTCAGCGTCTCAGCCGAAGCTAACGCGGGATACTCTTTCTCAGAATGGAGCGTGAACACTCCGTTAATAACCGTAGTAGACGCTTCATCGAAGCAGACTATTGTAACCGTAAACGGCCAGGGCACTGTGACGGCATGCTTCACACCTTTCTACACTCTCTCCTTCACCCAGGCTGGTTTACCGCCTGGAACAGAGTGGAGCGTAACCTTCAACGGGGCTACGAAGTTCTCAACCGGAACAGTCATTGTTTTCAGCGACATCCTCCCTGGAGACTACTCGTGGAGCGTTTCAACACCTATCTATGCGGACCCGGGTGTAAGATACGTTGCTTCACCATCTTCTGGAACAGTAAGCGTACCCTCGCAGCTGACGCAGACAATAGTTTTCACAGCCCAGTACAGGGTTGCAATATCCTGGTCTGGGCTTGGCGCCGACGCAGACGGTGGGAAAGTGGCTACGATAACCGTGGGCGGCACTGTCTACACCAGGAATGCTGGAGACGCTTTCTACGAGGAGTGGGTTGACACTGGAACCACCGTAAGCTATTCTTACGAGGAGTTCGCGTCAACCGTGGTTGATGGAAAAAGGTATAGGCTTTACTCCGTTTCCGGAAGCTCTGAAAGCATCTCCCACGACTTCGGCCCTGTTTCAGGACCGGTTTACGAGACCGCTTACTACAAGGCTCAATACTACATTGAGGTTGTCAGCGCCCACGGCAGCCCAACGGCCTCAAGCTGGGTTGACGAGGGAAGCAGCTTCACCGCCTCGGTGACAAGCCCGGCTGAAACCATGGTTAACGATAACCAATGGGTTTGCACTGGCTTCAGGGTTGACGAGAACCCTGTTCAGGAGGGTGTGAGCCATACTTTCGCGAGCGTGGAGGCGCCGCACACCATAGTGTTCTACTGGAGGCAGCAGTTCTGGATACAGGTGAACAGCGCCCACGGTTCTCCAACACCCTCCCAGTGGGTAGACCAGGGTGGAAGCCTCGCTGTCAGCGTAGCCTCGCCCGCGGACGAGTCTGGCGGGGCCAGGTTCAGGTGCACAGGCTACACGCTTGACAGCAACCCGCCGGTTGAAGACGGGAGCACGAGCCATGTTTTCACGAATGTTCAGAGCGCTCACACTATTACTTTCAACTGGATTACTCAGTACAGGGTTACTTTCTACACTAATCCGGAAGGTGGGAGCATAACCGTGGGGGGAGTAGTTAAGAATAATGGGGAGAGCGAGTTTTACGACGAGGGAGCAGCAGTCCCGGTTGCTCCGAGCGCTCCCGCAGGCTACTGGTTCTCAAGCTGGACAGTAACCGGCGGAGTGACTGTGGAAGACCCTGCTAGCCAGACAACCGTTATGAGGGTTGGCGGAGCGGGAAGTCTTTCAGCCAACTTCGTCGTAAACAATGTTTCAATAATCGTTACTTCAAGCCCGGTTACAGGCGGAGGCTTCATCAGGGTTGACGGCGCTCCCTACGCCACGCCGGCGGCCTTCACATGGGTAATCGGTTCAACCCATGTTCTTGAGGCTGTTTCAACAGTTTCAGGCCCAGCGGGCACCAGGTACGTCTGGACAGGGTGGAGCGACGGCGGGGCTCAGACCCATGTCTACACTGTTCCCAGCACGCCTGAGACCGTGACAGCATGCTTCAAAACCCAGTACTATCTGAACGTGGTTTCACCTTACGACACTCCCGGAGGCTCAGGCTGGTATGACGAGGGCTCGACAGCGTACGCAACCCTTGAAGCGGGAAGCATTGTTGAAAACGGTGTGCAATACTTGTTCACCGGCTGGAGCGGCGACGCGTCTGGAACCGGGCTCACGAGCAACCCGATAGTGATGAACGCGCCTAAGACTGCTGTGGCGAACTGGGTGGCGGGAGTATACACCGTCACCTTCGACAAGAGCCCTAGGCAGGGAGTAATCACGGTGGACGGCACTGTTTACACGAGCCTACCGGTGGTTCTCCAATGGGTTCCAGGATCATCCCACGAGGTAGTGGCTCCGGAAACCGAGGAGGCTGGAGGCACAAGGTATGTTTTCAGAGAGTGGTCAGACGGCTCAACCCGGGCGAGCAGAACGATCGTTGCAGACACGCCTGGAGCAGTCTACACCGCTTACTACAACGTGCAGCACAGGCTGACGGTACGTTCTGAACACGGCGTAACCACGGGCTCCGGATGGTATGACGAGGGTGTTGAAGCAGTCTTCTCCGTCTCGCCCACCGTAGTCAGGGACGAGTCGGAGGGAGTAGAGTACAGGTTTAAAGGCTGGGTTGGATGCGGCGCTGGCTCGTGCTACACTGGGCCTGATAATCCTGCGCGAGTATTAATGACTGGGCCTGTTGAAGAAACAGCGGAATGGGAGCCGACAATGTACTATTTGAAGGTTGTCAGCGAGTACGGCGACCCGTATGGGAGCGGCTGGTATCCTGCAAACTCTGAAGCCAGATTCGGGGTTAACACGCCTGTGGACCATGGGAACGGGACGCTTAGAGTGTTCCTAGCCTGGTCTGGAGACATAGGCCTCAGGGAGCCGGCTGGAACCCTGTTGATGGTTAAGCCTTACACTGTAATAGCCGGCTGGGATACTCAATACCTCGTGGTCTACCACACTACTGCTCCAAACGGGGTTCTCCTATCTATTCCAAGAGTGCCTCAAACCCTGCCCCCGGGCTTCAACGTTTACGCCACGTATTACCCGGCTGGCAGCAGCGTTGAAGTTGGGCCGGCGCCTGAAACCGTGTACGGGACTGAGGGCGTGAGATACTGTTTCGAAGGCTGGGCGATAGACGAGAAGCCTGTTGCTTCAAACTTGAACCTGACCTTCACCGTGGATAAGCCTCTAAACGTCTCCGTAATATACGGGACCGAGGTACTGCTTACTGTAAACGTTGCTGGCGTGAGCCAGCCGTACACGGTTAGGCTGACGGTGGAGAAGAGCCCAGCCCACGTGTTCGACATCACTCCTGAATCACCGTTCAGGGAATGGGTGAGAAAGGATTCTACAGTAACCCTCACAGTCTCAAGCCCGAACAAGATTGGCCGCGGCGAATGGGCTGTTTTCAGAGAATGGGCCGGGGACGTTCAAGGGGTTCAGAAAACAGTCTCGTTTAAAGCCTCCGGCCCAACCACGGTGAACGCAGTGTTCTTCGCAGTCAACCCGGTGGCGCAGTCAATACCCTTCTCGCTTCTAGCCGGCTTAGTGTCAACAGTCGTCTCACGTTTAATCCGGAGGAGGCGTGGAGAAGAGCAACGGCGCTTCCGGCGCTACTCTCCAACCCTGGCAGTAATGTCGCTAATGGCTGTGCTGGCTGCGGCTGCAATAGTCAGCTCCGCCGTGGCCACGGGCTACGGGATAAACGCGTGGGAGCTCCCTGACTTCACAAACTGGGCTGTAGTGTTCACCGCTGTTGAGGCAGCCGTCTTCCTGGCGGCGACGCTGCTCGCCACAAGACTAGCCTACCCGAGGAAGATTGAGATCCCCGCGATCTACCCAAACCCCTACGGGATTTAAGATGGGAGTCAGACAACTCATGAACAAACAACGTCTTTATAGCAACGTTAAACCTAGTTTAAGGGAATTGATGAAAAGTTGAAGGAGCTAAGGGAACTCAGTGAGACTCACGTCCATTTTCTGAGACAGCCGTACGGCTCTTTCTACTCCATGGACAGCCTCGACCTCAAAATCATTGAAGAAGTCCGTAAGCGCGGCCCGAGCAACATTGCGGAAATATCGAGAGTGTTAAACGTGGCCCCGTCAACAGTCTCGAGGAGGATGGATAAAATGGCTGAGAGCCTTAAGCTCAGGATCCTGACGAACCTCGCCTACCATAAGATAGGCATTAGGAGAGCGATGGTTGAGATTGAGCCTGAAGCCTGGAACGAGGCGGAGGTAATGGGTAGAGTCTCCTCGTTAAACTACTGGTTCCAATCCTACAGGATCCTTGGGAGCATGGGCTACCTAGTGGGCTTCAAGATACCCGATGCGTTCTACCGTTCTTACGAATCGATGCTGAACGATTTGAAGGAGAAATACGGGGTGAGGCGCCTCAGCATGCATTGTCTCGGCGAAATAGTTGGCGTAGGCCCCTGTTTCCAAAACTATGACGCTGAGGCTAAGAAATGGAGGATTAACTGGAGCGACGTGAGGAGGAGCCTGACTGAATCCAACCCAATAATCCTGGAAGACCCTACCGGCTACGGCATGGAGGCAGACCCCCTGGATGTTCAAATAATGCTCATACTTGAGAGCGATGCACGGGTCACAATGTCGGAGATCGCCAGCATCACAGGGGTCTCTGTCCCAACCGTGTCGAACAGGATTAGGAGGCTGACGGCGAACGGGCTGATCCTCGGCTACGTTGCAAACATCCTCCCGTTCCCGCTGGAGGACTCCCGGCTCCTCCAGCTAGTAGCGGAGTTCCCGGGGGGAGGAGAGATGCAGACTTTCGCCTCAGGCCTCCTGCAGACTCCTTTCCTCCTGAGCTTCCAGAAGGAGATTATGAAGACAACGCTCTTCGCCAGGCTTTACCTGCCTAACCGGGAGTTCCCCTCGCTATCCGACCTCTTGAGAAGCCTTGTGAAAGACGGGTTCCTGAAAGACTTTAAAATTATTGAGCTTGACATGGTGAGCGAGCAGTCTAGAAAAATACCTGTAGAACTTTTGGATTCGAAAGGCCGGTGGCGATTCGGCTGAAAAAGCTGGTAGCTGAAGCCTAGGCGCCGCATCCACTGTTCTTCCAAAAGCTACGGGTTACGCTTTCCGACAGGCAATCAGCCTTTTTAAAAATGGTTTAGAAGAGCTGGACCCTCCCCCGGTTCACGGTTAAAAACCTTGCGCAACACTCAGCCGGTTGCCCTCGAACCCTGTCTGTATTCTTCAACGCAGACAGGCAGTGTCTGTCTTTTTCAAGCCAAACTGAATCATAAGTATAGATAAATCTACATTTTTCCCTGTGGCGGGTTTAGAAAGACCGGGGAAAATCCTTATTCGAGTCCTATTGATAGTGATAATAGTTCTCCCCTGCTGCCCGCTTCTAAACCATGCCGTGGCTGAGACACCCGCCGGCTACGACCTGCTGATAATCGGGCCAGAATCCTACAGGAGCATCCTGCAGAGCCTTCTAGACTTCAAGGCGGCGCAGGGAGTGAAAACCATGTTCTTCCCGATCGAACAGATCAGCATGAACGCCACGGGGCCGGGTGTCGCTGAAAAACTCCACGAGTTCGTCGCCGGAGAATACGAGCAGTACGGCGTCAAGTATCTCCTCCTCGTAGGAACATACGAGCAGGTGCCTACCAAGTACGTTTACTCGCCTAGCGACGAGCTCGGCTTGGCTGATTTCAACTATAAGCCGTCAGACTGGTATTACGGGGTCCCGGACTGGAGCGACTCTGAAGTCGGCCTCCTCGGCGGAAACATTCCGAGGATCGCTGTCGGAAGACTACCCGTTAGAAACGGGGAGGAGCTGGACCGTTTAATCCGGAAGATCATTAGGGTGGAAACAGGTTTTCAACCAGGCTTGCTCCTAATCCTGAACGACCCGTGTGTCAACGCTGAGCCCCTGGCCGAAACCCTGGGTGCACGCCACCCGGCGTGTGTGAACGCGACCTTGAAAAACCTAGACCCTTCCCTCTTCAGCAACGTGACCTACCTGGTGACGATAACCCACGGCAGCCCGGACGCGCTTTTCACTAGAACGCCTGACGGAGAGCTGAAACCCCTGATAACATCTAGGGAGGCGAGCCGGGTGACTTGGGACTGTGCTATTCACTACATGGCCGCCTGCTTCTCTGGAGCGCTCGACCTAGAGGAGGAGAGCCTGGCCCGTGTCCTCGTAACGTCGGAAGGAGGACCAGCCCTAGTGATAGCCAGCACCCGGACAGAATCCTCCGGCAACCCTATTCTAACCGTGTTCTGGGAAAGGTTTTTCGCAACCGGGGACGTGGGCCGCTCGTTTCTAGAGGCTGTTGAAACATACCTGCTTGACGAGAGAGTCTTCTCAAACTCCAAGCCCCTGTTCAACGCGTATAATTTCTACCTGACTAAGGCGATATATGGAGACGTGTCATGGAGGGTTAGAGACGCGGGGAGCAGCATACAGGGCGCTAGCGCCACGCGTAATCCAAACACGCCAGTGGAAAACAGTGAAGTTCCTTCGAACACGGGCCCCGCTGAGGAAGCAGCCCCACAGTGGGTGAGCACTATTATCCCCATGCTGGTCCTCGCGTTTTCAAGCTGCGCGCTCGCCGCGGGGCTGAGGCTATTTGCAAGGAGGCGGCAGCCCCCTGTTTTAGCCAAACCGGGTTGAGCCTCAGTAGACGGGTGGGACTGCTGAAAGTTTAAAAACGATGACTCCATCCTCGGATTAAGTTGCAGCATGCGAAACTCATCCTGGGAATATTTTTAATCGCCGTGGGCACCGGCCTAGTATTGGGGTTTCTACCTGGGGAAACACCATACCCTCTGGAGGAGCATCAGGCTGCTCCTAGGGAGGCTCGGGTGGAGTATGTGGAGAAACGCAACTACACTTACCTCCTGAGCCAGAGCTTCCTGCTTAGAAACCCGTCTAACAACACTGTAGCCGACCTGGTTTACATGTTTCTCCCGGTTAACGCGAGCAACCAGTTTGTCAGGCTCCTGGAGACGAGTCTAGAGCCATTATACTGGAAAAACAGCGGCGACGGTGGCGTGATGCTCGTCTACAACGTCAGCCTGCCGAGCCGTGAAACCATTTGGCTGAACGCTACTCTTCAAGTAACGGTTGAAAAATACAGGCTTCTCGCCGAGAACCCCCCCTGGCTCAACTATTCTCAGGTTGAGAAGAACACTGGGGGTAAAAGATACTGGGCTGTTGAAAACCAGACCTATGTTTCAATAGCCCAGAACATCGGCCTAGACGCCAGGGATCCTCTTGAAGCGTGCAGAAACATTGGGAAATGGATTCTAGCCAGGCTTGACTACCAGCCGACTTGGAGGAGAGGCGCTGAACACGCGCTTGTCACCAGGGGCGGCAGGCTGATCGTCTACGGAGACTGCGAGGAGGTTGCAGACGTTTTCGTAACGCTTGCAAGAATACTTGGAATACGTTCGAGAGTTGCTCACGGCCTCTATCTGCTCGAGGACAAGGATGTTGTGACAATGTGGATCAGGAGGACTGAAACAGGTTACGACACTTCGGACAACTGGGGCGGGCACGCTTGGCCACAGATATATGTTTCCCAGGCAGGATGGGTTGACGTCGAGCTTCTTGAAGGGGGCACTGTTAAAATAGGAGACTTCTCACAGTATCATGTTAAATACGGCTTCGAGGAGAAGAGCTTCCTCGGCTCAACCATGCTTTACTGCCAGGCGATGTACCTGGAGACAGACTTCTTCCATTTCACCTTCAGGAGGGTTGAGGGTTGAAAAACTCTTGGAAAACCTTGGTAATCATTATCGTAACAGCCTCCCTATTGTTAAGAACCCTGCCGGCTAACCCCCAGGAGAACTATCTGACTGGGCTAAACATGGAGGTGGAGTTCGCTGAAAACGGGGTTGCCAGGGTAACTTTGAAGCAACACCCGTTCGACGCAGCGGGCAGAAGCCTTATTTCGAAAACTGAGGTTGTGGAGAGGGTTATAAGCGAGGAGGACTCGATCCTAAGCCTAGTCCTGCTCTTCTTCACTACAGACCCGTCTAAAACATCCTACGTGGTCCACTCGCATTCAAAGCTGGACCCTGGCGGGCAGGTGTTATGCAACACGGGCACACCGGGCGAGATGAAGAGGTTCGAAGGCGCGGTGACGCTTACGGTAGACATACTTCTGAACACTACTAGCAGCCTAATACCGCTCGGCGGAGACGTTTACCAGATAGTTGTCACAGACTATTTCACGCTCACAGACCCGCGCAGCTGGATAGACATTATGGATTTCAGGTTCACCGGGAGCGTTAGGCTTCTAAACTTCTCAGTAGACCCCTCCTGGGCTAAGCCTCCCTCAGTAGCAAGTCCCACGCGGCTGCAATGGTTGAACATGAATGAGGCGGATGCCCCAGACAACTATGTTCTCACCCTCCGAATACCCGGGGTTGTTCTCTCAACCACTCCCCTCAGGCTTAGTGCGGAAGTGTCTGGAGCAAGGTTTTCAAACGCGACCTCAACCCTCCAGGTGGGTGTTAGAAACACTGGGGGTGAAGAGGGAGTGTTTACAGTAGTTCTGCTCGAAGAGGGTTTTGAACAAGCCAGGAAGATAAGCCTTAAGCCGGGTGCTGAAGCCTGGGTAAGGTTTCCGGTTCACGCGCCGGACGGTGGGGAGCTGGTGGTGAAAGTATACGGAGGAGGAGAGCAGCTGGACGAGCACAGGCTAACCGTCACGGTTGAGAAGCCGGTGGAAAACCGGTTTACGATGCTCAGCGCAATAGGCTTAATCCTGATGGTTACCGGGGGCTTCACGATACTTCTTTACCTCGGCGAGAAGATTAAGCGTCAACAATCCCCGGAGGGGATGCGTTCAGCTAAGCCCCCTTGCGAAGCTAGGTTTATAATGCGACCCGTATCCATCTTACTCGAGCAGGAATGAAGTTCACCGAGGGCTTATGGCGGATGCGCCCAGGCGTCACGCCGCACCACCCTGTTCAGGTTCAAGAGGTGGAGGCTGAACCTGACTCCCTAACAGTGTACGCTGCAACAAGGCCCGTGGCCCACCGCGCCGACACCATAGGCCTGCCTGTTTTAACAATACGCTTCTCATCCCCGATGCCGAACATTATCCGCGTCCAAGCCTGGCACCACAAGGGGCGGAAGCCCTCTAGGCCCTTTTTCCAGATGAGCACGGATCCTGAGACGAGAGTGAAGGTTCACGACGACGCGCGGGCAGCGATGTTGACAAGCGGGTGTTTAACAGTTCGCGTCGAGAAGGAGGGGGGATGGCGGGTTACGTTCCAAGACGGCGGCCGCGTAGTCACAAGCAGCGGCTGGAGAGCAATGGGGCTGATGGATACTCCTGAAGGAAGATACATGAGAGAGCAGCTTTCCCTGAGCGTTGGGGAATGCGTCTACGGGCTGGGTGAGCGGTTCACAAGCTTCGTTAAAAACGGACAGACGGTTGAAACATGGAACGAGGACGCTGGAACAGTCAGCGAGCACGCTTACAAGAACATTCCCTTCTACTTGACGAACAGGGGCTACGGGGTTTTCGTAAACCATCCGGAGAATGTTTCCTTCGAAATAGCCTCTGAAAACGTTGAGAGAGTACAGTTCAGCGTGCCTGGGGAATACTTAGACTACTTCATTATATACGGGCCGTCGCCGAAGCAGGTTTTAACACGCTACACCGCTTTAACCGGGAGGCCTGCACTGCCCCCAGCATGGTCCTTCGGCCTATGGCTAACCACATCGTTCACAACAGACTACGACGAGGAGACCATTACCAGCATTATAAAAGGGATGGTTGAGAGAGACATTCCTCTGCACGTCTTCCACTTCGACTGCTTCTGGATGAGGGAGCTCCACTGGTGCGACTTCAAATGGGATGAGCAAGTATTCCCAGACCCTGGGGAGATGCTTAAGAGGCTGAAGAACCTGGGTGTGCGTATCTGCGTCTGGATAAACCCGTATATTGCACAGCAGTCGGAGCTTTTCGAAGAGGCTTTTGAAAAAGGCTTCCTGCTCAGGAAGCCGGACGGCGATGCTTGGCAGACGGACGACTGGCAGGCTGGAATGGGCATAGTTGACTTCACAAACCCTGACGCGCGACGATGGTTCCAGGATAAGCTGCGCAAACTGTTGGACATGGGTGTGGACTGTTTCAAAACAGACTTCGGCGAGAGGATACCGACGAACGTTGCCTACCACGACGGCTCAGACCCTTTAAAAATGCACAACTACTACTCATACCTGTATAACAAGACTGTGTTCGAGGTTTTAGAGGAGAGGTTCGGCGTGGGCGGGGCGGTTGTCTTCGCACGCTCAGCCACAGCAGGCTGCCAAAGGTTCCCAGTCCACTGGGGAGGAGACTCCACCTCGTCATACGAGTCTATGGCTGAAAGCCTCAGGGGAGGACTCTCGCTCAGCCTCTCTGGATTCGGTTTCTGGAGCCACGATATCGGGGGGTTTGAGCAAAAACCCTCGCCAGATCTCTACAAGCGCTGGTGTGCTTTCGGCCTCCTCTCCTCGCACAGTCGCCTACACGGCAGCAGCACATACCGGGTGCCCTGGGTTTTCGACGAGGAAGCCGTGGAAGTATTGCGCTTCTTCACAAGGCTGAAGTGCAGGCTTATGCCCTATGTTTTCAACGCTGCGTGCGAAGCCAGTAAGAAAGGCATACCGGTTATGCGGCCGATGATGCTGGAGTTCCCAGACGACCCGGCTTGCGACCATCTGGACCGACAGTACATGCTGGGAGAATCGCTTCTGGTCGTGCCAGTATTCTCTCCAGACGGGGTTGTAGACTATTATCTGCCTGAGGGAAGGTGGACGAACTTCATAACCGGGCGGGTGGTTGAGGGCGGGCGCTGGGTGCGGGAGAAACACAGTTACCTGAGCCTACCCCTGATGGCTAGGCCGAGCACGATCATACCCGTGGGCGCCAGCGACCAGAGGCCGGACTATGATTACGCTGACGGAGTAGTATTCCACTTATTCGAGCTTCGAGAAGGCTCGAAGGCTTACGCCCGGGTCCCGACGGTTAAAGGCGGCACTGCGATGACGCTGGAGGCGAGTAGAACAGGGGGAAGCATTAGGGTTAGGGTTGACGGCTATTCTAGAAAATGGTCCCTGCTTCTAAGAGGAGTAGACAAGGTTGAGTCGGTCGAGGGAGGGGCGGCTAGAGCGGAATCGCTGGGCATGCTGATAACCCCGCTGGAAGACGTGGAACACCTAACCATCAGTCTTTAGCGTTTTAAAGGAAATACACCGTTATGTTTTTCAACCATCCTCCATTTTCCCGTCGCGCGCTAGAAATCTAGGGGCAAGGATGCATGCGTTGAAAGCCACTAGTATCAGCAGTAAATCAGTTCATGTTCAGGGTGAAAACATTATAACTTGAGTCGAATGCTTAACACGGGGAATGTGCTACGAGAGGGGTCTTGCAGCCGTGTTGCTTGAGGAAGCCGACCGGGTTGCTCAAGTAGAATTCATCTCGCACACGGGCTTCGTGAGGAAAGTCTCTGGAATAGACCCGGTGAAACAGCCTGATGAAGCCCTTAGAAAAACGTATGATTCTCTCGACCTAGACATGATCTGGGCAACCTGGGACCCGGTGCACCCGTGGGATATTCTTGGGAGAAACACGGAATACTTCAAGACCCGGGTGGACTCATGGTCGGAAGCATACCCGACAACGTGGAGAACAGTCTTCAAAGTTAAATCTGTCGAAGACGTTCTGGAGTTCAACCCTCTGGAGGAGTGGAGAATACCGAGCAGGCAGGAGCTGGCTGAATTCTTCAGAAGAGAACACTCTGCGAAGCAAGCGTTCTACAGGAGTCAGCTGGTTCCAGGAGGCAAATACCAGACGTGCTTCATGTGGCTGATAATGACTTTCGGATTAGAGTGGACTGTTAAAGCAGCATACCGCGACCCGAAAAGGTTTGAAAAACTCTTGGAAAGGTTCCACAGGGTTTCCAGGCTCGAGTTCGAAGCGTGGGCGGAGACGGATATTAAGGTTTTCATAAGCCACGACGACATCTGCTCCACGAGAGGACCATTCTTCCCACCCGAGTGGCTCAGGAAACACGTTTTCCCACGCTACGAAGAACTCTGGAGCATTTTAAAGTCGAGAGGGGTAAGAGTCCTCTTCTGCTCAGACGGCGACGTCACCATGATAGTCGACGACATAGCTAGGGCTGGGGCAGACGGGTTCATACTGGAGGAGTGCAGCGACCTAGGCAGCATAGTTGAGAAACACGGCTCCGACAAGGTTATAGTGGGGGGAGTGGACATCGGTGTTTTAACCTACGGAAGTGTCCAAGACGTTGTCAACGAGGTTAAAAGATGCTTGAGAATAGCCGGCGGATACCCGGGCTACTTCATAAACGTCTCAGGCTCCATACCTGACAACGTTCCCATGGGGAATCTTGAAGCATATTTCGAGGCCTGCAGAAAATACGGCAGGAGGCCGGTTGAACTAACCTAGCGCGCTGCCCTTTTCGTTTTCAGACGGCTTGAGACGTTTCGTCGGAAAACGACAATAAAAAATACCCGAAAAGAATTGGTAAAAACATGGAGAACAGGGTTTTCAAAGCCTTTACAAGAGTTTAATTTTTTGCGTCAATAATCTTCTTTATGAAACAACCTTAATCACCGGCTTAACAGCATATGCTCCCCCTACTGAAAATGAGCAGGACGAGGAACAACACTAGGGAACTAATCGTGCTAACAATACTGATTGCAGTAGCAGTGTCGGTGGTGAACGCAGCCGTCTTCGTATACTACCCGGTGGACGTGACCGCGAGCTGGAGCAAACGCCCAATATACTTCGACACGGCTGGCACCAACGCCGGCGGGCCCGACCTCAGCGGCACAATAACAGTGGTTCTGTCCGAGGATGGTACTGACGCAGACATAACTGTGCACCCGTCAAGGAGGGGGACGACGCTCTACCACAATATAATGACGATTAAAAACGATGATACTCAGACATACTACTTGTGGATTAAAGTAGAAACGGCGTTCGACGACTCAAGTATCTCTGAAGCATATCTCCTAGCGGGTTCAACACAAGTCGACCTTAAGCAGACAGGAGTAACGAGCATGGGCAGCGTAGACGCGGGCGAAGAGCTGAGTGTAAGCCTGAGGTTGAAGGTCTCGAGCTCCGGGTCAGGGACTGACAGCGCTTCAATAGAACTAGTTTACTCGCCTCAGTCAACCGAGACACCGCCATAGGCTGAGGAGTATGAGTCTTGCAAGCTAACCCCCTCCCCCCTCTTTTTTCCACCTATAATTATCTCAAGCTATCCATATTATTCGTCATCCTCACCACTATAGTGGTTGTAAGCGCCGCAGTCTTCGCATACTCTACTTCAAGCTTGGCTGCGGGATGGGCTGACCCACCTGTGAGGCTTCAAGACCCGGGAACCCTGGGCGTCACAGTCAATCTTTACGACGACGACGCAAGCGCAAGAGTGGACGTGACTAGTCAAGGAACCCTTGCGCGTGTCCGAAGAAGCGCTTTCATCTGGGACGACTACTCCGACGATCCTTTCACCAGCGGGAGACTCACCGTTAACATGGAAGCATGGAGCTGGAACCCGGCGGGATACGTGGCGGTAACTGCACGCTCTTTAGCCCAGACTTGGGGAGGCGTATGCGTCGCCTACTATTCCACCAACCCCCCCGCGGGAGCCAACATGGTGTACATGCTTGTGAAGGAGCTTCACATTACGAATGCGAACAACCAGTACAGCGGGCTTATCACTGCTAATTCACCCCTGCTTTTCAACCTGATGGGGTATCGCCGTGGAACCGGGTCCAACAGGTTTATAACCATAAGGAGGTTTTCAGGCACCTGGTCCACTGTCACCAGTGATTCATTAACCCTGGCTGAGAACACTTGGTTCATCTTCCTAGGGTGGAGAGAATACTCTGGAACAGTGGGTTTCACCGTCTATGACACTGCTGGCGTTCAGCAAGACAGCCCTATAGGCGCCGCGGACACAGCGTTCCAGGTTAATCTCGTCGGGGTCGGCGTGTATAGAGCAGGGATCACTATAACGGCACATTTCGACGATTTCGTCGCCTGCGCCGACGCTAACCCTAGCTTCGTTAATGTCACGGGGCTTGAAGAAGGCTGGACGGTCTATCTCTACGATGGAAACGGGAACACCGTAAACCAGGCTACAGCAGGCCCGGATGGGAAGGCGAGCCTAAATGTTTTAACCAGGCCCATAGTCAGGAATGCCCGCTTCGAAATAAGGCTTGGAGAAGCAATCATTCTCCCTACGCAATCGTTCAGCGAGGTTGTCGGCGGCGATGTTTACGAGTGCAGCGTGAAGCGCACCGCGATACTAGGCTTCAAGAACCAGGATTCTAAGGCTTACTGCGTCTATCTTAAGGTTGAAAGCATCCAGGTTCCGGCTGGCTACTCCGGCTCGATAAACCTTTGGGTCGGGCCCACGGCTGGAACCACACCCATTCAGATAATTGGAAGCAGCGTTATAGTGGGTACTACTTCGGAAACAGTCTTAAACCCGTTTGACACGAGTTATGTTTACGGCACGTTCTCCCTCTGCCCAACACCCCCATCGCAAATAGTGCTTGCCCTCAGCCTCCACTACTATATTCCAAGCTCCAAAGTTGAAGTAGAGTATCCTGTTGAGGTGAGTGTACACGGGTAGGGAAAGGGTGTTTGATGCATGCCACGCCAACCTGTCCGGGGAAGCGATCCTTATTCTGGCCTTAAGCATTATTCCACCATGGTTGAGACAGGGCGTTTAAATAATATTATTAGCCTCACTGCGGGGGTGCACCCATAGAAGATGGAGCCACCTAACCCCTTCACGTGTTCGCGGCGCAATCTCCATCGTCTAACAGGCTATTTTCTCCTCGCCATCCTCGTCCTACTCGCCTTAGCAAGGTTCCTAGACCTACCGGTTTCTTTCTTCATGGTTTCAGGCAGGTCGATGGAGCCAACTCTGTTGATCGGCGACCTTGTTTTCGGCGTAAAGACCAACTATACTGTCGGCGACATAGTTGTTGTCGAGGGTGCTAACAGAGTTAACTGCATAGTCCACAGGGTTGTTGAAATAACTCGGAGGAGCGTCACCACCAAGGGTGATGCTAACCCTGGCCCGGATAACCCGGTGGGCAGGGAGCACGTGCTCTACAGGGTTTTCCTAGTTGTCCCAAGGTTTCTCTGGATCCCGCCGCTTCTAGCCGTTTTATTCCTCACGGGGCTCGGGTATTTGAAGAGCCTTCTCCACGGGGCGGAGCTCGGCAGAACCCTGTTAACCGTCGTCCTTTTCTTCTCCGTTTTCGACATCGCCACGATGACGATAATCCCAATATTTCATGTTAACCAGGCCATAGAGGTTAAGAGGCCCAGCGTAGTTCTGCGGTCAGCATCCCTCTCGGAAGACTACCGGTTTTTCAGGGCCGTCTACGGGAGCATAAGCATGCTGGAGCCCATCAGGATAGACCGGGTTAGGATCAACGCCACCAAGATGGAGTTCACACCCGGCGAGTATTTTCTCGAGAACAACACTCTGATAGTGAGCATTCCACAGCAGGTTTACGATGCCTTGTACGCAAACTCGCCTTCAACCGCGTGCAGCTTCCGGGTATACTGCAACATCGTCTTCGACAAGGCTGAACTCTACGGCTCCTACCCTGTTGCTTTCAGCTGGAGTAGGCTTGAAGTCAAGACAGTTAACGACACTGTCACGGTTTTCAACAATAATCCCGTCGCCTTTAACGCTACGTTTGAAATCCAATATTACGATCTCGACAGGTTTGGAAGGCTCTACTACGTTGGCTCAGACAGGTTTAACAAGACGCTTAAGCCTGTTTCAAGCTTCACGGTTAAGCCTGAGGAGAAGGGTGTTACCTGTTACGTCATAATGAGGTATGTTTTCTTGGGAAACAGCGTTATGGAGTCCAGGAAGGTGGATCTGGTTGACGGTTAAGATAATGATCCGGCTTGAAAAAAGGCTTCGAAGATGGCTGTTACTAGGCGCCCTGGCCTCGGTGGCTACAGGAGTATTCTTCATAGTGCTGCTCAGCCTTCCGCTCGTCGTTTTCGACGGCGACATGCTGAACGGGAGTGTCGCAATAACATGGTATAACCTAAAGAACTACGGTGAGCCTGTCGAACACCCAGGCTTGGCAAGCATCCCCTTCGTTTCAATACCTGTCTTCGTCACAGCGTTCTTCAGCATAGCCACCGGCCTGTTAACAATAGTTAAGGCCTCCAGGAGCAGCATGGTCAGCCACATTATTGTCGAACTCCTACTGGGGGCTTTAGAGGCCTGCGTGGTTTTCACCGGCGTGTCCTACTCCCTAAGGCTCAACGTCATCCATGCTGTCTCAGTTCTCCCAACAAAGGCCGGCGGAGCCGGTTCAGCGGGCCTGCTTGTAATCCAGGGCTCGGCTATGAGCGAAACCCTCGTGTCAACACTGATAAGACAGTTCTACCCGCTGGTCTTCTCAAACACCCTGCTCACGGTTCTAGTAGCGATAATAGGCTATGAGGCTGCTAAGGCTTTAGAAACTCCTGTTGAAGAACAGGTTTAGCATATGTAGCGCGCGCAAGAGCAAGTCTTAATAATCTGGAGGGTTCTTTTCAAAATGGCTTGAGAGACGAGGCTTTAAGATGGTTAAAGGAGGGGGTTTGGGACCTGGAGACGGCGAAGATACTCCATAACTCAGGACGATACAACGCAGCCGCTTACTATTCACACCAGGCTGCTGAGAAGGCTGCTAAGGCCCTACTCTACCTTGTGAACGAGGCTGCCTGGGGCCACAGCGTGAGAATACTGTTGGAGAGGTTTGCAGAGAAGAAGAAGCTAATGGTCAACGAGCTTCTACAATACGCTAGGGAGCTAGACAGACACTACATACCTTCACGATATCCTAATGCGCATCCTGCGGGAACACCTCATGAAGCCTATGATGAGAGCACGTCCTTGAAGGCCGTCGAAGCCGCGGAGCGTTTAATCAGCTTCGCGAGGAAATTCATCGAGACGTGAGGATGCTTACTCTTGCATGGCGTTGAGGATGTTGTGAAAAGGCTGGCTTCAAGATACAGGCTTACAACAGTAATACTCTTCGGCTCCCACGCCAGAGGAGACTGGGGGCCCTGGAGCGACTACGACTTGCTAATAATAGGGGACTTTGAGAAAAAATATGTTGATAGAATAGGCGAGATTCTGGAGCTCCTCTCAGACATAAAGATCCCGGTGGAACCGCACCCCTATACTCTTCAAGAGGCTTTGCAGATGCTGGGTGAAGGAAACCCGCTGATAGTTGACGCAATTGAGGAAGGCAGAGTGCTTTACAGGAGCGAGGAATACGATAGGCTGCTCGAAACCTTTCGGAGGCTCAGGGAAAAAGGCATGCGTAGAAGCAGCACATCCATAATCCTGCCTGAAACAGGAGACGCTTAGCCCCTGTTCCTCTAAGTGTGCTTTCAAAGCAAACTGATTCCAGCGGGCTGAAAGTTTAGGCGGCAACCACGCTCGAAACGCATGATGGAGAAACCGTTTTTGAAAGAAACTAATGCAACCCTGCCTTCCTGGACACGTGTCAGCAGCATTTAGCATGGCCTCTGACGCGCGCAATCGGGTTTAAAAAAAGATTTTCGGGGGGCTAGGTCGCTTCCAATAGAGTCTCAGTGCTTCTAACACCCTTCAAAGACAGTATTTTCAAAGCTGTTTTCCTCAAGCCTTTAACATCCTCAGCCTTGATGAAGACCACGGCATCGAACCTTCCGAAAACAGGGTAAGCGTCTACAACACCCTTAATCTTCGAAGCCGCCTGACAGATTTCAAGAGCAGCCGCGTAACCTGCTTTAACAAGCATGACTCCCCTAACCATGACTCTACACCTCCAGCGCTATCAGCGTCTCGGTTGCAAGCACGCCACTGATCCTGCTGATCCTCGACAACAGTGACGCAAGCTCCTTGAAATCACTAACCTTCGCGTCCACAACAACGTCAGTCCTCCCGAAGGTTGGGAAAACCATTTTAACGCCAGTCATGCCTTTTATTTTCTTAGAAACATCCTTATGCTTCCCGGAACTTGTTTTAACCAAGATACATGCTTTCATTTCTACACATATAGTAAGCGGAGGTTTTTATATATTCTTTTCCCTCTTCAAGCGTGCGCGTCTCGCAAGCGTCTCGAAAAGGATTGTAAACCAGGCTATTAAAGCCTGAAAAACCCTTGTTCAAGGGGGATTCAGCCTAGCGCATGTTTCTCAGAAAGACAGGGATTAGCTCAGAATCGTTCAAGACGGTTTCCACTGGTGGGCTTGAGGCAGTGCTCCAAAGTTTACCATCCACGTGGTCGAAGCTTTCCGAGGAATTCTTTCATACTCCTCCGTCTCCCCCCGTCCAAGGAACAGCTCGCACACGCTGCTGGTGTCGATGAGAAGCATTTGGTCGACGCTCCTCCCGGCCTTGTGCTGCAGCTCTATAGATTCGGATTCCGACCTAATACAACTCCTTAACGTTTTCCAACCAACCCTGCCTGACTTAAGCGCTCAGCACGCCCGTGTTTAAAACGAAGCCTACCAAGACGTGAAAAAGCCGAAATAAGGAATAAGAATATTAAACCCATCCCCTGGCCTTCATAGCCTCAACAACTCTTCTAACAGCAACAATGTAGGCAGCCGTCCTAGGGTCAACATCCTTATCCTTAAACTCCTTCAAGGCTTCAACAACCTCCCAGAAGGCCCTAGTCATCTTAGCGTCAAGCCTCCTGTAAACCTCCTCATAATCCCAGTAGTACCTCGAAAGATTCTGAACCCATTCGAAGTAGGAGACAGTCACACCCCCAGCGTTAGCCAGAAAATCCGGAACGACGAAAACCCCCTTATCGTGGAGAACCTCGTCAGCCTCAGGCGTCGTCGGACCGTTAGCAAGCTCGAGAACCACCCTAGCCTTAACCCTGCCAGCGTTACTCCGGGTTATCTGGTTTTCAAGAGCAGCCGGGATCAGAACGTCAACCGGAAGCTCCAGAACCTCCTCGCCACTAATCCTCCTTGAAGACTCGTAGTTAACAACGCTTCCAGTCTCCGCCTTAACCCTGCTAACCCTACCATACGGCAACCCGTCCTCGTTGAAAACCCCTCCCCTGGAATCACTCACCGCAACAACCCTCACGTTTTTGAAAAGCCTCGTCGCCAGAAAATGCGCCAGCGAGCCAGCGTTACCATAGCCCTGAATCGCAATAGTCACCACATCATCCCCGGGGGAAGCATCAGGAATATTCGAAAGCACGTGAGGAGGCATGTAAAGCCTGGACTCGTCAACCATAAGACCGAGCTCGAGAAACCTGGCAGCCTCCCTCAAGACAAACATGCCGCCTCTCGCAGTAGCATCCTCCCTCCCCTTAGAACCCCCCGCGACAAGCAGCTTACCCGTAATAACCTCAGGCACATTATACCCAGCAATCACCGAAAACTCATCCATCATCCAAGTCATCACCTGAGGATCAGTATAAACATCCGGAGCAGGAACATCCTTCAACGGACCCAGAAAGCCGGCGAGAGCCCTAACGTAAGCCCTAGCAAGCCTCTCTTTCTCATTCGCGCTCAGCTTCTTCGGGTCGCAAACAACACCACCCTTCCCACCGCCAAAAGGCAAATCCAGCAGAGCACACTTCCAGGTCATCCAGGCAGCCAGAGCCTTAACAGTATCCAGACTCTCCTCAGGATGCCATCTTATCCCGCCCTTAGTCGGACCCAACGCATCATTATACTGGACTCTGAAGCCAGTGAAAACCCTGACAGAACCATCATCCATCCTAACCGGAATATTAACAACCAGCGTCCTCAAAGGCTCCCTAAGCAGAGAACACGTAGCCTCATCCAAACCCAAAACTCCAGCACACTTATCAACCTGCCTCTGGGCATTCCTAAACGGATTCAGCTCCTCAGTCAAGCCATAGAGCCCGCAAAAAATGGAATATATAAACTTTTCCTAAAACCACATTTAAACATATCGGAAAAAACATCTGTTAAGCATGAGAACACTGGCAAAACATTGTAGCAGGCGAAGCATACGTGTACGCGAGTTGATCTTGGATACTGAGAGCAGCGAATGCTAGCATGTGAAGCGAATTCTCTTGGGAGAGAGTTAGAGAGGATACCTAGGGTTATTCGATTAGCACGCTCGGATAATTTTTCAAAAAAGTGGTGTGCATGGTGAGCGCTTCACCGTTGGATGCTACTCACCGTAGAGTTTTTGCAGGCCAGCGATGTCGCCGTAGTAGAGGTCTCTTTTACTGGTTTCACCGTAGTCGGAGTATCCGTACATGGTTTCCCTCCACGCTGGAGGCTGGTAGAGGTCGGCTAGCCCGACGCCGTGTCCAAACTCATGCGTCGCAATGTTCCGTATATCCATCACGTTTTGATCAATAGTGGCGTCTCCCCAAGCGTAATACGTGTTGAAAAGTATGTCAAACTCGATGATCTGCTTATCCCTCCCCGAGAAGTATCCCCATATTACGGTGACTGCGATCACGTTCGGCTCAGGGTAGGATTCGAAGACAATCTCGTTTCTACCGTCAGGCATGGCACCATCCCAATCCGCGTTGTGAGCAACCAGGTATGAGGCGAAGAGCTCTATGCTCGTGTAAGAATCCCACTCCTCGGCGGCGGCGTGCAACGCGTCCACGATTCCTCTCCTGGTTAAACCATAAGGATTATCAGGGTCGACGACGAACGTTACAGGCAGTTTCTTCCACTTGGCTCCGAGAAGCTTGTAGTATCCCTCGCTCGCAGGAGGCCTGCCTGCTCCCTGAGCCCTGTAGTGGATGAAAACAATCTTCTCAGGCGACGGTGCTGCAAGAACCGGCAGCATTGTTGACAGCAGGGCTAGGGACAGTAATGCGGCGAAAACAATCCTCCTTTCCTCATTCATCTTTCCCACCTTCAAGCCATACCACTCTCGGTTGAACACCAGCACGTTTTATTTAACCCTTTCCACTCCTCCAGAATCATGAGGATGGTTTCACCTTCTTCTCAGAGATGACGAGGAAGACGGTGAAGCCTGTGAAGTAGAGCAGCGCAGCGTAAAAGTCGCAACTAGCTAAAAGCCCGGGTAGAACCAGCAGCAGCGCTACGCCCAGCGTGAGCCAGAGGGCTTCAAGCAGCTTCATGCTCCAGGCTGCGCAGCCATGTGGCTTAAAACGTTTCCACGAGAAAAATGGATAACATGGTTAACCTTTTTCATAGCGCCGCTGTTAATTTACAGCGTTAAAACATTGGGTTCCAGCATCAATCCTATTTCAACGTGTTCACAGCCTGTTAAACAAGGCTTGCGATGAAATTAGCGATAGAGGCTGAGAACGCTGGCTTAAAGCTGCTTATACTCGATGTTGAGGGAGAGTAGGGGAACATAATTCCGGAATTGCAGGGAAGACCGAATACTATGTGACCGAGAGGAACCTTAAGATAAACCCTTTTAACTTGAACGATGTTGGCCTAGTCAAGCCCCTTCTTAAAGAAACGATTTTCAAAGGCATAGAAGTTGAGTATAGAGATCTATCGCCTCAGATGAACTACGTTTTAAACAAGTGCATAGAAAAAAGCGCTAACATACCTTAGCTCAACGATAAGCACGCTACAGCAGCCACGTATGTTTTCACCCTCTGCCTACAAGCTTAACTCCAGTTATGCTCGACACATCTAGGGTCAGGGCCCTCAAGTCCTCCGGCTCGAAGTTTCTGATATCTGTCTTCCCGAGCAGTTGAGCCAACATTTCTACCTCTTCGATAGTCGCCCTAAGGAAGTTCTCAATCCTCACCGCTGCCACTTCAACATTCAGCCTCCTCCTCAACTCAGGGTCTTGGGTTGCTATTCCCCTCGGGCATTGTCCTGTATTGCACAGGCTACACACCGTGCAACCCATTGCGATCAGAACAGGCGTTGCCATGGCTACCGCGTCAGCGCCCAATGCCATAGCCTTGGCTACGTCAGCACCATTCCTTATACCCCCAGACACAACTAGGCCGACTTCATCCCTCAGGCCAGCTTCCATCAGTGCCCTGTTCGCCTCGACGAGGGCTGGGAGGGTCGGCATACCAGCTTGTTCCAAGACTACATCCGGTGCGGCTCCCGTTCCAGCCTGTTTTCCGTCCACAACCACTATGTCGGCCCCAGCCTTAGCGGCTATCTTGACGTCATCAAAGACCCTGCCAGCTGAATACTTGACCATTATCGGTACCTTCCAGTCTGTGATCTCCCTCAATTGCTCTATCTTCATCTTCAGGTCCTCAGGTCCAACTATATCAAGATGTCGCGCTGGGCTTATCGCATCTGTGCCCACGGGTATACCTCTGATCTTTGCAATCTCCTCGCTCACCTTCTCCCCCAGCAGCAAGCCGCCCTGACCCGATTTGGCGCCCTGTCCTATTTTTATCTCGATCGCGTCGGCTAATTGCAGGTAGCGAGCTGACACACCGAACCTTCCAGACGCATACTGGGCGATTAGTATTGAGGCATTCTCCCTTTCCTCTGGGAGCATACCACCCTCGCCGGTGTTAACCGGGATCCCGATTTTAGACGCCGCCTTTGCTATTGCGATCTTGGCCTCCTTGCTTATGGCGCCAAACGACATCGCTCCTATGATTATTGGTGCCCTAAGCTTCAGCGGCCTCTCGGCGAACCTATTCCCCAAGATAACCTCCGTGTTACATGGTTCCCTGTAATGGTCTATGGGCGGTCTTGAGGTCTGTGCGCAAAGGAAGACTAGGTCGTCGAAGTGTGGAAAGTACCTTTTGGCGCCCATACCTCGTACTATGTGGTGTCCGAGATCAGCCTTCTGTTGTATATCATCTACGATGTAGCTGCTCCAAGTGAAGTTGTGAGTCAGCGGCAACGGGACGACGTCTATAGCATTTGCTGGACAATGTTCCACGCACACCATGCAACCCACGCAATCGATCTTGCGGATGGGTACTACATCCTCTCCAATTAAGCAGAATACGTTTTGAGGACAGAGTTTAGTGCACAGCATACATTTCCTGCAGTGAACGTTATCTAGAGAGATATTATAGCGCGCGTATGTTCTCCTCACCCTAACCGCAGAACCCTCCTGCATTCTGTAGAAGGGACGTGGACTGCGCGGGATTATCTTCCTTAAAGTTGATGGCACATCAAATCCGTAGCTTTCGAGCCTCCTTCGCACTCGTTCCTCCTTGTCTACATCCAGGTCAACGACCTTTGCGTTCTTCCCTAAGCGGGGGGTGTCGCCCGAGAATATTATCTGCCCACCTATTATGGATTCCCCAGCGTAGTCGCCAAGTTCACCAAGTACCAATATTTCCCCACCCATCATGTAGAGGCCGGTCATTATTCCTGCACTCCCGCCTACTATGACCGTGCCACCTTTCATTAGAGAACCGACCCTATCGCCAGCACTACCCCTAACGATCATCAACCCGCCGTAAATCCCCTGAGCCAACCCGTTGCCAACACTTCCCTCTATTATTATCTCGCCGGAAGTCATGTTATCGCCCGCGAACCAGCCAGCGTTTCCGTGCACGCATATCTTGGCTCCGTTGATCATAGTGCCTACGAAGTAACCAACCGAGCCCTCTATGTCTATTCTGACGTCTCGACAAATTCCTGCCGCTATGTGATGCCTAGCCTTTGGATTCTTGATTACAATCCTTCCGACTTTCTGGGATAACTCCTTCAGCATTTTGTTCAGCTGGCGGGTGTTAAGCTCTATCGCGTCTATGACTTCACTCAAGCAAACGTCAGTCATTTCGTCCATGTGACCACTTCCCCAGGCCTGAGGTTACGTATTTCCCCTGAGCATTCGAGCGTCCTCAGAGCGATCTCCTCAGAAGCTATAGCACACAACCCATCGCATTCTAATACAACCGCAGGCCTTAGGCCGAGCTTATCCTTGGCCACGCCTATTCCGTCCGGTGTTGAGATTATGTATGAGAAGGGGCCGTCGAGGTCCTTTACTGAGGCCGACAGCGCATCTTTCAAGCCCAAACCACGCTTGAGCTTGTCAGCCACATAATGCACTATGAGCTCTGAATCGTTTTCCGTCTCGAAGACGTGTCCCCTTCTTTCTAGGAGTCCTCTGACTTTGTAGTAATTCGTGATCTGTCCGTTATGGACTACCGCGATGTCTGGATACTCGAAGGACTGAAAGGGATGCGCGTGGAAGAGATCAACTTGACTCTCGGTGGAAAAGCGCACGTGACCAACTCCATGTGTTCCCTTAAGATTTGCCACCTTGAAATGCTTGTCCAACTCCTCTACTGTGCATACATCCTTTAATATCTCCATCTGCCTTCCCACGCTCAGGACTCGAGCGATCCTAGTTGAGTTGATTTCATCTACAATCCTCTTTACGTGCTCTGGACTGGATCTGACGAGGTATCTGTCAAACCCGAAACCATTCACCGAGTGCAGCTGAATGCTCCTTATGTCCCCCCCTGCCTTAGCTATCGCAGTAGCGACCATGCTAGCGGCACCTACGACATCTCGAGTGTGTATTTTAAAGATGTATTCATCGCTGACCGGAGATGCTTCGTTGTACAAGGCTACACCTGCAGAATCGTTTCCTCGGTGCTGTAAGGAGTTTATCATAGCGATTAACAGCTCTCCAACGTTAGCGGAACTCCCTTTAATCAAGAGACCTGCTATCCCACAGATTTTAACCCACCTCATGCCGAAACCAATATGACCTGCAGGCGCTCCTTACTCGTGGCTCAATTTCATAAATGGGACCTAGGCTACAGGACCATGTTGAACTCGGACATCTCCGAACCAGCCCCTTTCGCCTCATCTCTTCTAACAACTCAAGCGGAGCCTCTATTCCGGTATGTAGGGAGACATATCCCAACGGTGCAGGCCCTCTTGCCATCATCAAAACCGCTAGGACTCTCCTTACGCGCTCATCCTTGATGTTTTTTACAATGTCTTCTGCGCCGCTCATCCGGCTAGCTGCTGGCTTAAAAGTTTATATACATTATGTTCATAATGGACAAAAGGTGATAAAATGGAACAAAAAGATACTAAAGATAATAAAATAGTAATTAGGGTAGTTCTTGAAGGAGATATAGCTAGGAAATTTCAGATGATCAAGGCTCGGAAGGGTGTTAAGAACAACACTGAGCTCATAAGGCTGTTGATTGCAGATGAGTTCGCTAGGCCTTCGTGAGGGGATCTGGTGAGGCGTTATTGGCAAACTTTACAAGGATTCCAGAGGAGCTGGATAAGTTTTTGAAGGCAGAGCGCACTCTATTGATTAAGGGTTATGCAGGAACTGGTAAGACCACCTTGGCACTCGAGATATTACAGAAGGCCGGATTACCTGATTGTATTTACTTCTCCACAAGGGTCCCGCCAACCGTTCTCTATGAATATTATCCTTGGCTGAGGGATAAGGTCGTCCTAGGCCCAGAGGAGATGAGGTTCTTGGAGACTCGTCAGGAAACACCTGAACAACTGTTGAGTAGGTTACGTGACCAGTTGCTGAAGATGGAGCGTCCATTTTTGATTGTTGACACTTGGGATGCTATGGCTGCCGAGATGGATGTTAAGGCGAGGATGCGGACCGCGAAGGCAATCCTTACGACGCCTTACATGACAGGTGGCGTTACAATTTTAGTGGAGGAGAACGGGAAAAACTCATACCTTGACTTTCTAGCCGATGGCGTTGTGCTACTTACTTTAACGGAGGTTTACGGTGAGGCTGAGGAGGGCAGGGTTTACGAGGACAATCTTGAGAAGAGAACAGTGAGAGAGATTGAGCTCAAAAAGTTGAGAGGCACGAAGATCTTTAACAGAAAGTATATTTTCACCCTTGATGGAGGTAAGTTCCGCGTTTTCCCTACTTTCCACGAGGACCTTGGGATTAAGCCAGATATTATCGACGACCTCCCAAGAGGTTCAATCTCCTCCGGCATCCCCGACTTCGACACGATCACGGGCGGTTTAAAGAGGGGAAGCTTTAACCTTTTCGAGGTGGAGCATGGGGTCGATTTTAGGTATATGCAATTGCAAACGCAGATTGCTTGGAATGCTGTCGGTACCGGTAGGGGAGTCATAGTAGTACCTTCTATAGGTGAGAAGTACCCAGCCGAGCTAACTAGGGAGGTTGTCATGCACCTACCTAGCTCAAAGGATTTTGAGAGCGAGGTGGAGTACATCAAAGAACTCTGCAAGAGAAGGTTCAGCGAGAAACAATTCAGAAAGGGATTAATGATACTCCTAGGTTTCGATACGATCGCCAACCGATACGGGCATGACTCCATATTGGCCGTTGCTGAACACATTATTAACTTTGCGCAGGAGAATGGCGCGGTGGTTATCGGTACCGTGAAGCGTGGCATAAAGCACCTTAGCTACATGACGCATATAGCTGATACTCACTTCGTTTTCAAAGACGTTGCGAACGCTCTTACGGTCTACGGCATGAGGCCTAAGACCGGTCTATACGCAGTCGAACTCATCGACAACCGGGTCAGATTGATTCCTATAGTTTAAAATCGCTCGTTATTGTTGTCCAGGCTGACCAGCTCCAGCATTGTTGACAACAAGTATGGAAATTGCACCACCGCACCAGTATCCCTTGCCTTCTCGCGGCCGGGTAACCTGACCATGAAGGGGACCTTCAGCAGCTTGCTGCACAGCCTATCGCCTCCCTTTGGAACTTGCCATGGTCCGCAGCACCACTACGATTGAGCTATCCAAGAGACCAAGCTCTTCCATCCTCTCGTAGAAAGCGCTAAAGCAATGATCCACGAAGCAAGCCTCTCCAGCATACAAGCCCCTTATGTAGTCGATCTCCTCCTTGCTTCCCCGCCCATCGGAAGTATAAGCTTCTTGCCTTTGTATTTCTTGGCATAGAGGTCGAACCTTCCGGCGGGTACCAAAGCTCGTGGGGTTTGCTAAACACTCTTACTGGGAACCAATCCTCTCCTTCCCAAAAGTATCATAGTACTGGTATCTGTACTGGCACTTCCTTGCCTTATACGATCTTGTCCTTTTCTTGCTCAAAGCCGAGACGTATGAATACTCACATTCTCTTTATCAAATGCCATCCTACCGCGTCTCTTCGTCATATCCGTTTCGTTGGCGATTAGCGGATGATGCGCAGGGCAGTGAAGGGAGGGACATTGATGAAGGAGTTAGATGAACCATCGGAGACAGCGACAGATGGCTGGCCATAAAATTTTTAACTATCTCATAAGGGTTTGATGCATGACCGGATTGAAGGGTGCTCAAATTCTTGTCGTAGACTTCGGCGGCCAGTATGCACATTTGATATGCAGGAGGATAAGGGAGTTGGGCGTCTTCGCTGAACTTGTCCCTCACGCGATCACTGCTAAAGAGGTCGTGAGCATGGGACCTAGAGGGCTTGTGCTGTCCGGCGGGCCCACAAGCGTGGAGGACATGAGCTCGCCAAGTATCGACCCAGAGTTGCTTGAGAGCCAGATTCCGATTCTCGGGGTATGCTACGGGTTGCAGCTCATAGCCAAGTTAAAGGGCGGTTCTGTTGCGAAATCTCAGGGGGCAGAGTATGGAAGGACGGTACTGACCGTTCATGACGCCCATGGGCTTTTCGAGGGTTTGCCACCTAGCTTTACGTGTTGGATGAGCCACACTGACACAGTTCTGGAGTTGCCAGAGGGGTTCAGAGCAGTGGCGAGCACACCAAGGATCAAGATAGCTGCTATAACCGATAGGGACGGGCGGATATGGGGGGTTCAGTTCCATCCTGAGGTGTCTCACACCGAACATGGCAAGGAGTTGTTGGGAAACTTCGTCTACAAAATTTGCGGCTGCACGAGAGACTGGTATCCGGGTAAAATCATGGATTCGATCCTGAGGAAGATTGCCTCTGAGGTAACCAGGGGGCGGATAATATGCGCTGTTAGCGGTGGTGTTGACTCCTTAACGACTGCTGTGTTGCTCAACAAGGTAGCAGGTGAACGCCTATTCTGCGTCTTTGTCGATACTGGTTTAATGAGAAAGGGAGAACCCGAGAGAGTCAGAGCGATACTCGATAAGCTAGGCGTGAACTACGTACATGTGAATGCCTCTACGAGATTCCTCGAGAAGCTGAAGGGAATAAGCGATCCCGAGGAAAAGAGGCATCTCGTTGGCGAGGAGTTCGCCAAGATCTTTGATGAGCAGAACAGAAGATGTGGGCCCTTCACATGGCTTGCTCAGGGTACCCTTTACCCCGACGTCGTGGAGAGCGCTAGGTCTGGCAAGCTTGCCTCGCGCATAAAGAGCCACCATAACGTGGCGGGTTTGCCAAAGTGGCTGGCCTTGAAGGTAATGGAGCCCCTTCGCGACTTATACAAGGACGAGGTCAGAGTTATCGCAAAGGAGCTCGGCCTACCAGATGAGGTAGTTGAGGCTCATCCATTCCCGGGTCCGGGACTGGCCGTGAGGGTGATAGGAGAAGTGACCAAGGAGAAGCTGGAGATATGCAGGGAGGCATCGAATATAGTTGAGGAGGTACTGAGATCTCATGGTCTTTACACCAAGGTTTGGCAAGCGTTCGCGATCGTCGGTGATGACAAGGCAATCGGGGTCATGGGCGATGAGAGGAGATATGGTTATATAGTCACCATCAGGGTTGTATCTTCTGAGGACGGTATGACCGCCGACTGGGTACGCCTTCCCTATGAGATCCTCGAGGATATGGCCAACCGCATAACTAGTACTTTCAAGAATGTAACATGGGTTAACTATTGCATAACAAGTAAGCCACCGTCTACGATAGAACCACAGTAGGACGTTTTTCCAGCGCCAAGGCTTAAGCTTTAAAATCGAGGCGCTCCACTTGACAGCGCCAAAGGTTTATGGACTTTGAAAGGCTTCTGGACAAAGTAAGGGATATCAGGGACCGTCTAGAGAGGAAGGTCTTCTTCGCGGCCGTCCTCGCTAAGGCTTTGAAGGGAGAAGCTATACCGGTCATTGTGGGCGGCACTGCCGTTGAGTTCTAT
>CAZWPT010000044.1:0-56613 GCA_964635675.1 uncultured Nitrososphaerota archaeon | reverse complement strand
CCTACAACTTTCAATCCGTTGAATATGGCGGTTCTAACTACAGATCGGATTGCTGCGTTCATTCCCGGAGCGTCGCCGCCAGCTGTTACAACACCAATTTTCTGCATTGCTAATCGCCCTGTTAACAAACACCTGCAGCCTTAAATCTCTTCCTTTTTGGCTTGGCTCATACTTTGACGACAAAAACATCACCCTTTCACCTTTTTTCTAACGAGCTTTCTTAATTCGTCAGCTATGAAGACGGAGCTTGAAACAAGCATCATGATTGTCCAATCCAATGCCGAGAGCGGCTCGGTTTGCAGGGCTAGTTGGAAGAGGGGCAGCGTCGTCGCCATTATTTGCAGGGAGACTGAGGCGGCGATGGCTGCGAAAAGATACTTGTTTTTGAAAAACCCTATTTTGAACACGGATTTAGTTCTAGAGCGGCAGTTCAGCGCGTTGAAAACCTGAAACATCGCCATCGTTGTGAAACCCAGGGTCCGCGCGCGCGTCAAGTGCCCGTTAATCCATTCTGCCTTGAAAAGCCATAGGGTTCCCGCAGCCATGAATAATGATATGTAAAGCGTGTTTAACAGAATATCCCTGTTGATTATCTTCTCGTCGGGTTTTCTCGGAGGTTGATCCATAACGTCCTCCTCCTTAGGTTCCATCGCTAGAGTCACGTCGAGCAGCCCGTCGGTGACTAGGTTAACCCAAAGGATTTGAACAGGAGTAAAAAGGATGGGTGCATCCGGCAGGAGGAAAAGGGCGGTGAATATCGTGACTATCTCCCCCAGGTTCGTGGAAACTAGGTATTTAACGACTTTCCTAATGTTTTCAAACACCACCCGGCCCTCCTCCACCGCATTAACGATGCTGGCGAAATTATCATCAGTCAAAACCATGTCGGCAGTCTCCTTCGTAACATCAGTCCCGGTTATGCCCATCGCAACTCCAACATCCGCAATCTTTAAAGCCGGCGCATCATTCACCCCATCGCCGGTCATAGCCACCACGTGTCCCTTTCGTCTTAGCGACTGGACTATCCTATGCTTATGTATAGGAGAAACTCTTGCAAAAACCGCAACTTCCTCGGCCACAACATCCAGCTCGCTGTCGCTCATCTGATCAAGCTCCGCACCCGTCAGGACTTTCAAGCCTGGCTTCAGAATGCCGAGCTCGCTTGCAATAGCCTGCGCCGTAAGCCTATGGTCTCCGGTCACCATAACGACCTTAATGCCTGCCCTATCGCAAAGCTGCACCGCAGTTTTCGCCTCCGGCCTAGGAGGGTCTATCATTCCAACAAGGCCGATAAACACCATACTGGGTTTAGCATGAATATTTGATTTGAACCCCTCCAACTCTTTATCATCTATTTCTCGATATGCAATCGCGAGAACCCTCAGGGCGTTACCAGCCATACGGCGGGCAACCTCAAGAATCTCTTCTTTTCTCTCCTCCGACAAATCTTTAGCCTCTCCATTTTCTAGACATTGTGAGCACATTTCCAGTATGGCTTTAGGTGCACCCTTAGCGAAAGCAATCAAACCATTCGACGAAGTAGCCTTCTTGTGAAACGTAACCATGTATCTTTTTTCAGGTTCAAAAGGTATCTCGTCCACACGTGGATAGAGCTCCTCCAGCTCCTCCTTTCTCATACCGGCCTTGGCTGATGCAACTACCAATGAGCCTTCAGTCGGGTCTCCGCGAATTTCCCATCGGAATCCGCCGTCAATCTCATGCTGTATTAAAGAAGCATTATTGCAAAGGGCGCCCGCCTGAAGAAGAAGCCTCAGAGGCTCAAATCCCAATGGTTCAATCGGCTTGTCTCCCACCATGAACTGTCCTTCAGGAGTAAAACCCGATCCAGTAATCTTTACCGTTATATCATCTACTAGTATCTCTTTCACCGTCATTTGGTTGGTTGTCAGTGTCCCAGTCTTGTCAGTGCATATGACTGTTACTGAACCAAGAGTGTCAACAGCCTGAAGCTTCCTGATTATGGCGTTACGCTTAACCATTCTGTTAACCCCTACCGCAAGAGTTATCGTTATGACTGCAGGAAGTCCTTCAGGAATGGCGGACACGGCGCTTGCAAGCGCGAATAGAAAAACCTCGAAAAACTCGAAACCCCTTAGAATACCGATTACCACCATTAGGCTGCTGGATGCTAGAGCAAGCAAGCCAAGTTTCTTTGAAAGATCGGAAACTCGCCTCCGGATTGGTATTTCAGCCCTCTCAGTTTCCTTTATCAACTGCGCTATTTTACCGATCTCCGTTCTCATCCCGGTGGCGAATACAACCGCCTTCCCCCTGCCTCTGGTTACGACTGTTCCGGAAAAAGCAATGTTTTGTCGGTCCGCTACAGGAAGATCCTTTTCAAGAGGCCTAACCGTTTTTCCAACTGGAATTGATTCACCGGTCAACATGGACTCGTCTATCTCCAAGTTAACCGCCTCAAAGATTCTTGCATCCGCAGGTACTCTGTCACCAGCTTCTAGAATAACTATATCGCCTGGAACAATCTCTCTGACTTTAATCCGCATAGGTACACAACCGCCAGCCTCGGGGCAATCACGTATTACCGTTGCTTCTGGTGCTGCAAGGCTCTTTAAAGCCTGTAATGCCTTCTCCGCTCTAAACTCCTGTGTGAAACCCAAGGAGGTATTGAAGATTATGACGACACCTATCACAGCAGCGTCAATCAGTTCCCCGATAGCTAAGGAAATCAGCACCGCCGCCACAAGCACCAGTATAAGGGGGCTCCTTAACTGATCGAGGAGAAGGGTTAGGACGCTCGCTCGCTCCTCCTCTTCTAACTCGTTTGGACCGTATTCTCTAAGCCTCTTCTCTGCCTCATGTCTGCTTAGGCCTCTCATACTCGTCTTCAATCTTTCAAATACTTCTTGCAACTCGAGAGCATGCCAAATGTTTTCATTCTCATTCATGTTTCCGGAAGGCATGTTGAAATAGGGTTTATAAGATTATCTTTTTTAAAAATATTCTGTTTATCGCAATGCCTGCCCGTGAGTTATGTCCACTTTGCATGAGGACGCTTAAGATGCTGCATACAGACTATAGTATGTATGCAGTCTTTGAAGGAAAAGCGAAGGGTTAGTGCGAGCGATTTGTATTCCAGATACGGTGTTGGGGGAAGCTGTATGTTCTTCGAAAATCTGCCATTGCCATCCGGGACGAGTGTGAAATTGAATTCTGGGAGCGGTGCGAAGGCTTGATCTGAAGCTGGAAGAAAAAGGGTTGGATGATGGTTGGGCGTGGGTCTCAATCACCTTGGATTGCATAAGACGACCTAGACTTGTTGCGAGAGAAACTGGGGAGGATAAAGTGCTATAAATCGGTAAACTTTATTCAGCGTGAACAATACCTAGAGGGCTTCCCAGCGTTGTCTCGAGTATGCTGCATGAATTTAAGAAACTAGGGTATGACTTTATCGTTGTTTCCACCATTTTTCTTACGGCTTTTTCCATCCTATTACGCAGCTATGTTTCGGCACGCGCACGCGTGAGCAACTTGGAGACCATGTATAAAGTTGGATTGAAATATGGAAGCTCCTTAACTTGATTATTTTGTTTTAGAAGACATTTTTAATTCCTTTTTCTGCAAATCCTTAAGCATAGATGTCTGCCAAATCGTTCTTTGAAATCGTTAAGTGAATGGGCTATGAGAAGGTAACATTTTGATCCATATCTTGGTACTAAATATTCTGGATCTGCCTGGCTATGAGAGGGAAATAAGCGCGAGCTTGTAGCGCGCACTACATTCTTGCTTTAACACTGTTTCGCTACTATTTTGCAGTTAGTAATGAGAGGAGTTTCTTCAGCGGGGCCGTTGCTACGCAGACATAGGTGTCTGCAGCTCCATAGTACAGGTATATTTCGTCTTCCCTAACTATGGCTCCACACGGGAACACAACGTTCCTTACGTAACCCTCTTTCTCGTAGCTTGTTTGAGGCTCTAGCAGGTATCCCAATGTTCTAGCCACGACGTTTTCAGGGCGGCCTTTATCTAAGAGTGCTGCACCAACTCTGTACACATTGTCGGCGGAAACTCCGTGGTAGAAAAGGAGCCAGCCAGAGCGGGTTTTAATGGGTGGGGCAGCTAAGCCAACCTTCTTTCCATCCCACATTCCTGTCCTTGGCCTAATCAGTTTAAAGCTTAACAGCCTATTCGGATCGATTGAATCGAGGTCTTGAATATAATCGTAGACTATGTTTATGCCTCCGGTTCTGTGAATGAACATGTATTTGCTCCCTATTCTTTCTGGGATTATGCATGCATTCTTATCGTCGATTCCCGGGGGAGAGATTATTCTGGGCGTCGCCCAGTTCCACTCGTATGCGAGGAAATCATCCATGTTTATGTATGTCAAGGCTACTCTGGGTGGGTTTACATTGTCGTAGGCTGTGTAGAACATGTATATCCTACTGCCCATCTTAATAATCCTCGGGTCCTCGCATCCCGAATGGCCTGGTACCAATTTATTCTCAAATTCTTCTCTCGGTACATATATCGGCTTATTCAGTCTTTCAGCGATGTTTAAGCCGTCCTTCGTGACTGCTAACCCAATGGTCGAGGTTTTATCGGCCGAT
Organism: uncultured Nitrososphaerota archaeon; assembly: GCA_964635675.1. Classification (GTDB taxonomy): domain Archaea; phylum Thermoproteota; class EX4484-205; order EX4484-205; family JAAOZP01; genus JAAOZP01. Next base: position 52,024 of record CAZWPT010000044.1, on the reverse strand, counting down.
AGTGCTCTGTAGAGTATGTATATTTTCCCTTCCAGTTCTATTGCCGCCGGGTTAAAGGTTGCAAGGCTCTCCCAATCGTGTGCTGGAATAGGCTTGATTATTGGTTTTTGCGGATACCTTTTGAAGACGGGCAGAGTCTTAGCCCTCATGAAAACCATTAACTCCCGCAGGCTGGCAGTTGCAAGACAACATGTAGTGTCGGCAGCCCCATAGTATATCTTAACTCTGCCTTCCTCCAGGACTGCAGATGTGGGGAAAACCACCCTCGGCACATGTCCATACCACTCGTAAAACTCTTGAGCCACCATAAAAGGGTACTCTGTTTTTGCAACGACCTTCCTAGGGTCATCTGGATCGAGTATGAGTGCTTCGACTCCGAAGACTCTGCTCCCCATGTCCTGAGAAAAGTAGTTTTGGATGTAAGAGTATATTAGTAGCCAACCCTCCTTTACTCTTACCGGAGGCGCGCCTACCTCGATGTGGTCAAGCAGATGTCTCCTTGGATCGGGTGTCAAAACATGCTCCTTCAGGTTCCTATACCATTCTTCCATCTGACTATACCAGAGGACTGGGTCGTCTGACAGTTGCGCAATACCAATGTATGCTGGGGGAGAGTCGGTGTTAACGGTCAAAACGGCCGTCAGCTTCCCTTTGATCCTTTTGGGGAAAAGCGCCATGGCCTTGGCGTTGAAGGGTGTCACGAGGTGCTTCTCCTCGATCCTCCTGAGATTCCTGCTTATAGCCACTCCGACCCTAATTCCTTCAGCCCTAGGCGGAAGTGTGGATATGGCAGTATAGAAAATATAATACTTTCCATCGATGAACGTTATCCTTGGATCTTCGCAGCCAAATCTCTCCCACTCCTCCTCTGGGAATACGAGCCTCTGCCTATTCGAAAAATTCACTCCGTTCTTACTTTCCGCTATGCCTATCGAACTGAAACTCGATCCCTGTTTCTTCAGTAGGTCTGAGGAAGAGATCGCCCTATAAAGCATATAATATTTCCTGTCCTTCCTAATCACGTTGGGATTAAAGACGGCGAAGGCCTCCCAAGCCCTCTCCCGTGTCGGAGACAAAACAGGATTATGCTCGTATCTTTTCATCTATAATCCCCAACTAACGATGAACATACTAATAAAGTATATGTTTCTAGTTTTGTAACTCGTGTAAATGTATATAAGCAGGGTTTTTCAACAAATAACAAAGATGAACGATTCTTATCTGGAAAAGTTACTGTTAAAGTATTCGGGTAATCCAATTATATGTCCGAATATTACTCACCCTTGGGAGGCTTATCAAACTTTCAACGCGGGAGCAATCTTACTTGAAGGCAAAGTTCACTTGGTGTACAGGGCCGTAGGGGTTGACGAAGTCTCAAGATTTGGATACGCGTGTTCAGAGGACGGGTTCCAGGTTGAAGAGAGGTCAGAATTTCCAATCTACGAGAGGCCGATTTATGAGGCGAGATCCCGTAATGAGGACTTTAAGACACATCCAGTATCAGGAGGCGGATTCTACGGGTGTGAGGATCCCCGGCTTGCAATTGTGAAGGACGATGACAATGTATATATGACCTATACCGCCTTCGATCCATATGAGCTTAGAGTTGGCATAACATCCATTCGTGTAAGCGATTTCCTCAGTAAAAGGTGGAGGTGGAAAGGGGAAAAACTGTTAACTCCGCCCGGTGAAACGCATAAAAACTTCGTCCTCTTTCCTGAGAAAATACGCGGAAAATATGCGGTTCTACATAGCATCTCGCCCAAAATATCGATAGCATACTTGGATAGTCTAGACCTTGAAGAGGACGAATACATACTAAGCCAGTATCGACCCACCTATAATCCTGAGGGGTGGGAAGCGGTGGTTAAGGGAGCTGGGGCACCGCCATTGAAGACTGACGAGGGATGGATCCTCTTTTATCACGGGATAGATAAAAAGGATGGAATGTATAAAATAGGGGTAATGCTGCTAGACACCGAGAACCCTGAAGAAGTGCTTTATAGGTCTCCCAAACCCATCCTAAAGCCAGATCACTGGTATGAGAACAACGGGTTCAAGCCGGGGGTCGTCTACACATGCGGGGCCGTAATAAAGGATGAGAGACTACTGCTTTACTACGGCGCAGCTGACAACTACGTATGTGTAGCCCACGCTCAGCTAGAGTTCCTCGACGCATTAGGTAAGGGAGCTTTAAAAGAAAGGTCAGCCTAGACTGAAGTGCGATGATGTCCTCGGTCTTAGCGCGCGTTTTCATTCTCATTCATGTTTTCGGAAGGTATGTTGAACTAGGGTTTATAAGCTTATCCTCATTTTTAAAATATTCTATTTATTATAATGCCTAGCATGCGCTACAACCTTTATGTTCGGGTTAATCTTTTATGCTCAATCATCATGCACCTGTTCATTATAACCGTTAAACCGGCTTTCTCCGCCTGTTCAGCAGCCTGCGTGTTAACTATGCCTAGCTGCATCCATATGAATAGGGGATTACCGTGTTTCTGCTTTAGGCGAACCGCCTGCTCAACAATTGGGAGAGCTTCTTCAGAAGGCCTGAAGATGTCGACGACTTCAATAGTCTTCTGAACTTCCTCCGGGATCTCGAGCAGGCTTTTGAAACACTTCTCGCCAAGGACCTCGTCTGCGAAAGGGTTGATCGGAATAACACGGTATCCGTTTTTCTTCAGGTATTCAGCCACCCTATAGCTGTCCTTATTCGGGTCCCTGGATAATCCAACTATTGCAATCGTCTTGCATTTAAGAACCAGCTTTATCTTTTCATCGATCAGCGTTTCCAATAGCGTTGCCACCTGTGATTATGTGTCTGAAAAGGTCTGCACGAAGTATTAACTTTTTCCCGAGCACTTCCTCCGACACCTATGGTTGATTTCGTTTTCAATCGTTCAATCCGCGTTTCTTAAGCGTTCAAACGAATATTGGAAGACCGTTGCATGGAAGCAGGAAGACTTGGTTGACGTGTGCAATGCCTCAGGCTCTAATCCCGTATTTTTCAGGGTTTCTCCGGAATTCCTCCTCGCAATGTCTGGAGCAGAAGTAGATGGTTTGCCCCCGGTATTCCAGCCTGCTGTAGGCTGTTTCAGGCTCTATCTTCATCCTGCAAACCGGGTCGGTGACGGTTCTCCTCTTCATCCTCCTCGCCTCCTCCGGCTCATATTTCCTAAGGGTTTGAGTATTTAAGGCAACTATGACTGTGCTCAGCGACATGACTAGTGCTCCAGCCCAGGCTGGTAGAACCACGCCGAGCCCGTGGAGTACGCCTGCCGCCAGAGGTATGGTGACGATGTTGTAGCCGGCTGCCCACCATAGGTTTTGAACCATTTTTGAAAACGTTTTTCGCGAAAGCTCAATAATCTTTGGAACATCCCTCGGGTCGTTTCTAACCAGGATTATGTCCGCGCTCTCTACCGCTACATCCGTGCCTGCGCCTATGGCTATGCCGACGTCTGCTGTGGCGAGGGCGGGCGCGTCGTTCACACCGTCCCCAACCATCGCGACCCTTAGCCCCCTGTTTTTGAGAAGCCTGATCTTCTCCGCTTTCTCATGTGGCATGACTTGGGCGAAATACTCTTCTACGCCCAGTTCCTCAGCAACCCATTTCGCGGCTTCCATAGAGTCCCCGGTGAGCATGTAAACCCTTATCCCCATTCTCTTAAGCTTCTCAACCGCCTCGTAGGATTCTCTCCTCACCTTGTCCGAGAGGGCGAACGCGCCCGCGAGCCTGCCGTCGACGAGTGTGAAAACCATTGTCTTACCCTGCTTCACCAGCCCGCTTATCTCCCGGTTTTCTAAAACCTTTTCAGCATCGTTTAGAAGGCTCAGGCCCCCGACGTAAACCTCTTTCCCGTCAACCCTGCCGTAAACGCCTTTCCCAGGGATTGCTCTAAACCCTTCTGCTTCAACGGGTTGAACACCCTTCTGCTTCGCGTGCTCGACAATGGCTTTCGCAATCACGTGTTCAGAGTTCAGCTCGACGCTTGCAGCCAGTTTCAAAAGCTCCTCCTCCGGGATCAGGGGAACGGTGTCGCTGACGCCGAAGCTGCCGAGGGTTAGTGTCCCAGTCTTGTCGAAGACAACGGCGTTAATGCTCCTAGCTGTTTCAAACGCTCTCCTGTCTCTCACGAGTATCCCGTTTTTCGCGGTTATCGATGTTGACAGGGCTACGACAAGCGGTATGGCTAGGCCGAGGGCATGCGGGCATGCGACTACGAGTACTGCAACCATGCTTTCGAAAGCCATATCCGGGTTTCCGGTGGCGAACCATGCTGCGTAAGCAGCCAGCGAGACTGTTAGCGCAACGTAGAAAAGCAGGGCTGCAGCCCTGTTCGCCAAGTCTTGGGTCCTGGACTTGGTTTCCTGAGCCTGCTTAACGAGCTTTACGACTTGAGCCAGGTAAGTATCCTCCCCGGTTTTCTCGACAACCATTTTCAGAACACCGTCGCCGTTTATCGAGCCACCGATTACTCTCGATCCTGCTTTCTTCCCGACTGGTTTAGACTCGCCTGTTAGAAAGGCCTCGTTCACGAAGGATTCTCCCTCTAAAACAGTTCCGTCAGACGGGATTTTCTCACCCGGCCGTATTAAGACAGTGTCGCTCGGCTTAAGCTCCGAGACCGGCATGTCAACTATTTCACTGTTTTTTAAAACGTGGGCTGTCGTAGGCATTATTCTCACAAGCTCCTCAAGGGCTGTTGAGGCTCCGAGAACGCTTTTAGCCTCTATCCAGTGTCCTAGAAGCATCACGTCCACCAGGGTGGCGAGCTCCCAGAAGAACTCCATGCCGAGCGGAATGAAGACTGTCGCGGCAGAGTATGTGAACGCCACCGTTATGGCTGTGCCGATGAGCGTCATCATGCCTGGGAGCCTGGCTTTCAACTCTTCCACCAGTCCTCTCAGGAACGGCCAGCCGCCGTAAACATAGAGGGAAGCGGATAGGATTAGCAGCGCTTGTTTCTGCATTGGGAAAACTATTGCCTTCCCGCCGAGGATCATTGTTTGAAACGTTTCTGAGAAAAGCAGGATCGGGGCTGTAAGGATTAGGCTTGCGATAAGCCTGTTTCTAAACTCGACGATGTGGTGCGCATGATGCTCGTGCAAACCCCCTCTCCTTCTCAGGGAGGCGTTTGGAACCATACATAAGGCTTTAACGAAAACCCTTTCCCCCAACTGGAGGATGGTTGAAAACATGGCGACGCCTGGATCACGCGTGCCCAGGAGGTTGAATACGTCCCCCATAATAGTAGGGTTTTCCCCGCCTTCTGCGCCAGCCTCGTCGCCAACCGTCTACCCAGTGTTGAGCGTAAGGCTTTAATGTCGCGCGGAGCATGCTACCCTGGTGTCCCGTGGAGAGGCTTACTGTTCTCGCGCTTTTCAGCCTGGCGCTGGGCGCGCTTAGCCTTGCTCTACTCGGGTCCTCCAGCATTGTAAGCGGTTTTCTCGAGAACGCTCTATCCCTGCCTGGATTTGCCGCGGGCCAGCTTATCCTGGTGTTTTCCGCCGCATCCGGCTTGGCGAGTGTTTTCCTAATCGTCTGGACGTGTCTCACGGCTGCGGCGAGGAGGCTTAGGGCCGCTGGGCTCGTCGCCCTAGTCTACGGGGGCTTGGCTGTGCTCGGCAGCGTGGTTTTCATGGTTAACGTTTCCTCCATAAAGGGTGGGAAGCTTGCACCGCTCGTCGGCCTGATGTTCTGCGCCGGCGCCGCTGTCTTCATTCTGGGCGTGGCTGTCATCCTGCTCGGCTACAGGGTTTTGAAGGCTTCCGGGAGGAATTGTTGAAAAATCCTAGCGCGCTACGCCTGAGGACGAGGGTTCTTCCAACCGTCAGGCTTCATTTACGGCGGAACATGGAGGTAGAAGTATGAGTACGGTGTTACAATGCGAATAGCGTTGTAATCAGGCTTTAGAGACAGAGGCTATGAGTTAGCAGTAAAAGAGCAACTATACTCTCATGTTGCCGGCGGGGAATAGTATTTAGCGTCTGATCTGAACACAGCGGGATAATCAGCCTCCGACAGGTGTAAAAACCTTATTTGGAAAGCGAGGATTGTGAGAATGGTTCCGTGCAACTCTTAAATAAAGCGTCTGCCAGACAATGCGAATGGAGGGTTCTCAGAGAAAACAGTTGGAAAGGTCGATAGGTGAAATAGTTGGTGCATGCAGGGCTGTCTTCAGGGAGGAGCTGCGCTGCGTCATCTTGAAGGGGTCTCTGGTGACTGGCGACTTCATTCCGGGTTACTCGGATGCTGATATTCATGCCTATGTTGACAACAGGGTTCTAGAGGATGGTGAGGCGCCTAAGCTGGAGTACGCGCTCAGATTCCAAGGGGCAATCGGCCGGCTTAAGCCCAGGGACGCGGGGGTAAGCCAGTTCCAAGTGTACTTCCTGCCGGCTGAAAGGAGGAGAGAAGGGTGGAACCCGCCAGCACCGGGGACGTTTCGTGTCCTCTATGGCTGTACAGTGCCGGCGATGGAGATGCTCCCTTTAAACGAGTATCTTGAGAACGAGTGGGGGTATTTGGCGGAGGCGAGGCGGTGTAGGCTGTACATCCTAGGAAGGTTTGTCGACAAGCCTGATTCCTCACTCCCGGTTATGGTGAGGCTCACCGGAACCTGCATCAAGGGTCTTCTCTACGCGCTCTACTCAGTATTATCTAAGAATCCTGAGGAAGCTTCCTCCTTGGACCAGCTTCTCCGCGAGGCTTGCAACCGGGTTCCGGATCTTTCCTGCGCGGCTCGGTTCTTCCGGATGGTGCGGAACTGGCCTGTTCTAACTAGGGACAGGGAGCAGATGAGGGAGGCGCTCGCATGGGGCATCAGGGCTCTTGAGGCTATTGAAAGATGGCGGGCGTCTGAACCGAAGCCCTTCTAGACGTAAGCATTTACTCTGGCTAGAAAAATAAACCTGTTCAAACCCGTTAAGCCACATTGGAATTCAAAACGGCTATGGTGCAGCGTTGCGTCAACGGGGGAGTGGAAATCTAAATATACGACTGAGCCGCGTGCTTATTGAGCCGGAGGGAAATGAGAATGGCTTCTAGAAGCCGAGTCAATCTAATCCCGAGGAGAGTTCTGTTCGGAAACCCGGATAAGGTTCAAGCCAGAGTCAGCCCTGACGGAATCAGGTTGAGCTACCTGGCTCCGTTGAACGGGGTCCTGAACGTTTGGGTTGCTCCTGTTGACGAGCCTGATGACGCGAAGCCCGTTACGAAGGATACCTACAGAGGGATTCGCTTCCACATCTGGGCCTATACCAATGACCACGTTCTGTATGTTCAGGATAAGGCGGGAGACGAGAACTGGAGGGTTTACTCGGTTAATCTTAGGAGCGGCGAATGCAGGGACCTAACTCCGTTTGAAGGGGTTCAGGCACGCATAGAGAGGGTCAGCCATAAATCTCCGAGCGAGATCCTCGTCGCCCTGAACGACCGCGTGCCGCAACACCATGATCTTTACGTTCTTAACATCGTGAACGGTGATAGGCGGCTTGTTAAGCAGAACGACGGGTTCATAGGGTTTGTCACGGACGATGACTACAGGGTGCACTTCGCTAGCCTGATGACTCCTGACGGGGGGACTGAGCTGTTGAAGCCGACGGGGGAGGACACGTGGGAGACCTTCATCAAGATCGATATGGAAGACTCCTTGACGACCGGGCCCATTGGTGTCGACAAGACTGGGAGGATACTATACATGACGGACAGCCGTGGCCGTAATACTTCTGCATTGGTAGCATTAGATATTGAGACGGGTGAGAAAACCATCATGGCTTTCGACGAGAAATCGGATGTCGACGAGGTGTTGGTTCATCCGGTGGAGAGGAATGTTCAAGCCGTAGCGTTCAACTACGAGCGGAGAAGATGGAGCGTTATTGACGATTCGATTAAGAGCGACTTCTCTCATCTCGAAAAGGTTTCTGAAGGAGACTTCTATTTAACCAGTAGAACACTGCGCGACGATAAATGGATGGTTTCCTACATGGTGGACAATGGGCCTGTCCGCTACTACCTGTACGACCGTGACGCGGGGGAGGCTAGATTCCTGTTTACCGACCGGAAAGCCTTGGAGCAGTACGCCTTGGCGAAAATGCATTCGACCATTGTTAAATCGCGCGACGGCTTAAACCTAGTCTGCTACTATACTCTTCCCTTAGGCAGTGATCAGGATGGTGACGGCCGTCCAGATGCTCCCCTGCCGATGGTGCTGCTGGTTCACGGCGGTCCATGGGCTCGCGACACGTGGGGTTTCAACCCGTACCACCAGTGGCTGGCGAACCGTGGATACGCGGTTCTCAGCGTGAACTTCCGGGGCTCCACTGGCTTCGGGAAGGATTTTGTAAACGCTGGGAACATGGAGTGGGGGCGCAGGATGCATGACGACCTGATCGACGCGGTCGACTGGGCCATCAGAAAGGGGATAGCTTCCCCTGAGCGAATCGCGATTTTCGGGGGCAGCTACGGCGGATACGCGACTCTGATCGGATTGACACTAACCCCGGATAGGTTTGCATGTGGAGTGGACATAGTTGGGCCTTCGAACCTCGTAACACTCTTGGAATCCATCCCGCCCTACTGGAAGCCGATGGTTGAGCTTTTCGCTACGCGTGTCGGAGACCATAGGACGAGCGAGGGAAGAAGCCTCCTGCAGGAGAGGTCTCCCTTAACATACGTGGAGCGGATAAGGAAACCGTTGCTAATAGGCCAGGGTGCTAACGACCCGCGTGTGAAAAGGACTGAGTCAGACCAGATAGTTAAGGCGATGCGGGAGAAAGGCATACCAGTAACCTACGTGGTCTTCCCGGATGAGGGCCATGGCTTCGCGAGGCCTGAGAACAGGCTTTCGTTCAACGCTGTTGCCGAAGCGTTTCTCGCAAGGTTTCTAGGAGGATTGTCTGAACCGATTGGCGACGACTTTAAGGGTTCAACCATAACTGTTGAAACAGGCGTGGAGGAAGTGCCTGGCCTATGTGAGGCTTTAAGAAGGAAGAAAAGCTAGGGCAATCATGCCTATATTGGGCTCCTGCATTATTTGGCTAAGAACGTGATATTTTCCTCATGCTTTTTAAAGCGGGGAAAAGTTGATTAAAGTTTAATAGTGTTACCACGGTTTTTCGCGTGATGCTGGGTTACTCGATTATCACGAAGGGTTTAAGGAAGGCCTATAGAAAGGAGGAGGGTGGATTCCCCTTCAGGAGGAAGAGCTCTGAGACGATCGTGGCTCTCGACGATGTTGACTTAAGCATTAAAAGGGGTGAGCTTTTCGGCCTGCTTGGGCCTAATGGAGCTGGGAAAACAACACTGGTGAAGATACTTAGCACGATCATTATTCCGGATGCTGGAACCGCTTTGGTCAATGGGCATGATGTTTTAAAGGAGCCTGAGAAAGTAAGGGCTTCGATCGGGGTTGTTTCAAGCGGCGAGAGGTCTCTTTACTGGAGGCTTACGGCAAGGGAGAACCTGGAGTATTTCGCGAGGCTCTACAAGGTTCCTGACGATGTTGCTAGAAGACGGATCAGTGAGCTGCTCAGCCTTATGGGGCTTGAGGATAGGGCTGACGAGCTTGTCGAGAAATACTCAAGCGGGATGAGGCAGAAGCTCGCTATTGCCAGGGCGATACTGCACGACCCTGAGGTTCTTCTCCTGGATGAGCCGACATTAGGCTTAGACCCCAGTTTCTCAAGAAGCATACGTGTTTTCATAAGGGAGGAGCTTAACAGGAAGCAGGGTAAAACCATACTTCTCACAACTCATTACATGGATGAGGCTGACCAGATGTGCGACAGGGTAGCCTTCATAAACAGGGGTAGGATAGTTGCTGTGGATTCGCCGGAGAGGCTGAAAGCCATGATCGGCATGAACGAGGTTTTAAAGATAGTTGTGAGCAACCTGGATGAGAAAGTTTTAACCATGGTTAAAGGCTTACCGTTTATAGAGGACTGTGGAGTGGCTAATGTTGAGCAAGACGGAAGAGCCATGGTTAGGCTTTACATGAAGAATGTTGACGCTAATATTCAGGAGGTTGTGAGAGTCTTTTCTAAAGCAGGCTGCCGGATTTTCTCCTTAAGCATAGAGAAGCCGACTCTCGAGGATGTCTTCGTGAAGCTTACTGGGGAGGTGTTGAGTGGTTGAAGCTGGATTTGGGGGACATGGTTCTGGAGCTTAGGGCTGCGGTTTCAACAGCTAGGAAAGAGATACTGATTAACCTACGGTATCCTCTCTGGGTTGTTTTCTGGGCGATAATTCCGATTTTCTGGCTGACACCCTTCATATTCCAGGGACGTGCTCTCGTCGGAGGAAGGTTCTCAGAATCCTTCAGAGAGCTCGCCGGAAGCCCCGACTACGTAACCTTCACGATAATCGGAAGCTCGCTCTACGCTTACGTTATGTCTGCGCTATGGGGGATGGGGCTCTCCCTTAGGAGGGAGCAGATGGGAGGAACGTTGGAGACGATCCTTGCTGCACCCTGCAGCAAGTTCTCAATACTTTTTGGGAAAGCGTTGTCGGACAGCGTGTTAACAACCTTCTACGCGGCTGTTCAATTCATCCTAGCCAGCCTCCTCTTCGGAGCCAGGATAAGAGTGGAGAACCTGTTTTTCGCAGTCTCAGCAGTATTGCTGATGATCCTGGCTCTTTACGGCATTGGGTTTGTGCTCTCCGGTTTAATTCTGATGTACAGGGAGCCGGGTGCGTTGCTGAACTTCGTTGACACATTAATATACACCATCTGCCCGGTTAACTATCCTTTGAGGACGCTGATGCTTTTCTTCGGAGGCGTCGGCTACTACGTCATGATGGTGAGCATAGTGTTCCCCTTGACGCCTGCCCTAGAGGCTGTGAGAGCTTTTCTTCTACCATCGTTCAACCCCTACTTGAGCATTGCAATAGCCCTCTCCTACCTTGCTGCAGCAACCCTAGCGTTTCTAATCCTAGGCATGCTTCTTTTCAGCCTTGTCGAGAAGAGGGTTAGGAAGAGGGGGGCTGTTGAAGCCTATTAGAAGGTGGTGGAGCATGAGTATTGTTGACGAGGCTAGGGTTGTCGGCGTCGTGTTGAAGAAGGAGCTCAAGCTTTACTTAAGGTACCCGGTTTGGGTGCTTTTCGACGCTTTAATGCCTCTGCTCTGGGTTCTTTCACTAGTGATATACGGTAGGGCTCTCGTAGGCTCACCCTACTCGGAAAACCTGGCAAGGCTGACTAACACTGGAGACTATGTTTCCTTCACGATAGTCGGAATGATTGTCTCTAGCTTCGCCTACTCAACCCTCTGGGGGATGAGCTATGCTCTAAGGGGTGAACAGTGGAGCGGGACTCTTGAATCAACCTTCCTAGCGCCGTGCAGCAGGTTTTCCATTCTTCTGGGGAAGGCTCTTAGCTCGATGCTGACAACCTCCCTATGGGTTTCCCTGCAGATAAGCCTGGTAGCGTTGGTATTCGGCTTGAACGTGAAGTTCTTAAACCTGCCTTTTGCAATGCTCTTCTTTCTAGTCGCCCTGCCGAGTTTCATAGGAATAGGTTTCTCGCTCGCCGGGATAGTCCTGGATTTTAAAGAGCACAGTGCTTTTGTCAATTTCCTAAGCTCTCTTCTAGGGCTGCTTCTCCCAATATCCTATCCGCTGAGCGTCCTGCCACCGGTCTTGAGATACTTCTCCTACCTGCTTCCACCGACTTACGCGATAGAGGGGATGAGGAGCCTGCTGATAATGGACTCAGGCTTGAACGAGGTGATGGGGATTGCAGTACCATTGATTTTCTTCGACGTTTTCTGGTTGTCGGCGGGGATAATGATATTTGTCAGAGAAGAGAGGCGGGTTTTGAAGAAGGGAACCCTAGGCTACTATTAGACTTTTTCCACATACTTGGTTGTAAGAGTACGAATTCAGTTAGCCAGATACTTAGCTGGCAGCGTTGCTGGACTCGTAAATCAGTCTGTAGGATGAGCTTTAAGAAACCTTAGGGTATGGCAGTTCCTCTGTTCTCCCTATTATTCTCCTCTTAGCCTTCAGGTAGTAGATGTAGTTGCTCAGCGACACGTCTGGGGGAACCCTATGGTCCACCATAGGTATGTACCCGCCTTCCTTCACAAGCTGCGAAAGGCTTTCAAGCTCCCTGTCTATTGCCCTCGGCCCCTCGATGAGCGCGAGCTTGTTAACCCCGCCCATTAGGAGAACCTTGTCCCCGTATTGTTCTCTAAGCCTCACCGGGCTCGTGTACTTCGCCTCTATGGGGAACATGCAGTTTATCCCTGCTTTCAACCATCCCGGGACAAGCTCATCTATCCTCCCGTCGCAGTCCAGGATGTTTATTTCAACACCGTACTCTTTTAAAACGTCCGTCACCTTCTTATACCTTGGAACCATGAATTCTTCGAAAAGCCTTACTGAGAGAAGCGACCCCATGTTGTAAGCCATGTCTTCCCACCATGTTGCGAAGTCAACCCTGATGTTTCTCAAGGCTCTTCGAATCATGTTTACCCAGAGGTTTACCAGCGTATCCATCATTTCAGCCATCCAGTCCGGGTCCCTGTAGAATGCTATTGAGATTCCCGGGACGCCCATCAGGTTTCTCAGCCAGCCGTAGAGGCTTCCGACGCTTATGCCTAAGGGATAGTCCCTCTCCCTGTAGACACTGATTATCTCATCGTAGCTTAACGGTATTCTCCCCGGAGTATCCGGGTTGAAGAACGGCCTTATTTTCTCCCAGTCCTCCCTGCTTCTAATCGGGTACCTTAAGTATTGCGGTATCGTGGAGGTCCATTTCTTCGTTATGTAGACTCCTCCCAGGCCATCGTCAACCACCATCTTGTCGTCGTACTCCCTGATTCTTCTCGCCGGCGGCGGGGGCCATAGTCCAGTGTTCACCGGAAGCATGTCTATCGTGTCCCAGCCTTCAAGCATGAAAAAGTCTTCAACGTCTCCAATAGTGTGGAGATGCAGGGGCAGGCCTTCAGCATGCCAGCGGTCGATCGTCTCAGTCCAGTAGCCGAACTCGAAGTCGGGAACCCTGTCAACCTCTTTAAACTGGAGTGTTCTAAGCAGCCTCTCCCTCTCGTTCATCGCCGGGGCTACACTAGTGTTGAAAATAAGTTTTTCCTCAATCCCTGCTGGCGGAGCAGGCTCCCCGGGTTTTCGCAACATTTTTAACTTGTTGAACCCGTCTTAAGCCCCTATGGGCAGCGTGTTTCTAGAGGAGGAGGCGTACGGCTTCCTAGCCGGCTTGGCTTCCCACGAGAGGCTGGCTGGGACCCCGGGTGAGGAGGAGGCTAGGAAATACGTTTTAAGCGTCGTGGAGAAAGCCGGCTTCAAGCCGCTGCTGGAAGGGTTCACTGTTAAAACGTTCCGGATTCTGAGGAGCGAGCTCCATGTTCTGGAGCCTTGGAGCGAGCAGGTTGACTGCAGGGGGGTCGGGTTCAGTGGTTCAACTCCTGAAGAGGGTGTTGTCGCCCCTCTGCGCTACGTTGAAACCGGCGACCCGTTGCTTCTCTCCGGGGCGAAGGGGGAGATACTGCTTTTCTCAGAGTCCCCGCCTACTGTCGAAAAGCTGTTTGAGCTCTCCAAGCATGAGCCCTCCGGGATTGTTTTAAGCGAGGCCACGCCTTTCAGGAAGCCTTCGCAGGTTGACAGGCTTTTCGAAGTAAGCAGGAGGTTCAGGGTTCCAACCGTCTTCATAAGGTTTGAAGACGCTTTTAGGCTTGTTAAGAACCATGCTTCCAAGTCTAGGCTGGTCCTCCTGCAGGAGGAGTTCGAAGCGGAAACGTTCAACATCATTGTTGAGAAGAAGGGTGTGAAATATCCTGACGAGATAATAGTCGTCGGGGCTCACTACGATACTGTCTACGGTGTGAAGGGTGGTGTTGACAACGCTGGCGGAGTGGCTCTTCTCATGGAGCTGGCTAAGTCTTTAAGCAGCATGGATTTGAAGAGGACGGTGAGGTTCGTCTTCTTCACGGGCGAGGAGCTCGGGCTCAGAGGATCCTTCAACTACGTGGAGAAGCATAGGGATGAGGTGGAGAAAATCATGATGATGATCAACCTGGATGTGAACGGGGGTGCGATAGGCGGGTGTAACGCTGTTGTAACTGGTCCTGCTGAGATTAAGACGTACCTGGAGGCCTTGTCGAAAGAGCTTGGTGTAAACCTAACATTGACCCAGGATGTTTACAGCTCTGACAGCGTGCCTTTCTCAAACAGGGGAGTGCCGTCGGTAAACTTCTACAGGAGGAGTGGAGCCGGGGCTCATATCCATACGCCTGAGGATGACGCGAGGTTTACAGCACCCATCGGCTTCAAGATGATTGGGATGGTTGTCAGTGATTTTCTCATGCGGATGGCTAACGCAGAGAGTTTTCCTTTTAAACGGGAGATTCCTGACGATGTTAAGAAGAAGATTCAGGAATACCTTAAGAACAGGGGTTTCGAAGTGCCTGGTGTAACGTCCGGTTGAAACCCTCCTGCTCTACCTAGGATGGTCTGAGTAAGATGGGGATTGAACGAGTAGAGGTTTACTCCGTGACTCTAAGGTATTTCGAACCCTTCCGGATAGCTCCGGGCTCGAGTGAGAAGAGCCGTAACATTGTGGTGAGAATACTCACGGATTACGGTGTTGAAGGCTGGGGTGAGGCTTCTCCCTCTAGACGAGTCACTGGAGAGACTGTTGAAACTGTTTTAGAAGTCTTGGCTAGGATCGCGCCTAGGCTTATCGGTACGTGTCCTCTTCGGATTGAGCAAAACGTGGAGATGATGGATCAGGTTGTCGAGGGTAATCCTGCTGCTAAGGCTGCTATAGATACTGCTCTACACGATATTCTTGGGAAGACAGCTGGGAAACCGCTTTTCATGCTTCTAGGGGGATACCGAACCAAGGTTTTAACCGACTTCACGCTGAGCATTAAGACTCCGAGGGAGATGGCTGCCGACGCTGTTAAGGCTGTGGAGAAAGGTTTCAGGGCTCTTAAGGTTAAGGTTGGTGTAAACTCTTCCGAGGATGTTGAGAGAATAAGGATGGTTCGCGAGGCTGTTGGAGATGGTGTTGAGATTAGGATTGACGCGAACGAGGGTTGGACCCCAGACCAGGCGATTGAAGTCTTAAACAGGGTGGAGAAGTTTAGAATACGGTTTGTCGAGCAGCCTGTGCCCGCTCACGATGTGAAGGGCTTGGCTATGGTTAGAAGGGATTCTCCAATACCGGTTATGGCTGATGAAAGCGTGCATTCGCCTTCTGACGCGCTGAGGCTAATCCAGGAGGAAGCCGTGGATCTCATAAACATTAAGCTGATGAAGAGCGGCGGGATATTGAAGGCGAGGAAGATATCTGACGTGGCTGAGGCTGCTGGAGTAACCTGCATGATCGGATGCATGAGCGAGTCTGAAATAGGAATAGCAGCAGGAGCACATTTCGCAGCCGGGTTGAGAAACGTGATGTACGCGGACCTGGACTGCGACCTGCTTCATGCAGACAAGCTGGTTAAAAAAGGCGGGACAAGGGTTGTGGATTCAACCCGGCTGTTCCCAAGGGGGAACGGCCTGGGAATAGAGGAGCTGGATATGGAGATGCTTGGGGCGCCTAGGGCTATTTACAAGAAGAATTGATTCATAGGGGGAAGCACTTATTGTTTTTCAAATGCCTCCTAGGCTTAGGCGAGGCTTCTCCTCAGGAGCCTCTCCCCTGCTTATTCTTTCAACCAGGCCCCTAACTCTTTCCTCAATCTTGTCTACTACTCTCCGAGCGTCCTCCAGGCTCATTTCCGCAGGGTCTTCAATCCCCCAGTTCTCAACATGCTTCACGTTAATCACTGGACACTCGGAGCCGCTGCAGACTATCACCGCGATCTCCGCCTCCGCCTCCATTTCCCCCGTCAGCTTCTTAGGCTCCCCGCCGGAGATATCTATCCCTCTTTCTTTCATCAGTTGAACAGCCTTAGGGTTTATCCTGTCAGCGGGCCTTGGGCCGGCGCTAACCGCAACCCAACCTGGTGGAGGGTTTGAGTTGAAAAACGCTTCCGCAACCTGGCTTCTGAAACTGTTCTGCACGCATACGAATAAGACTTTCCTAACCATCTGGCAGACAGTTGGTTCAACAGCTTTAAAAATGTTCTGAAAACAGCCTCTGCTTAACGCCTTATTGTGAAGCCTTTAAACTCCCCCCTATACTCCTCCCACTCAACCCTCACCCCAGTAACCCTGGCTCCAGGCGGCCCCCTTCTGCAGAAATCTATCATTCTCTCCACAAGCGCCTCCTCCCCTTCGAAAACCGCTTCAACCCTCCCGTCTGGAAGATTCCTAACCCATCCCCCGACTCCAAGTGTTTGCGCGAGCCTCCTTGTTTCATGCCTGAAGAAAACTCCTTGAACAAGGCCGCTTACATAAACGTGGGCCCTAGCCATCAACCCGAATAGTTTTTCAAACGCTAGGGTTTTTTAAAAGTTGTTTTCAACCCTGGGCTAGGCTTGAATCAAGGTTGTTGAGAAACCTTCTGTAGGCTTCAACACCCTGCGTGAACTCTTCAACCGTAATGCTTTCCCTGGAGCCGTGTGCCAGCGAGGGGTCTCCCGGGCCCCATGCTATTTGCGGCCTACCCCATTTCAAACCAGTATAGTTGAAGTCTGATGTTCCAAGCTTCCTTACCAGCAGAAGCTCTCTTCCAAGGGTTTCTCTAACCGCCTCCCTGACGGCGTTAATCAAAGCCTGGTCCTTCGCTGAAGCATAGCCGTCCAGATAGTCTAGAAACTCGTAGTCCACGTCCAGGGCTCCGCATGCTTTCTCAACATACTCTTTCAAGGCTTCGGCGAATATTCTTGAAAGCTCTTTGAAACTCAGGCGAGGAGGGTAGCGGAGGTTTAAGCGTGCCTCGCTCGAGTCCGGTATTCTAGAATCCCCGTATCCTCCTTTAATCATTGTTATCGAGACACCTATGTTTGAGAAAAGGTCTTTAGAGAAGGCTAGCCTAGTCTTAACGTGTTCAACAAGCCTCATGGTTTGAACAATAGCGTTGAAATCATCCAGGGGGGAGGAGGAGTGCCCGCCCTGTGTTGAAACCCTTACGCTGACGGTTGCGCTCCCCCTGTAGGCTACTGCCGCAGCCCTAATCCCAGTCGGCTCCCCTATGACCACGTAGTCCGGAGCCGGGATTTCCTCCAGAAGCCTCCTAACCCCCTTGCTGTCAGACTCTTCTCCGACTACTGACGAGTAGACTAGTCTGAGGCTTCTCCCCGAGTAGCCTGATGCTGCCAGCGCCATCGCCGCGAGAGAAGCCTTAGCGTCAACAGCACCCCTGCCGAATACTCTTCCTGATTCAAGCCTGACTTCAATAAGCCCTGGCACAGTGTCCACGTGAGAGCAGAAGAGCAGCGTCCTGTCCCCGCTCCCCTTCTCCCCTAGAACATTGCCCGCCGGGTCTCTCCTAACGTTTTCAAAACCGTTTTCAAGCAGAAGGGAGAAGACCTCCTGCTGAGCCTCTTCCTCCTCCCCGCTTGGCGAATACTTGGAGAGGAGTTTAACCAGCGGCTGCACTGCTTCCAAGCCTGGACTCATAACTCCTCACCGCTTCCAGAATAATGCTGCACGCCTCGTCGACAAGGCTTAACGGTATGTTGAGCGACGGCAGCAGCCTCACCACAGTCGGGCCGGCTGTTAAAACCAGGACTCCTTTTTCAGCAAGCAGGTCGACGAGAGGCTTAGACCTGACTTTCAGCTCAATGCCTATCATGAGGCCGCTTATCCTTATCTCCCTGACGATCCTGAGGCTCAGCAGGGCTTCAAGCCTCTCTCGGAAGGCTCTAGACCTCTCCTCCACGGTTTCCCTGGTGACTGTTTCCCTCAGCAGCCTCATGGTTGCTGCTCCCGCGGCGCAGGCCAAAGGGTTCCCCCCGTATGTTGAAGTGTGGAAACCGGGTTCGCCGACTGTCGAAGACTCCTCGCTGAAAAACGCTACCCCAGCCGGGATTCCCCCGGCTACTCCCTTAGCCAGGAGAGCAATATCCGGCGCAACTTCTTCTTTTTCAAACGCGAAGAATGTTCCCGTCCTCCTCAAACCCGTCTGAATCTCATCCAGTATTAGCAGCGCCCCCTTGTCGGAGGCTATTTCCCCCGCAGCCTTCAAGTAACCGGTTGGAGGAATCCTGACCCCGCCTTCCCCCTGAACAGGCTCAAGAATAACCGCCGCAGTCTCCCCGTCAACCTTGCTTTTCAAATCCTCAGCGTCACCGTACTCTGCGAATACAACCCTTTCGCCTACGACGTGCTCCAAGCCCTTTCTGTACTCCGGGTTCCACGTCGTGCTGAGCGCGCCCAGCGTCTTGCCGTGGAAGCTTCTCCTGGCTGCAACAATCCTGCTTCTCCCTGTTTTCCTGAAGGCTGTTTTAATCGCTAGGTCAACGGCTTCCGCGCCACTGTTCACGAGAAGCATCCTTGGGAAGAAGCGGGATGTGAAGCGGGATGTTTCCTCGAGGAACTCCGCCCTAGCGTCATTGTAGAACGAGCCGTGGCAGGAGGATATTTTCTTCAACTGGTTCACGATTGCTTCAACAATCACAGGATTAGAGTGTCCTAGTATTGCAACGCCGTAGGCTGAAGTCAAGTCGATAAGCCTCCGACCCTTATCGTCGAAAACCTCCGACCCTTTCCCGCTTATTATCGCTACGCGTCTCTTAACATAGGTTTTAAGCAGAAGCCTATCCTCAACCTCATAGGGGTCAACCATTTCTAAACATCCTCATTTGAATATGAGCGTCCCAAGCTTCTTCTCCAGCGCGCTTGAAACAGGCTTCTCAACAAGCCCGGAGGATATTCTTACTGAAGCAGCCCCCTCTTGAAGCGCCTCCACTGCTGACTGCACTTTCCTCATCATGCCGTGGCCTATGCTCGGAAGGAGGACTGATGCTTCAGCCATCGTCAGAGACTCGACGAGCCTCCCGTCCACCAGGAGGCCCTCAACATTCGTAAGGTACAGCAGGCTGCTCCCCATCGCTGAAGCAACTTTAGCCGCGAAAGCGTCGCTGTCAACGTTGAGCGGCTCAAACTCCCTGCTTAAGGCTATGGGTGCTAGAACCGGTAGAATACCGTTGTCCAAGAGCAGTTTCAAAAGGTCAACGTTAACCCTGTCAATCTTCCCGGTGAACCCGCCGTCCATCAGTATCCTCCTACCATCCTCTCTTTTAACGAGTATTTTTTCCTTCCTAGTAGCGGTTGCCAGAGCCCCGTCTACACCGGTTAAGCCGACAGCGTTGACGCCCATCCTGAGGAATTTAGAGACCACGAGCTTGTTGAGCCTCCCCATCGTCATCAAGTAGACCTGCATGGTCTCCCAGTCGGTCACCCTGCTCCTCATCCCGCTTGCTGAAACAACGAACCTCGGCTCAATACCCATTCTCCTACACGTCTCCGTAACCTCTGCTCCTCCCCCGTGGACGAACACGACCCTCTCACTCCTAGAGTATTCAGCAACGTCTGCAACTATCTTCTCCAGAGCCTCCTCCTCGAGGAGGGCTCCCCCTGCTTTAACCACTATCATCTTCCAACACTCACGCCGGGTGTAGACCCGGGAAGGCTAAGCCCTCCTTCTCGTCATAGTTAAACATTATGTTGAAGCATTGGACAGCGTTTCCAGCAGCCCCCTTAACCAGGTTATCTATGGCTGCGAACAGGATTATCCTGTTTGAGTCAGCATCTATCTCGAAACCTATGTCGGCGAAGTTTGAGCCCATCAGGTACTTCGGGTCGGGCAGGCCGTGCACCATCGTCGGATCCCTAACTAGCCTTATGAAGGGCTCCTTGTCGTAAGCCTGCCTGTAGCACCTCCAGAGGTCTGGATAAGAAGGAAGCCTCCCGGATGGGCGTGTGTGAACAGTCACGAGTATCCCTCTCACGATGTTCACAGAATGCGGCGAGAAGCCTACGGCTATCTTCCCGCCGGAAGCCTGCGAAACCTCTTGAATTATCTCGGCGACATGCCTGTGTCCAGCAGGCTTATAGGGCCTGACCACGTTATACCTTTCCGGATGGTATCCTTCCAGGGTTGGAGAGGAGCCGGCTCCTGAGGAGCCTATCTTAGCATCTATGAATATCTGGCTTCTATCCACCAGACCGTTCTTAACAGGGGGTACGAGTGCCAGTATGCTCGCCGAAGCCATGCAGCCGGGCACCGCTATCAGACTAGCCGTCCTTACCGCGTCCCTGTGAAGCTCCGGCAGCCCGTAGACAGCCTTCTCGAGAAGATCAGGATAAGGATGTTTAAACCCGTACCATTTCTCGTAGGCGGAGGAGTCTTTAAGCCTGAAATCAGCTCCCAAGTCTATAACCTTCAAACCCTTGTCGAGAAGCGTTTTAACCACGTGTGTAGACTGGCCGTGTGGAAGGGCTGTGAAAACAACTTCAGCATTAGCCACGTTCTCAACCCTGGGCTCCACAAAGCTCATCTGGCAAACCTTCCTAAGATTCGGGTGAACCTTGTGAACAGGCATGCCGCTGAACCTCTTAGAAGTGGCTGCGACTATTTCCACCTTGCTGTGTGAAAGAAGTATTCTAAGCAGTTCTCCACCCACATAGCCGCTTGCCCCGTACACAGCTACTTTAACCAACCTTACCTCCTAATCCTCCAGACGGGGTGTTTAAGAATCTTTTTCTCCCCGCTGCCCAGTAAGACCCTTTTTCCTCCAGCGTGCGTAGGCTTCCCAGGTTTAACGAGCCAGATGCATGCTGGATCCTTAACCGAGGGCTTACTATAGTTTTCACAATCTTTTCAGGTTAGACATGCGAGCCATCTGAAAGCGCGCGCTAGAATGGTACTTTAGCAGAATCAAGAACTAGTAGAATATTAAATCAGTTTAAAGGGAAACGGTTTCTAGATGCTTCACGCCTCCCTAAGTAACCTAAGCCCATTCATCCTTAGTCGATGCACGCTAAAACGTTTAGAATAAAATGCTAGCTTGATTCAAACCTAAGTACACGTAAACCTCATCATACCCAACATCGACATCATTGATTTTGAGTTCCTCAGCGCTTCCCCGCAACTCGTAACCAGCAACTCCTTCAGCAATACGCCTCTTGATAAGTTCATTGCCTAAAGAGTTGATGAAATCCTTTAAGGCCTCAAAGCTAAAGTCATAAATCGCCTCTATAATCACCTTGTTCGCCACTTTAGATCTGAGCTCACATAGCAAACGGGTCTCTGGAATAAATATAACTTCTTTCCCCTTAGCTGCGTCCCTCACCCTCGGATCGTTAATGAATCTGCTGACAATGACTTTCTCGCGTTTCTTGAGTTCTTCTTCAATTTCCTCAATAGACTTGCGGTGCTGCATATCGCGAGATATGACATTATCATAGAACCTTATTGTGACGAAGTCGACTTTAGTTTGCCCTTGGCTAAGCGCTGCCTGGAATAGACCTTCAGCCAGGTTTCCAACGCTTTTGGGATCACTCGTATATGCATCGATGAAGTAAAATATCGTCTTATTTCTCTCTCTTGCCATGATACCGATGCAGCATTCCTTCGTAGTCTCTGTCCACCTTCTGTCCACGTATCTTTCACAATTAATCTTTACGTCCTCAAATTTGTCGCCCCATCCCCATACCTTCGCCGATTTCCTCATTTCCCATATCTTTACTCCCTGCTTCTCTTTTAATCTTCCCTCTCCCTTTTTCTTCTTTTCTCTTCATAAATTTGTTTCAAGACCTCGAACTTCTCACGATGGTCCGGCTTCTCAGATCCTATCTCCTCTATGAATTTTAAGTGTTCCTCCTCAGGGATTCTAAAATAGTAATAGGTTCTATCCTCCCTATAATACTCATGGATTTCAAGGGGACGGAAGCCTAGATCTTTTAGAAGGTCCCTTATCTCCTCTAATCCCTCCTTATACTTGGAGTCAAAGCGTATGTGAAAACGTACCCTATTCTGAGTCCTATCATACCCCATAGCAACGCCACCGTCCCCAGTGAAAAAGCCTCTTAGAAAGGCCCTCATACCTCTCTCATCCAAATGTTCTTTCGGCACATGGAACTCATAAGGGTTTGGCCCCTTAATCCTGAGGTTCCATAAGTCAAAATATATACTCATGTCCTCTATTTCTATAGAATAGTGAGGAGTTGAAGGGGGCTCATACCTGTACCTATGCGGCCTCTTGCGATAAACAATCTCAAATAGCTCTTCATAGTGCTTAGCTACTTCTATATCTGCTGAGGAGAGATATATACGATAATGATGGTATTTTTCACTCATGTAAAGACCACCATCCGATGCTATTAAGCCACACAGCTCCGCTTTTTCGGAAGCAACTATCTCCCTAATCCCTTTTTCCGATACCTCCAGACTTACCCCACGACTTAGCTCAAAGAAGATGCTGTTTTCTTCGATTATGATTTTCTTGAATGTTCCTATAACCTTCTCCTCTTTAAGCAGCTCATATCCTTCTTCCGCTCCACGTACCCCGTATTCTCCAAAACTTGCAATAACGCGAGAAACCTCTTCTTTTCTACATTGAAGCTCAGTTTCATCTTCAAATGCTTCCTCACGTTCTATCTCGCCCTCGAAAAACCTTTCCTTCCATTGCCCTACTCTAGTCCCACTGCCCATTACTTTCTTTCAATCCTCTCTTCAAAGGTCTTCCGCATGTCTAAGAGGTTGTGGAGAACCAGTATCCTAAAACCCGCTTCCTTATCATCAAGCATGCGGTCAATAATCTCCTGTGGCATCATACCGCTGCAAGCTTCGCATTCGCATTCTTCAAACCTAATCTCTGAATCATTAAGCATGAAAGACGCTCCATTCTTAAAATAGAGCCCGTGCTTGGCATCTAAAAACCACGAAAGATTACTGTAATTCAACCGCTGGTATTTTAGCCTCCTGCTGACTCCATATATGATTAGCTCGAAATTAGTCCTATAATCTCTCGATGCTTTTTTCAGGCTCCAAAGCGCATTCTCAACAGGATTATCCGGGAAAGAAGAGCTTAGTCGGCCTTCCCTTAAGAGTTCTCGTGCCGGCATAACAAATGAAACATAGCCCATCTCAATCTGCTTCCTAACGGTCCATTCTATTTGCAAAGCGTTGGCCCCCTTAACTAGACCCATTAAAGGTATGTCCAGCTTGAGGAAGTCATTTGCCTTAGATATGAGGTGGAAGGTTTGCGACCAAGATAAGAACAGGGGGTCGTCAGTATAAGTGTAGTTATCTGGGATCATGGTAGCATCTGGCCTAATATTCCCAATTAGTCTGAAGTAATCCTGAGTTGTTAGCTTATCGATGAGTTCATCGGGCATCACTAAGGACAGAAAAATTCTACCATTGAACCCTAAGTAATCATGTAGCCCCCTCAAAGCCTCATTCAATATCTCTTTGTTAAGTAGGATCTCTCCTAGAGAAACGAAAATCGCTGGGAGTTCAATACCGTGCTTCCAGAACCAAGATCGGGGATCTGTTATGTCTATCCTCGGTACGAACTTTTGGAAGCCAATCATAGTCATAGGTTTTTTACCTATATTCGGAAGCCGAACAGGAGTTCGATCCTTAGTCCTAAACGGGCAATAGGGCTTGAGCCTGCAGAAGATCCTCGGAGAAGTTATCCCACTATAGCATACTCCTCTTTTACATGAAAGGGCGAGGCAGCCGGCTGAGCAACCGTGGCAGAGTTCCTTGCCGAAGTATAGACAGCCTTTACAGTCAAGCCCGCACACCGCCCTTCTTTTCATCATCCTCCTTCTGAAATACTGTTTGGACTCAAGCTTAAAAATGAACTGTAATTATAAGCAAACATAAGCTGGGCAGCGTAAAAATGATTCTAATGCTGATAATGCACGCTACACTCTTACCTTCTCGCTTTAGACGCGAGGTACTTGAGAATCTTCTCGGGAATGTTGATTCCAGTGGCCTCCATGCTCCCCCTGAACTCAGGCGTAGGATTAACCTCGTTAACAACATAGCCCTCCCTCGGGCTCTCCATCACGTCTATCCCCACTATTTCTCCGCCTACTGCTTTGGCTGCTTTAAGAACTATTTCAGTAAGCTCGCTGGTGATCTCCGCCTTCTCGCTTTTTCCACCTATGGCTATGTTTGTCTTCCACTGGTCTGGCGGGGAGACCCTGTATATTGCGGAGACAACTTCATCCCCGATTACTGTTGCCCTAATATCTCTACCGGGCTTCTCAACATACTCTTGGACATAGAAAACCTGGTAAAGCGGGAACATGTATAAACGGTCTTCAAGCACTGCTTCAGCAGTATACTTGTCCTTTATAAGGGAGATTAGTCTTCCCCAGCTTCCTATGACGGGCTTCAAAACCGCTGGGTATCCTGTCTTGTTGAAAGAGTCTAGGGCAGACTGGTAGGAGAAGGAGATCACTGTGAAAGGTGTTTTCACGTTGTTTTTCACGAGCTCGACTGTCGTGAAGAGCTTGTTGCCAGCTATCTGCAGTGTTTTGAAGGAGCTTACTGTTTGGATTCCAACTCCCTCCAGGTAGCTTGAAAGGTGGAGCGACTTGAAGTATGATACGCATCTTAAGAGGGCTGTGTCGACATCTTGGATCTCAAGTTCTCTCCTGCCGAGTGTGAACGAAAAATCGTCGGCGTTCAGTCTTTTAAATGGTATTGAAAGGTTTTCAGCTGCTTTGAAAAGCTCTTTCTCCTCAAACCTTATCTGGTCATAAAAAATGCTTAAAGGCAATTCCTACGCCTACTCGCCCCAGTCCTCGCCTGAGAGCTGAATCTTCCTCGTCTTAACCGTGTCGCCGCTTATCTCTATTATCTCAAGGTCTGACCCGCATTCCGGGCACGTCACTACTTCACCCACTATCGCGTCCTCAGAGACCTCGAACACCGCTAAGCATTCCTCGCATTCTGTCTTCATGGAGTGTTGAACATTCCTCATGTTCTTGCTTATAAATTTAGCTTTTACGTTGACGCACCTCGTTCGCCCTCACTGTCGAGAGCCCCCAGAGCTGTATGAAGCCGTCCGCAAGGCTCTGGTTGAACCTGGATAGGGACGAGTATGTTGCTCTCTTCTCGTCGTAGAGTGATTTCGCCGAGCGTCTGCCGACGACTGCCGCCTCCCCCTTGAACAGCTTAACCCTAACCTCCCCGTCGACATTCTGCTGCGTGAAGTCTACGAATGCTTCAACAGCCATCCTCAAGGGTTCGAACCACAGCCCGGAGTAGACGAGCCAGGCCCATGTTGCCTCCAGCTTCTTCTTCTCCTCGAGCTCAAGCCTCGTTAAGACGAGTTTCTCAAGATCCTGGTGCGCCCTTATCAGGGTTAACGCTGCAGGAGCCTCATAGACCTCTCTAGACTTTATTCCGACCACGCGGTCCTCCACGTGGTCTATCCTGCCGAAGCCGTGGAACCCGGCTGTCCTGTTGACGCGGAGTATTAGCTCAACGGGGTCAAGCCTCTCCCCGTTCAGCCTTGTTGGAACACCCTTGTCGAACTCGAGCGTCACGTACTCCGGCTCACCCGGCGCCTCGGACACTGGTCTGCTCCAGATGAATGCTTCCTCAGGAGGCTCCACCCAAGGGTCTTCAAGCTCACCGCCTTCGATAGACCTGCTCCACAGGTTGTCGTCTATGCTGAACCTGCTTTTCCCACGATCCATCTTAACACCCTTCTTCTCCAAGTATTCAATCTCCTCGTCTCTGCTAAGCCCCCACTCCCTCACCGGCGCGAGGATTCTAAGCCCAGGGTTCAGTGACCTTATTGATACTTCAAACCTAACCTGGTCGTTCCCCTTCCCAGTGCAGCCGTGGGCCACTGTTGACGCGCCCTTCTTCTCAGCGACCTCAACGATCTTCGAGGCTATTAGGGGCCTGGAGAGGGATGTTCCCATTGGGTAAACCCCCTCGTACAGGCCGTTGGCCTTTATGGCTCTGAAAACATAGTTTTCGACAAACTCTCTCCTAGCGTCTGTCTTAACCACCTCCAGTGCTCCAAGCCTCTCAGCCCTTTCGACAGCGGCTTCGAAATCCTCCTTCTGCCCCACGTCGACGAGGACGGCGATAACATCCATGCCGTATTTCTCCCTTATCCAGGGTATCATGACTGAAGTGTCCAGCCCTCCTGAATAAGCTAGCACGCACACCTCTTTCAACGCGAAACCACTGTTTTCCAGCTGCAAAAAAATCTTTTTAAGAGTTTCCCTACGCGTAGGAGCTATGGAGAGGCTTAGGGTAGCGGCTGCAAGCAGTATGCTGGTTCTGCTTATAATCATGCTTCCCCCAGCCGGGTTCTTAACCCTGAGTGTTTCAGCCGAGCTGGAGCTAAGCATCCCGCTTTACAGGAACCCGAGGGTAGACGGGGCTGTTTCAACAGGCGAGTATCCTGTTGAACAGCTTAACCTTTCATGGGTGAAGGCTTACACTGTACATAACAATAGCCACCTGTTTTTCGCAATGGTTTTGAGCAACGCGTGTAGGACGGTGGACCTCCTGTTTAACACTGGTGTTTTAAACAGTACTGTCCTCACGGTGAGCACGACAAGGTATGCTGTAAACAGGTCGGGCGTGTTAAAATACTTCTACGGGCATGGTGAGGACTGGATTGAGGAGCCTGCCGACAGCGTTCTTCTTAAAGTCGTGAACGGAACCGTCTCCTGGACTATGGAGCTAGCAATACCGTTGTCGAAACTGGATGTTTATCCTAATACTCGTAGAATACTGGGGTTCGCCCTAGTTGCCTCCGGAGCGGGGGTCAACTATTCCTGGCCTTTTAACGCGGTCCCGCGTAACCCGTCTACATGGGGCGCCGTATCCTCGCCTGACAACTGGGCCACCAAGTGTGACATCGCGCTTGAAGGAGTCTACTTGGATAAGAAGAGTCTCATCGCGGGCTCCAACCTTACTCTCATTCTGGTTTTAAGAAACTCCGGCGACGCAGCCATCCCGGACTATCTTGTAACCATCATGATTGACGACGTTCTTCTGGAGAACGCCACCGGCAGCCAGCTTGGGCTCAAGACACCCATGGTGGAGGACGACTGGGTGAGATACGAGAGGCTTGTCCCAAGCGTTCCGGAGGGAAGCCACGTTGTGAAAGCATGGGTTAAAGCGCTCAACGTGTTTCACGATTCAAACGAGGATAATAATTTTGGCGAGGCTGGTTTCACCGCCAGGTATGCTGAGATAAGGGTTTTCGGAACGCCGGGTGTAACGGTTAGCCTGGATAATGAAAGCCGAGTCATATCTGATGAAACCGGGGTTGTTTACTACGTTACGTCCGGTGTGAAGACGCTCAGGGTTCAGGAGATACACTGCCCGTCTGAAGGCTTGCGATACGTGTTCACCAGGTGGGTGCGAGACGGCTCATCCACGTTTTCCCCGGAGCTAGTGTTGACTGTTGAGGGGGACATTAGGCTGACTGCAGAGCACCGTAAGGAGTACCTGGTTAACCTAAGCTTCGTGGACAGGGATAATGCTCCCCTGACGCCATCCTTCTACGTTTGCACTCTGGCCAACAATACTGTTTACAACGGGACTTTAAGAAGCATCTGGACGACTGCGGGGGACCTTAGGCTGACCATGGTTAAATACGGGGGGTTAAACGTTCTCGACGAGGCTAGGGTTGAACACGTTAGCGAGCCTAAGGCAGTCAGGGTTTCGTGCAACGTTGTAAGCGGGTCCGTCAGAGTGGTCGACCCTTTTTCAATGCCTATAGAGGGCGCTGAGCTGAGAGTGGTCTTCATGAACAATACTCAGGCTAAGTATGTTACTGGGCCGGGTGGCGCTGTAGACATAAGCAGGGTTGCCGGGAGTGAGCTGACCGTTACAGTAACCAACCTAGGCTATTCGGCGACTGTTAAGTTAAGCTTCCTGACGGAGAGGGAGGCGACTATAAGGATACCCATGTCGATGAACGTGGTTCTCATAATAATCGGCGTTTTTTCAATAGTTTTAGCGATAATAGTGTTTAAAATACTTCGCGGGAGAGAAAGGCCGGCGCCCAGGAAGACTGAGGAATACGAGTTCGAGGAACTGTAGCGTTAAGCCTTGTCTTCACTCCTCCGCAGAGCCCCGTGAGGAGCCAAGCGTTTCCTCGAAGAATCTCCGCAGGTCTTCAAGCGGCGTCAGCTCCAGCGAGCCTTCTAGAGGAGCCTCGCCGGCAACGGTTTGGCCTCCGCCCTGCTCGTACGCTAGCCTGAGCGTCTCCAGGTTTTTAAACTCTGTTTCACCTGTGATAGTGAGGTATGCGAGCCTCACAAGGACCTCGGCGTCGAGAAGTATTCGGGGCTCCTTACGCGGCAACCTGAAGTTGAAAATGCTTGAAACGTATAAAAATCTTTAAGCCCTGCTGGCGCGACTGTGAACACCCTTGTTTCACACGTTCAACAGTTCCCGAGTTTCACCCAGGTTTTAGGCGTGAGAATCATTAGTGAAAAAGTTGGAGAAATACTTCCACACCCCGGTGGCGAAGAGGTTATTAAGAAGAGCCTGGGAAAAATAAAAGTCAGGCGTGGAAATGAGCCTGGTTCTTACGATTGACGTCGGCAGCACCAATATGAAGGGTCTCATCATAAGTAGTGAGGGGAAGGTTGTTGACAGGCAGACTCGCGAGATAACGCTCCACTTGGAAAACAGGTTTGCTGGGCATGAGCCGAAAGAGCTCTTGGAGTCTTTCACCTTCATGCTGGGTTATTTCGGAAAAAAATACGGGGGGAGCATCGAGGCAATATCCGTGACGACTTACAACCATAGCGTGCTTCTCGCGGACAAGAATGGGGCTCCTTTAACAAGGGTGGTGACGCACCACGATACTAGGGCGGCAGAGGTTGAAAAAGAGCTGCTGGAGAAAACTGATCCATACGAGCTTTACGGGGAAACCGGGGCTCCGCCGATATTCGTGTTCATGCCGTACAAGCTTTACTGGTTCATGAAAAGGAAGCCTGAAACCTTTAGAGAGGCGAGATATTTTTTGTTCTGCAAGGATTACTTGTTGTGGAAAAGCGGCTTGACAACGGAGCCGCATATAGATCTTGCCACGGCCAGCGGGGGCGGGGTTGTTAACCTTAAAAAACTCAAGTACAGCGAGAAAGTGCTCGACCTACTTGGGGTTGATGAGAACAGGTTTCCAAGGCTATGCGAGGGCGGGAAGAGTCTAGACGCTGTTCCGTCTAGCGCCGGCAGGGAATACGGGTTTGCCCCGGGCACGAAGATCGTCTTAGCGACGTTCGACGGTGCGGCGCAGAACTTCGGTTTAGGCTTAACTGAAAAAGGCACTGTTTTAAACATCGGGACCACTGGCGTTGTTAGAAAGCTTTCAAGGAGAGTGGTTCTCGACAAGAGTCTGGAAATGCGGTTCTTCACCTATTATGCGGCAAACGGTCTCTACGCTTTAGGGGGTGCTTCGAACAGTGGCGGAGACTGTTTAAGATGGTTCAGAGACAATTTCGGCCAGATGGAGACCCTAGCCGGCAGCATGATTTGCAGAGACCCTTACAGTATTCTGGACCTGGAGGCGGAAAAAGCTTCTCCGGGTTCAGAAGGCCTTATCTTTCTGCCTTTCCTCACGGGTGAAAGGTTTCCGTATAGAGACCCAAACTTAACGGCTGCTTTCATAGGCGTCGCCAGAGGCTGCAGTAGAGCTCATTTTATAAGATCGATAATGGAGGGAGTGGGCTACGTTATTAGAGCGATCAGCGACGCTCTCTCCGAAAACTCGATAAGCCTAGACGAAGTATACTTTGTGGGAGGAGGTTCAAAATCCAGGATATGGGCGCAAATACTTTCAGATATTCTCGGCTGTAAGATTAACGTTGTAGCTGGGGGTGAGGACGCTACCAATTACGGTGCAGCAGCACTAGCCTTCAACGCTTTAAGTCTTGCCGGCATAGAAGAGTTTTCAAGTAAATGGGTGAGTATTAAAGAGGTGGTTGTGCCAGTAGAGAGGAACAGAGCGGTTTACGAGGAGAACTATGCTGTCTTCGTCGAACTCGTTAAACTGTTGAGGAGCATTGGGGGAAAGGCTGCGCGAGCTTGAGAAACACGGAAACAAAACTTATATAGTTTCGGGTTTCACTAAGCCGTTAATAATGTATCCTGAAGGCATAGTTACAGCAGTAATAACTCCGATTAAAAATGATTTTGAAGTCGACGGGGAGGGTGTCGCTCCACTAGTAGGCTTCCTTGTTGAGAAAGGGGTTAAAGGCTTTTTCGTGCTCGGGACTTATGGTGAAGGCATGCTCCTAAGTAAAGACGAGCGTGAAAAGATGCTTGAAAAAGTGGTTGAGGCTGCTCCGAGTAGAGTGAGCATTATTGCTCACGTCGGTGCAGCAGACGTGGAGACTGCTCTCGAGCTTGCGAAGCATGCGGCAAACCTGGGTGTTGCTGCAGTCAGCTCCGTAGGCCCGATATACCATAAGCCAGGCAAGACTGGGTTAATCTCATACTACAGTTGTCTTTCAAGAGCCGGTGTTCCAGTAATGGTGTACAATAATAAGGGGAGACAGGGGTATAATATTTCGCCGAGCGATTTTGAATCTATAACCAGGGAGGTTCCGAGCGTAATGGGCGTAAAGGATACGAGCTACGATTTGGAGCAGCTGCAGAATTACGTGGATATGTTTGGAAAGACTCATTATGTTGCGGGAGCCGGGGACTCGCTGATAGCTGTGGCTTTTCTAATCGGAGCCAGGGCCCATGTCTGCGGAATAGCTAACGCGTTTCCAGAAATTCCTCTAGCGGTTTACGCTGCTGTAAAAAACAGGGATGTTAAAAAGGCTGCTGAGCTTCAAAGCGTCATAAACAGGATTAGGAGAGAGTTGGGTAAATATGGTGTTGAAACCCAGGTTGTTCTAAGAGAAATACTTAGGCTGAGGGGAGTCGACGTTGGGGAGTCTCCAATCCCTTTGAGAAAGCTCACGGGGGAGGAGAAGCTTGAGATTAGGAGGGTCTCTCAGCCCTACGTCGAGTATGCTGAAGGCTTAAGGTGAAGAGAGTGAAGCCCCGTGTAGCTGTCGTGAACTCCAAATCCTTTGGAAGGTTTACTGACGCTGTAAGCAGGCTTGAATCAAGATGCATCGTTGACCAGATCGAGGTTCCGAAGAACGTTTCGGAGAAAGAGTTGGCTGAAAAGCTAGTTGGATACCATTTTATCGTGGCAAGCGTGACGCCGCGATATGATGAAGAATTCTTTAAAAGCAATGCGGATGTAGTCATGATAGTGAGACACGGCATAGGTCTCGACAATATTGATTTGAAAGCTGCGGAAAAGCACGGGGTGAAGGTCGTGGCTGTGCCAGGATACAGGGAAAGGGAGGCTGTTGCGGAACACGCTGTGGCTTTAATGCTTTCCGCGCTTAGACGCGTCGTAGAGGCTAATGATTCTGTTAGAAAAGGCGGGTGGCATGAGCGCGCTAAATTCGTGAGTAGAAACTTAAGTAGCCTCACAGTCGGTGTTGTAGGATTCGGTAATATTGGCTCTAGAGTGGCTGAAATCCTTAGAAAAGGATTTGGATCGAGGGTAATCGCCTACGACCCGTATGTGCGAGAGGAGAAAATGAGGGCTCTCGGGGTTGTTCCCGTCGGCAGCATTGTTGAGCTGATGGCTGAAAGCGACATAGTTACGCTTCACGCGAGTCTCAGCCCTGAAACATACCGTATTATTAACCGGGAGGCTCTGATGAGCGCGAGAAGGGGGATTATACTGGTTAACACTGCGAGGGGGGAACTCTTAGACCAGGATGCTCTTGCCGAAGCCCTGGATAAGGGTGTTGTAAGCGCGGTGGCTTTAGATGTTGTCGAGAAGGAGCCGATAGGTCTTGACTACCCGCTTCTGAAATATGGTAACGTCGTGATTACGCCACATATAGCGGCGTACACTCGGGAAGCGTTAACCGCCATGGATGAGACAATAGTGGAAGCCATTTTCAACTATTTGGATAAGAAGCCGATTGAGGGTATTGTTGTAGATCCTAGGGAAAGTAGAAACTTGGTGCTTTAGCCTCTTTATCCGGCGTGGGCAGCATTGTTGCTTAAAGAGTTCAACCGGGTTTTTACGGCAATAGCAATGCCATCATGTTTAAAACCCGTAAATGTATTAAGATAAGCATATTGGCACGCGTGTTTTCAAGGTCGAAAAGTTTTTAAACGTAGAGTGCTTTCCTCATTGCATGAGCCTCATTGGAAAGAATGTAGTTATAATCGTGGCTAACGAATTCGAGGATGTTGAGCTACTATATCCCTTGCTGCGGCTGAGCGAGGAAGGAGCCAGCGTCACCATTGTGCCGGTTAAGAGTGGGCTGCACCCAAGGCCTTCCGCTGAGAAACCGGTGTCCGGCAGATACGGGACGCCAGTGCCGCTTGAAGTCATGGCTCCCGGTAAGCGTTACGTCATAAAAACGCTTGAAGAAGTAAAACCCGAGGAAGTGGACTGCCTCCTTTTCCCCGGCGGGTTCTCCCCAGACTCGTTGCGGATCGACAGCAGGGTCATTCAGCTGGTTAGGAGAGTGAACCAGCTTGGGAAGCTGATAGCAGCCATCTGCCATGGGCCTCAGGTGCTGATATCAGCAGGCATAGTTAGGGGAAAAAGGGTTACAGCGTATGAAGCCGTTAGGGATGATCTGATTAACGCGGGCGCAGTGTTCGAAGACGTTCCCGCCGTGAGGGATGGGAACATAATAACTGGAAGGGTTCCCGACGATCTTCCAGAGTTCTGCAGGGAAATAATCTCCTTCCTCTCTAAGCAGTGAAGCCGCCGGCTAAACATTAGAAGGGTAAAGACGCTCCGCTTCCAACCTTCAGACCGGGTTCCAAGTCAGCCGTATAGCCGTTACTTAACCCGGGTCAGCATCCTCTTCATTTTCAACGCGTCTATTTCAAGCAGGGGGGACTCGCATATTATTATGAACGAGTATCCTTTCTCAACAATTATCTCCGCGAGCTTTCTAAAGTCAGGCCCGTAGCCGCTTCCAAGAGGGTGGTGCCGCTTCTCCCCAAAGCCCTTTGAAGTCGTTTCAACCTCTGAGAAGTGTACAACCAGGTTCCTCATCCTCTCGCTTCCAAGATTCTTCTCAACCGTGTCGAGAATCTTCTCGTAGTCGCCGCGGCTCTTAACCGAGCCGCCCATTCTGGCGTGAATATGGGCGAAATCAAGAGTAGGCCTAACGTTTTCAAACGAGTTTGAAAGCTCGATCAATTCTTCAAGCGTTCCAAACTGGTCTGGCTTACCCGTTGTCTCAGGCCCCAGCTCCACGCTAATACTTTTCCCACTCATCTTCTCCAGCACGTTTTTAAAAGCCTCCTTCTGCGCCTGCATCGCAAGCTCCCTGGGCAGCCCGCTGTAGTAGCCCGGGTGGAAGGTCACGTGGAAAGCCCTCATCCAGGAGGCTATTTCAGCGGACTTGACGAGCCTCTGGATGCTCTGCCTCCTGACAAGCCTCCTGCCTGAGGAAAGGTTTATCGCGTATGGGCCGTGGAGGGTCAGAAGAATATTGTTCTCGGACGCGGCTGAGCCGAGCTCGACCGCGGGCTTCCTGCTTATCCGTAGGCTTCTAACCGCTTGATACTCCATCGCGTCGAGCCCAATCTTCCTCAGGTAGGGCATCGCGTCAGTCCCGTGAGGCCCCTTCAAGGGGAACCCGGCTGGCCCAATTCTGCATTGAGACTGCAATGCTGAAGAATACGCGGGAGTGTTTTTTAAACATTAAGCCTGGTGGTTCGCAAGCCTTGGGGAAACATTGCCGTGCGGGGAAAGCCTACCAGCAGGCTAGGCTTGCGCAGGCCTAGCCTTCTTTTCAGAAAGCAGCCTACTGTAGTATTCAGCCCAGCTGTCGTCAACCGGTCTAAACTTGAAGCCGTAGCTTATTATCCCACCGTCCTCCTGTTCGAAAAGCTTTCTGAAGCAGGCTTCAACCATCATCCCTATGTGCACTTCCTCAGGCTTGCAGTCCACTATTTGCGAGAGGACCCTCGGTCCCTCCTCGAGCTCAATCAGCCCTATGACGTAGGGGGCATACTCCTCGAAGGTTTTGGAGCCGACGTGGATTACCGTGTAGCTGAACACTCTGCCCCTGCCTGAGAACTCAACCTCCCTGGTTCTTCCTTTTCTACGGCATTTCGGACAGATCTTCCTAGGCGGGAAGAAGCTCGTCTTACAGTTTTCACAGTATGTTCCGAGAAGCCTGTATCTTTCCCTCAGGCTCCTCCAGTGTCTAGGAACTCCGGAGACACCCATGCTTTTTCACCTCCTTGAAAGAATGGTTACGACAGCCGTTGCCCCCGAGCCTCCCACGTTGTGCGCCAAGCCTACTTCAGCCCCGTCGACCTGCCTGCCTCCCTCCGCCTCCCCTCTAAGCTGCTTCACGATCTCAACTATCTGCTTCACTCCTGTCGCGCCCACCGCGTGTCCCCCGGCTTTCAAGCCTCCGTCAGTGTTCACCGGAAGCCTGCCGCCCACGTATGTCTCCCCCTCCTCGTAAAGCTTGAAAGCCTCCCCCTTTGCGCAGAAGCCAAGGTCCTCTAGAGCCAGTATCTCCGCTATTGTGAAGCAGTCGTGCACCTCAACCAGGTCGATATCACTCCGCGTGAGCTTAGCCATTGCGAAAGCCTTCTCCGCAGCGTTCACCGTCGCGTCCAGCGTGCATATGTCCCTCCTTTCCAGTAGGCTGAGCGTGTCGGATGCTTGCGATACCGCCTTAACGATTATCGGCGTATCCGTGTATTTACGCGCCTCCTCCAAGGGGGCGAGCAGCACGCAGGCAGCGCCGTCTGAAACAGGGCAGCAATCGTTCCTCCTTAACGGGTAGGCTACGACAGGGGAGGAGAGCACGTCCTCCACAGTTATCCTGTTTCTAAAATGGGCGAGAGGGTTCATGCTCCCGTGGTAATGGTTTTTAACAGCTACTTCAGCAAGCGTCTCCGGCTTAAGCCCGTGCTCATGCATATACCTGGTGGCCATCAGGGCGTAGACGCCTGGGAAGGTTGCGCCGAAGTACGCTTCCCACTCGTAATCCATGGCTGCTGAAAGAATCTCCGTAGCCTGGCCGGGTTCAACGTCAGTCATCTTCTCGACACCGCCGACAGCCACAAGGTCGTACATGCCTGACGCTACAGCCAGGTAGCCCTGGAAGAAGGCTACCCCGCCTGAGGCGCATGCCGCTTCAACCCTCGTTGCAGGAACCGGGTTCAACCCTAGGAACTCCGCAACCAGGGCTCCAACATGCTCCTGGCCTTCGAACATTCCTCCAGACATGTTTCCGAAAACAATGTACTGAATGTCTCTCCCGCTTATGCCCGCCTCCTCAACGGCCTGAACCCCTGCCTCCCAAGCAAGGTCCTTAAGACCCTTGCTCCAGTGCTCCCCGAACCTGGTTGCGCCGACAGCCACTATAGCAACCTCTCTCTTCAAGCATGGTCACCTCTCTTTGAAAAGCCTCCTGTACCTCGCGTAGGTCGAGTAATCAATGTATTCACGCTTATCCAGATAGTACATCACGGGCGGTGCCAGCTCCCTCTTAGAGTCTATGGCTTCCGTCACCCTTATGCTGAAGGAGTCAGACCCGGCTCCGGAGCCGTATGAGGTTAGCAGGATCCTCTCCCCCGGGCTTGCAACATCAAGGACCGCCGCTAGGCCGATTAGGGAAGAGCCTGAGTAAGTGTTTCCAAGCCTGTTAACCAGGAGCCCCGGGTGGAGCTTCCTCTCCTCGAAGCCGAGCTCCCTAGCGGCTTTCAACGGGAACTTGGAGTTAGGCTGGTGGAACACCACGTAGTCATAATCCCTCGGCGTCGCCCCGGTTTTCTCAAGCAGGCCTCTCGTGCAGTTTATAACGTGCTCGAAGTAAGCCGGCTCGCCTGTGAACCTTCCCGCGTGCCTAGGGTAGCTGGCGCCATCCCTCCTCCAGAAGTCCGGGACATCCTGCGTGTAGGAGTATGTTGCCTCAACCTCAGCAACCACTCCTTCCCCCGCGCCTATCACGTAGGCGGCTCCGCCCGCGGCAGCAGTATACTCAAGCGCGTCCCTAGGCGCTCCCTGGGCTGTGTCAGCCCCTATCGAGACCCCGTATCTTATATATCCCGCCTTAACCATTCCGAGACAGGCTTGGATGGCTGTCGTAGCAGCCTTGCACGCGAACTCCGTGTCTGCTGCGGTTAGGCTGGGCGTTAAGCCAAGGGCTTCTGCAACGGTTGCTGCAGTCGGTTTAACAGCGTAGGGGTGGGACTCTGAGCCCACGAAAAGGGCGCCAACCTCGCTCGGCTTAACCTCCCACGCCCGTCTCATAGCGTTTCTCGCAGCCTCAACAGCTATCGTAGCAGTATCCTCGTCCAGCGACGGGACTGACTTCTCCATTATTCCAAGCCCCTCCCTGTAGGAGTTTGCGTCATGCCCCCAGACTCTCGCTATCTCCTCAACCCTTATTCTCAGCCTCGGCACGTACACCCCGTAGCCGACTATTCCAACCCTCATGCTTAGCCCCAATGTTTGCGCTGGTTGGAGAAGCCAGTATTTAACCTTACCATTAGATGCTTGGAAAACATCCGTCTAAAGCCGATTGATTTCCAACCGTAAAACATGTTCGACGATCAACCGTTGCGCGAGAAGAAGGGGAGCTAGCGGTCTTAAGGCTTTTGGAGAAGCGTCTTGAGACGGGTTACCACGTGCTCCCTGCCCAGGGCTGCAAGCAGGTAGCCAAGCCTGGGGCCACTCCCGCTTCCTGTGAAAACCATGTACAGCTTTTCGAAGAAGCTGGGGGGCGGGATGCTGTGTCTACGGGCAGTGGAGTAAATAATGTTCTGTATCTCCTCCCCCCTGAACTCTTTCAGCGACGACAGTTCCTCCAGGAGCTCTTCGAAAGCCTGTCTGAAGCCGTTTAAACCCACTTCACCAGGCTCCTTCCTGACGACGTACTTGCTCGTGTCCGCGAACATGTTGAGCCAGTTTCTAGCGAGCGTAAGCCTCCTGAGAACCCTCTCCCTGTCTTCTCCGCAAGCCTCCTCCTTGACGACGCCCGCCCTAACCAGGCTCCTGTAAGCCTCCTCAACCGGGTAGAACTGGACGACGTAGCTTGCGAGAAGATAGCTTACTCTCAACGGCTTCCTAGCCGGGATGGTTCCGACTAGAGCCGGGTATATTCTCGCAGCCTCCTCGGAAGACCCTTTGAAAAAGCTCTCCTCAAACCTGTCGAACTCCTCGACGAGTAGGTGCAGGTTCTTCAAGTCAATATTCCTCTGCATCATCGGCCTCTTAGTGTAGAGGTATTTTATCACCTCGGGCTCAAGCACTTTCAGAAGGTCGTGAAGAATATACGCGTTCCCCCTTCTGCTCGACATTTTCTCACCGTTGACCAGGAAGAACTCGTAAACCAGGCTTGCCGGCGGCTCTATACCGTAGACTTCTCTCGCCAACGCTTGGCCGGATTTCCACGAGCCCTCGTAGTGATCCTTTCCAAACGGCTCCGCATTAACCTGGAAAACCCTCCACTGGGCAACCCATTCCAGACGCCAGGGCAGCTTACCCTCTTTCAGCGTTGAAACACCCCTGTGGCCGCAGCCCTTTATCACGTACTTGCCGGCTAAAACCCTTCCCTTACACTCGTACTCAACAGTCTCACTGCTAAGGTCGAAGCTTAAAGCCGTCGTCGTTATCTTTCCGCAGTTGCTGCAGACAGGGTGAAACGGTATCCAGTTTTTCTCAATGTTTCTCTGAAACCTGCTTAAAACCTCCTGGACTAGAGCCGTCTTGGAGAGGGTCAGCCTAGTAGCCTCGAGAAACCTTCCGCTCGCGTAGGACTCGCTGTTATCATAGTTCTCCATCACTATTCCTATTCTGCTTAAGCCGTCTTGAATCACGGAGTTGAAATGCTCCCCCCAAGACCCGTGGCATCCGAAAACATCAGGTATACGGCTGTAAGGCCAGCCTAAGTGTTTCTCAAGCGTCGCGAGCTCCTGCTCCGTGAAAACATGCCACTCCCCATCCCCGTCGGGCGCTGAAGGCGGAATAGTCCTAAGGGGATCCATATCGTCGTTAGTATAGATCAGTCTCGCGCGAACACCCTTCCTGGTTAAAGCATCGTATATGAAGAAGGCACGGATCTGGTCGTTCATGTTGCCGATGTGCTTCCCCCCGGACGGGGAGCCGCCGCTCTTAACAGTCACAACGCTCATGCCGTTTCTCCTAGCGTGTTCAAAGGCTGACTCTGCCACGGCGTCGGCCCAGAACACGAACCCGCTTCTGCCCCTGGCTTCCATGACTGCTCGAAGCGAATTAGGTTTAAAAGCCTACGCAAATAAGTTTTTAACAGGGCCCGTGGCCAAGCCAGGATAAAGGCGTCGAGAGGATTAACCTCACGCAGGCCTCCGGAGCCGGAGAACCTGGGTTCAAATCCCAGCGGGCCCGATTCTATGGTTTAAAATCTTCGAGGCTTACGCTGGCTTTCCAGCTGGAAGCCTGCGGCTCCAGAAATAGCCGTGTCGCTCAGCCTTTCACAGGATTCCCCTATGCTCTTCTAGGCCTCCTGTCCAATGCTTTCGGAAGAGGTGGGAACTTCCTATGGGGCTCAGCCTGATACCAGTATGCTACGCTCGAGTAATCGTTACCCTGGTCGTTAGCATGCCCATGCTCAATAGTCACCTTGATCGACCTCGTGAACCTCACCGGGTCCTCTATGTGAAACCTGTAGACGCTCCATTTTCCAGACCACTCTACAGTGTCTCCAGCTAGGGAGACGCCGTGGTACGGCCCGGAGTATTCTCCACAGGGGAAGCCCCATGCCGCTAGGAAGTAGTCCTCGGTCCCGGTGCCGTGAATACTGGGCGGCCACTTTTCACCGTCGACGAAAATCATGTCGTCACCCTCTCCGAACCAAGTGTACTTCTGGTTGAAAGCGTTGAAATTATCCACGCTTAGGACGCAGCCAACGTAGTGGCCAGTCCCCTCAGCGTAAAGTATCAGATAGTTGTCATCGCCAGTAGTGTTCAACTCTTCTCCTATGTGCTCCACCGGGGTGCACGGGTTCTTCCTGTTCCACCAGCAGTGGAACCTACCGTAGTCTCCAGGTATTTCGTCAAACTGCTCGTAGTCCACGTGGAAGTAGAGAATAATCTCGTCATCCTTCTCGTTCTCAACCTCTATCCTAGCCCCGTTTGAGAAAGGCATTGGGAAATAGCTGTTCATGCCAGCGTTAACCCCTCTTCCTGGTCCTCTAACCATGCTTAAGGGTAGTGACACGAAGTGGTTTGCAACACCATGGCCGACTCCGAAGAAGTCTCCGAGAGGCGTTTCAACACTCGGATCCTGCTCGCCATCCCAGTACATTCTTAACACAGCGTCCCTCAGGCAGAACTTGTTTAAGGAGCTAACCGTAAACCATACGTGTCTAATTATTCCAGCACCCTTGATTTCAGCAATATTAACCCTCTCGCGGGAACCGATGGTCCAGTAATCCTTGTTCCCACCGGTCTTGTCGAAGGAGGAAACCCTCTTAGTTTTAGCGTGAACTATTCTAGGCAGGTTTGAAAGCGGCCCGTTTAAAAACCTTAACTCATCCATAGGATGGGCTGGCCTTTTTGCTTTTTAAAGTTTTTCCAGAGGGATGAGAACATGGTTTAAACTTTTAGAAGATTACTTCCTCGAAAAGCTTCAGAAACCTGTCGACGTCAACGCTCAAGCACACGGATGCGTTGGGGGAGCCGTTGGTTAGAACAGTGAAGCCGCGCGTATACTCTCCTTTAAGCTCAACCTCAACCCTGGTTTTCTCAACCTTAACAATCTTATCGTCCACCAGCGTGGCTAAAGCCAGAGGGTCGTGTAAAACCGGCTGCCTGAAGCCGGTGCTCCCAGTCCAGGCGTCAAGCATTGCTGAAACCAGCCTGTGCTCCGGCTTCCCACTGGCCTTCAGTTTCTCAACCATGTTCACAGGCATTACGCATTTCATCGTGACGTCGAGTCCGACTAGAAGCGGGTTCAACCCTGACTTGAGAACAATGCTTAAAGCTTCAGGATCGCATTTAACGTTGTATTCGGCGCCGGAACTCTTAAAGACCCCTGCCATCGAGGTTAGGCTAACCCTTTTTTCAAAACCATGCTTGAAAAACAGTGTTAAAGCCACGTTCGTCATCGGGCCGATGCTGACTAGGTGAAGCCCATCGATTTCACAGGCTTTTTCAGAAACAATGTTCCAAGCCGGTGTCTCCAGAATGTTTGGAAAGGCTTCATCCTGCTTCAAAACTTCTGCTTGGCAAGGCTTCCATCCTGGTTTAAACCCGAGAAGGCTCTGGGGAGAACCCTTGGCTACGGGTGTTTTCAAGCCGAGTGTTGATATAAGCTTGGAGGCCAGTTTAGCCCTTGTCTCCACGTCGCCCCAGACTACTGTAACCGCCTCCAGCTCAAGCTCGCTGCACTTCAACGCGAACAACAGGGCGAAAGCATCATCAATATCATCACCTATATCAGTATCCAGTATGATTCTCTTAGACATCCTGCTGCGCCGGTAGAGCAGGTTTCTCAGGCTAATAAAGAATTCCCTTCTTAAAGCAGGATGATGAAAAAGCCTTTTATAATCAGGCTGGAGGCCGATATTTTTCAATGTCGGGAGAGAGTGTTCCGAGACCGGAGCACCCGAGGCCGGATTTCGTTAGAAGCAGATGGATCAACCTGAACGGTGAATGGGGGTTTGCTTTCGACGATAACAGTGTAGGGGAGGGTGAAAAATGGTACTTGTCTAAAGATGTTTTTAACAGAATCATTATGGTTCCGTTCCCGTATCAGAGCAGGCTGAGCAGAATAAATGACGAGGGTTTTCACAACGTGATATGGTATCGCCGGGAGTTCAGCCTTCCTGACGATTGGTCTAGTGGAAGGGTACTGCTTCACATCGGGGCTGTTGACTACTTGAGCAGGGTTTGGCTAAACGGGCAGTTGATTGGCCAGCATGTCGGAGGATACTCGCCGTTTAACGTCGACATAACTAATGCTGTTAAGCCGCATGAAAACAGCTTGGTTGTTGAGGCTGTTGACAAGCATGGAGACCAGCCGAGGGGGAAACAGTCCTCCGAGTTGAAGCCTAAAGGATGCGTATACATGCGGGTCAGCGGAATATGGCAGACGGTTTGGCTGGAGCTGGCCGGCGAGACATACATCAGCCTGTTCAGGCTGATTCCAGATGTTAACGGGAAGCAGCTTAGGATAAGCATTAACCTAGCGGGGAGAACCCGGCGAACCCGGCTGGAAGCCAGGATCCTTCTTAACGGTGCTGAACTCGTGAAAAGCTCGTTCACTCTTAAGAGTAGCTGCAGTATTCTTAAAATGCCTCTGAAATATCTTAAGAAATGGACGCCTGAAACTCCTGACTTATACAGAATTGAGCTCAGCCTCTTTAATGATAGTAATAGGCTGCTAGATGATGTTGCGAGCTACTTCGGAGTCAGAACCATATCTGTCAAGGACGGCAGGATTCTTCTAAACGGCAAGCCTTACTATCTGAGGCTTGCGCTCGACCAAGGTTATTATCCCGATGGCCTCTACACAGCCCCCTCTGACTCCGCGATAAAGATGGATGTTGAGGCGGTGAAGAAGCTGGGGCTTAACGGTGTTAGGAAACACCAGATGCCTCCGGATCCTAGATATTTGTATTGGGCTGACAAGATCGGGATTCTAGTCTGGGAGGAAATGGGCGACTGGGGTATGAGTCTTGTGAGCCGAAACCTTGAGCCATTCTTGGCCGAGTGGAGGGCAATCATAGATAGGGACTTCAACCATCCATGCGTAATCGTATGGGTTCCGTTCAACGAGAGGGATCCGGGTGAGACTCCTGAAGCCCTAGGCTTCATAAGGACAGTCTACAGGGAGACTAAGAAGCATGACCCGACGAGGCTTGTAATAGACAACAGTGGCTACCACCATACTGAGTCAGACATTATAGATATTCATGATTACACGGCGTGGCAGGGCGGCTGCGTATTCGCCGATGGCTGGAGGAAAGCGAAGAAACTTGAGCCATATTCTCCGCATAGGCCGCTTATGTTCAAGGGTTTCAAATACTCTGGCCAACCAGTTGTCATAAGCGAGTACGGCGGCTGGGGCATTAAGGTTTTCACGCCGCTGATAGACAGGGAGTTTCACGCTTATGGTCCGCCGTTAGAGGACGAGTATGAGTTCATCAGTAAGTACCGCGACGTGACGGTGGCGATAATGCGTGAACCGCGTGTCTGCGGGTTCTGCTACACTCAGCTTTACGATGTTGAAGGCGAGGTTAACGGTTTCATGACTTACGACAGAAAATGGAAGGTTCCTCCAGCGGAGATCAGAAGGATAAACTTAAGCCAGCTGGAATAAGTGTTGTGCAGAACCGTATTAGGCAGCCGGTGAAACTGTTTTAGAGGCTTTCCGAGGCTGCTGGCTCCCTGCTTTCAACAGGTTGCTTAAGGTCTATCAACACCTCGTAGACCCCGTCCTCCACCCGGTACCTCATAGTGTAGCCGCACTTCCTGAAGAGGTGCATCATCCTAGTGTTTTCAACAAGCACCCATGCTTTTAAACCCGTGAAGCCCCTTGCCTTGGCGAGCTCAATAAGGTATTTGAGAAGCTCCGTCCCAATTCCCTTTCCCTGCCAGTCGTCCCTAACGACGAGCGCCACCTCAGCAAGCTCCGTGCCCGGTATTCTGGAGTAGCTGCCTATTCCAACCATGCTTTCAAACCCGTCTTGGCTCACCACCGCTACCAGAACCATCTCGTTCTGGTAGTCCACTATCACGTACGGCCAAACCCTGTCCCAGGGGAGAGACTTCAAAGGCCCCAAGTATCTTTTAGCCACACTATCCTTGGAGAGAGCGTAGAACAAGTGTTGCTTCA
Source organism: uncultured Nitrososphaerota archaeon (assembly GCA_964635675.1). Taxonomy (GTDB): domain Archaea; phylum Thermoproteota; class EX4484-205; order EX4484-205; family JAAOZP01; genus JAAOZP01. The sequence continues at coordinate 9,262 of CAZWPT010000044.1, read as the reverse complement.
TCGTCGCGTCTGAAGGCTTTATCGGCCTTATGAGCAGCCTGGTGCCGTCCTCCAAGGTAAAGTAGCGCTTCAACTCCTCAGGGTACTCCACCTCCGGGAAGGGGAGCACTTCCTCCGGCACATACTTGTGGGCCTTAGCCCATTCCAGCAGCTCGTTCCTGAACTTCGGGTGCGCGATGCCCATGAGCGCCAGCGCCCTCTCCTTTATCGTCTTCCCAGTTAAGTGTGCAACACCATACTCGGTCACAACATAGTCCACGTCGCCCCTGGTCAGCACTACGCCAGCGCCCTCGCTGAGCACTGGTTTTATCCTGGAGATCTCGCCCTCTTTAGCCGTGGAGGGTATGACGGTTATGGCCCTACCCCCCTCCGAGAGCCTAGCGCCCCTTACGAAGTCAGCCTGGCCGCCAAGGCCACTGTAGAAAACGTATCCAAGCGAGTCGGCGCAAACCTGCCCAGTCAAGTCGACTTCCAGAGCCTGGTTTATAGCAACCATCTTCCTGTTCTGAGCGATTACAAGCGGGTTGTTCACGTAGTCCGACTCGTAGAACTCAACCATCGGGTTGTTGTCTATGAAGTCGTAGAGGCGCCTCGTCCCCATGGCGAAGGAAGCTATTATCTTCCCCCTGTGCAGCGTTTTCTTCTCGCAAGTTATTACCCCCGCCTCGACAAGGTCTACGACGCTCTCGGTGAGAAGCTCCGTGTGGATTCCAAGGTCCTTCTTACCTTCAAGGGAGCTGAGCACCGCGTCAGGAATGCTTCCTATTCCTATCTGAAGAGTCGACTCGTCCTCAACCAGCTCGGAAACATATCTCGCAATCCTGTCTGAAACAACGTCTCTCGGAGGCTGCGGCGCTTCAAGAATCGGCTCGTCGTACTCAACAACCACGTCGATATCGTTAACATGTATGAAGCTATCCCCTAGGACACGCGGCATGAAACGGTTCACCTGAGCTATCACGAGCCTAGCCTTCTCCGCAGCGGTCTTCGTTATCTCAACCGAGACGCCTAGGCTGCAGAAACCATGTTCATCAGGCGGCGTCACCTGTATTAGCGCAACGTCTATAGGAACCATTCCTCTTGATATTAGCTTAGGCAGGTCGGAGAGGAAAACAGGCGTGTAGTCCGCCCTCCCCTCTGCAACCGCCTCCCTAGTGTTCACGCCTACGAAGAAAGCGTTAAGCCGGAACCTGTCCGAGTAGACTGGCTTAGCGTATGGCGCGACGCCGAGAGTGTGAACATGCAGTATCTCGTTGTCCGCCAGGTGCTTAGCCTTCTCTACGAGCCCGTGCACAAGGTACTGGGGCTCCCCGCAGGCGGAGCCTATGAAAATATGGTCTCCAGTCCTTATGTAGGTTAAAGCCTCCTCCAGGCTGGTCTTCTTCTCGTCGTAAGACCTGTCTCGTAAACGCTCCTTGCTGGCCATCCGGAGCATTCTCAAGGCTGCAAGTTTATAAACATACTTGCAGGCGAGTAGGGGCAGTCTGCATCGATGATACGCAATGAGACTGGAGGCTTTCTTTAAACCGAAAACGGTGGCGGTAATAGGCGCCAGCAGGGAGGAGGGGAAAGTAGGCCACAGAATATTCCGTAACATGGTTGAATCAGGCTTCAAGGGAAGGCTCTACCCGGTGAACCCTAACGCTCAAGAAATACTTGGCTACAAGTGCTACGGGAGCGTTAAGGATGTTGAAGACGATGTTGACCTGGCTGTTATCGCTGTCCCCGCCAGGATTGTTCCAAGCGTCGCCGAGGAGTGTGGGAGGAAAGGCGTGAAGGGTCTTATCGTGATATCCGCAGGCTTCAGTGAAACAGGCAGGGAGGGGACGCTTCTCGAAAGAGAGCTTGTCGCTAAATGCAGGGAGTACAGCATGAGGATGCAGGGCCCGAACTGCCTCGGCTTCATAAGCTCTAGAAACGGTATGAACGCTTCCTTCGCCTCAACCATGCCGAAGCCGGGAAACGTGTCGATCGTTTCTCAAAGCGGGGCTCTTGGAAGCGCGATACTAAACTGGTCGAGGCTCAGCGGAATGGGTCTCGCGAACTTCATAAGCGTCGGCAATGAGGCTGACCTGACTACCGCCGACTTTCTTGAGGCTCTGATCGAAGAAGAGAACACTAGGGTCGTCGGAATCTATGTTGAAGGTGTGAAGAACGGGGAGCGTTTTATAGACGTTGCCCGGAGGCTCTCGAGAAGAAAGCCGGTGGTTGCTTTGAAAGCCGGAACCACGGAGGTTGGCGTCAGGGCAGTCTCCTCCCACACGGGTTCGCTGGCGGGGTCTGACACTGCTTTCTCAGCAGCCTTCAGGAAGGCTGGTGTCCTGAGGGCGAGCACGATGAAAGAGCTTTTCGACCTTCTTTCAGCTTTCGAGGGCCAGCCTCTGCCCAGGGGGAGCGGCGTCATGGTGGTTACGAACGGCGGCGGGCCCGGGATACTTGCTGTCGACGCTTGCGAGAAAATGGGTTTAGACCTGCCCCTGCTGGAGCAGGATCTCAGGGAGAGGCTTAGCAGCCTGCTTCCGCCTCATGCTAGCGTCAACAATCCTCTGGACGTGCTTGGGGACGCTGACGAGAAGCGTTACAGGATCGCGCTTGAGGCTGCTTTAAGCAGCGGCAACGTGCACAGCGTGATCGTCATACTGACGCCGCAGGCGATGACTCCCTCCGAGAAGGTTGCGCGCGTCGTTGTGGAGACGGGAAGAAGGTTTGAGAAGCCTGTTGCAGCGGTCTTCATGGGGTTCGGCAACGAGTCTCCGCCGATAAGGATCCTGAGAGAGGGGAAGGTTCCTAACTATGATTTCCCGGAGCCAGCGGCTTTCGCGCTTAAGGGAATGTACGACTACAGCCTGATGCTCAGCAAGCCTGAGGAGCATGCTGTAAACCTGGCTGACGTGGATGACGATGCTGTGGCGAGGGTGATAGCCAGGGTTGAGGCTGAGGGCAGGATCAACCTTTCCTCAGAAGAGGCTTTCGAAATAGCTTCCGCATACAGGATTCCTGTTCCAGAGGCCAGGATAGCTAGGGACGCTGCGGAGGCCCGTGAAATAGCTGAATCCATAGGCTGCCCGGTTGCGGTGAAAATCGTCTCCCCGGATATTCTGCACAAGACGGATATGGGCTGCGTAATCCTTAACGTTAAAACGCCTGAGGAGGCGGGCGGGGCTTACGAGCTGGTGACGAGAAGGGCTAGGGCAGCAATGCCGCAAGCGAGAATCCTGGGCGCGCTAATCCAGAAAATGGCGCCACCCGGCAGGGAGGTTATAGTGGGCTCTGTCAGAGACCCGCAGTTCGGCCCGCTGGTGATGTTCGGCCTAGGGGGAATATACGTAAACTTCCTCAGGGATGTTTCATACAGGCTGGCGCCGCTTACTTTCACCGAGGCTACGGAGATGGTTTCCGAGACTAAGGCGTACACCCTGCTTAAGGGCGTCAGGGGCGAGCCTCCGGCGGACCTAGAGTCGGTTTTAAACGTGGTTGTGAGGCTTTCCCAGTTAATGTGCCGCTTCAGGAAACTGGTGGAAATGGAAATAAACCCCCTGTTCGCCTACGAGGAGGGGAAGGGGTGTATGGCAGTAGATATAAGAGGAACGCTTTCCAAGCCTAAGGGTGAGGCTGAGACATGAGGAGGCAAGCAGTATACGTGGCTTCGCCGAGCAGGCTGGCGGGGAAGAGCACGCTAATAATCTCGCTGGCGCAGCTCGCGTTGGAGAAAGGGCTGCGAGTAGGCTATTTCAAGCCTATCAGCGGGTTCTGCGTGCCGAACCCCAGGGGCGAGCTTGTGGACGAGGATGCTGAAACCATGAGGGAAATCCTCGGGCTGAAGACAAGCCTAGAACTATGCCCGTTCAAGATATGCGGGGGAAGCTTCCTCGAATACTTCTGGAGTGAAGATGGTTCACGCTTCAGAGACAGCATCCTAGAGTCTTACAAGGAGGCTTCTGCTGAAAACGACCTGATGCTGATCGAGGGGGCTCAAACGCTTTCAACAGGCTCCTTCCTAGGCTGCCAGGCTCCGCGGCTTGCCAAGCTTTTTAACGCGGAGTTCATCCTAGTGTTAAGATACGAGGGCGACTTCGTCGTCGACGAGGCGCTTCACGCGAGGGACTATTGTGAACACTGGGGGGTCAAGGTGTCAGGCGTCGTTCTAAACCGTGTTGAGGAAAACAGGCTCAAGCTTGCGAGAGGGATCGTGAAACCAATGCTTGAGAAAGAAGGCTTGAAAACCCTTGGAATCATGCCTGAGGACAGGGTGCTCAGCTCCCTCTCCGTGAGAGAGGTTTACGAGTCCATAGGCGGCGAGCTTATCGCCGGGAAGAGAGGGCTTGAGAACCCTGTTGAAACCGTTTTAATAGGCGCTATGACTCCTGAAAGCGCCATACAGTATTTCAGAAGAGTTAGGAACGAGCTTATAATAACCGGGGGCGATAGGACAGACATAGTGCTGGCGGCGCTTGAAGCAGGAGCCTCCGGCATAATCCTGACTGGAAACCTGCGTCCAAGCGTTAAAGTACTGCCTAGGGCGGATGAGCTTAAGATCCCCATGATCATAGTGCCCCAAGACACGTATACAACCCTGCAGATGATTCAGAAGATAGTTGGTAAAATAAGGCCGGGGGACAAGACGCGTATCGCCGCGGCTCGGAAGCTGGTTCAGGAGAACGTTGACTGGGAGACGATCCTGAGCTTTTAAACCCCGGTGGTCTTTAGGAGGAACGGTTTTCCAAGCCGAAAATTTTTTCTCCACGGAAACACTTTTAAAACAGTTGGCTGGGGAAGACAGGGTTTGGATCAGGCGGAACTATGAGGACTGCAGCGGCTGCAGAAGGTGTGAAATCGCCTGCTCGCTCCACCATGAGGGAAGGATCTGGCCGGAGGCCTCTAGGATAAGGGTTTTCATGCTTATCCCAGGGGTTGAGATACCGCATCTCTGCTTCCAGTGCGAAGACTATCCCTGCGTCGAAGCCTGTCCAGCCGGGGCGCTCTCGGTTAACAGTCGAACCGGCGCTGTTGAAGCCGACTCCTCTAAATGCACCGGGTGCGGCCTATGCGTGGAAGCCTGCCCCGGGAGGGTTCCCCACCTGCATCCCGGGAGGAACACTATCGTGATCTGCAATCTTTGCGGCGGCGACCCGGCTTGCGTCAAGGAATGCGTAAAAGGCAAGTGGGGTGCTCTCGAGCTGGTTACCGCGGGCAGCGTGGCTTCGCGCAGGTCTCTGGCGAAGGCTCCTGAGGAGCTTACTCGCGACACGGCTTTGAAAATCCTTGGGGAGGAGGTTTTGAAGGAGGCTCTGGGATGATGAGGGGCTACGCTGGCAGGCTGCTAGACGTCGACCTTTCCAGCGGGAGCATAAGGGAGACCAGGGTCCCGGAGGAGGATTTGAAGAACTATGTTGGCGGAAGAGGCTTATCGGCGAAAATAGCTTGGGACAGGCTTGGCGCTAAATGGGAGACGGTTGACCCACTCGGCCCGGAGAACATTCTGCTCGTTTTAACAGGCCCGTTGACAGGCTACTATCCGGGGACGAAGGTCTGCGTCTCCGGCAAGTCTCCGCAGAGCAACGGTCTAGTCGGCTCAACGGTCGCGGGCGAGTTCGGAGTCGACTTGAAGTGCGCCGGCTACGACGGCATCATGGTGACCGGGAGGGCGGAGAAGCCCTGCTACCTATTCGTATGCAACAACCATGTTGAGATAAAGGATGCTTCACCAGTCTGGGGTGCTGCCGCAAGGGAGACCCTGCGCTTCCTAGTGGGGAAAACCAGGGAGGAGGTTGCCCGAATCAGGCCGCGCTACGGGGAGGCGAAGGAGCCCTCCGTCCTCTACATTGGGCCGGCTGGGGAGAACAGGAGCAGGATCGCGGCGGTCATGTCGAAGTATTCGCACGCAGCAGGATACGGCGGGTACGGCGGCGTAATGGGCTCGAAGAACCTTAAGGCGATCGTTGCAAAAGGCTTCGGACCCCTGCCGGATGTCCACGACGGTGAGAGGGTGCTCCGCCTGGCACGCAGGTTCGCGGACGACTGTCTGGAGAACACTTGGTTCAGACGCTGGGGAACCGGGGGCGGGGGATACTCGTTCGGAGCTGAAACAAGCTCTGAGCCTGTTAGAAACTGGCAGACAGAGTGGCACAACAGGAGGAGCTATAGGCGGGAGGAGTTTGACAAGCACTGGGTTAAGAAGAACTGGGGCGACTTCGGCTGCGTAATGACCTGCCTCAAGCTCGCGGTGCTTAGGAAAGGAAGGTTCAGGGGAGCTGTGTGCGACAACCCGGATTACGAGCTTGAAGCATACTTGGGGACAAACCTTGGAATATTCAATCCTGAGCATAACATCTATGTTTCATACGTCGTCAACGAGCTGGGCCTCTGCGGAATCCAGGGGGGCGCGGTCCTAGGCTTCGCAGCCGAGCTCTACCGGAGGAAAATACTTTCGAAGAAGGACCTGGACGGGGTTGAGCTTAAATGGGGCGATCCAAAGGGCTTCGCAGCCCTGGCTGAGAAAACGGGGTTCCGCCAAGGAATCGGCGATATTCTTGCTGAAGGCGTTTACCGTGCAGCCGTTAGGCTTGGGGAGGAGAAGGGGAGGAACCTGCTTAAATACGCTGTCCAGGAGAAGGGCATGGCAATAGGGGCGCACGGCGTTAGAAGCGGGAAGGACTTTATTTCGAGCAGCATAGCCTACGCTTGTTCAGTTCAGGCGGGAGACCATACTTCGCCAGCATCACCAATGCGCAAGGGAGACAGGGGTGAGCTCTCCTCCATACTGCCTGACAGCGGGGTCTACTGCACTTTCGCAGCATGGGGCCCAACGGACAGGGAGATCCTTGACTTATACCAGGCGGTAACAGGCTGGAGGATGACGCTTAGAGAATGGTACGGGGAGAAAGCACTACGGATACTTCAGCTTCAAAGAGCGATGCTGCTCCTAGGTGGACCAGACGCCAAGTGGAGGCCTCTTTTAGACGATGATAATCCGCCGAGGTTCTGGGAGCCTTTGCCCTCAGGGCCGTTCAAAGGCAGGAGGCTCAGCAGGAGAAGGTTTGAGAAGGAGAGGCTTGAATACTTTAAGGCTGTAGGCTGGGATGAGAATGGGGTGCCGACGTCGAGAACACTGAGAAGACTCGGACTGACGGGCGTTGAGGCTAAGCTGAGGGAAGCAGGCCTGGTAACGTAGCTAGAGCCAGTGGAAAAGCTTGCGCATGCGACGAGCAGCGCGCGCTAGTCGTATGCTGTTCTCAATACTATGTCATCGTCGAATCTTCCTTTAAGATTTTTGAACCTTGACTTATTTTCACGAATAATACTGTTTCATAAAGGGCTTGCAGGAAAACTCTCAGGTCCTTCATAGCGCGCGCTATTACATTCACGTCTTAGGGAACTTACGTCACTTTCAAGTGTTTAAAGACTACCGCATTCTAAAAGCTTAAAACTTTTGCCAAGCAAACATTTCGGAGAAGTGGTGGAAAATGAGTGCGGATGAAATGTTTGAAAATTTTACAAGAGATTTCCTGGAAAAGTTTCTGGAAGAGAACCCTGACTTTGCCACCTATTTGGGGCTTCATGAACCCTACGATTACATGCTGCCAAAGGGCTCCACAGAAAGGCTTCTGGGAAACCTCAAACTGATGGAGGAGGGGCTTACTCGTTTAAGGGAAACTGTGAACCCAGCGGAGCTAAGCGACGACCATAAAATAGATTGGGAGGTTTTGGAGAAGGCGTATGAACGCTGGAAGTTCGACTTTTATGAGAGACGTATGCACGAGTTGAACCCTGACGTTTCAGAGGATTTGGGCGGACTAATTTTCATAATGTTTACAAGGAATTATGCTCCCTTGGAAAAGAGGGTTGATGCAATAGCCGCGAGAATAGAGCAGATGCCCAGATACCTTGAAGAGTTCCGCTCAAGATTCGAGAGATCACAGCCAGTGCGGTTGTGGACGCAGCTAGCCATAGAGAAAACCCAAAACCTGATGGGATTATTCACGTTCATACTCCAAATGGTGAAAGGGAAGGTTTCAGATAAAACCTGTGAAAGGCTTCAAAAAGCTGTGGAAAACTTTTACCCAGCATTCAAGGCGCATATGGAGTGGCTTTACAGCCTCTTAAACAAGACGCGCGGAGAATGGGCTATTGGCAGGGAAAAGTTTGAGAGGCTTCTCCAGCTCCGCGAAATTGGAATGACTTCCGAGGAAATTCTTCAGCTTGGCATAAAATACCTTGCTGAGCTGAAAGCCGAAAGAGAGCGTATTGCCAGGCAAATAGCCCCTGGAAAATCTGTAGAGGAAGTTCTTGCGATGATTGAAAGTAAGGCTCCAAAAACCTTCGAAGAGGCTTTGGAATATACTAGAAGGACGATGGAGGAGGCTAGGCGTTTCGTCCAGGAAAAGGGCATCGCGACAGTCTACTCGGAAGATGTTCTGCTTGTCGAGGAGACACCGGCCTTTATGGCGCCCGTTATCCCCTTTGCAGCCTTAATGATGCCTGCGAAATTTGACAAGCCTCAGATCGGGATATACGTGGTGACAAGGCCTAAAGACCCCGCTAACCTTGGAAAACATTTGAACTATCCTTCGATAAAAAACACGGCTGTTCACGAAGCTTTCCCTGGGCATTTTCTGCAGGGGGCGGTTTCAAATCGTGGAAGTATTATTCGGCTTCTAGCTGAGGGGTCCGAAACCGTTGAAGGCTGGGCACATTATTGCGAGGAGCTCATGTGGGAAAAGGGTTTCATAAACGATTTGGAGATGCGCTTTACACAAATTAACGACATGATATGGCGGGCTGTACGCATAATCGTAGACGTCAAACTTTCAAGGGGTGAAACGACTTTTGAAGAAGCCGTGGATATGCTTGCTAGGGAGGCTGGCATGTCTAGAGAAGCTGCTGTAGCAGAGGTTAATCGCTACACCCAAACGCCAGGATACCCGCTGTCTTATTTGCTGGGGAAACATTTAATCTTAAAACTTAAGGAAGAGGTCAAACAGAAAATGGGAGAAGAATTCGACGAGAAATTTTTCCACGACACGATAACATCGAACGGCTACTTGCCCATATCCATGCTCCGAAAAGTCTTCGACATGAAGATACGGGAGCTTCAACGCCTATCCTAGCCACTATCTCCCCGTTTTTCCAGATTCTTGAACCAAAAACATTGCTATCAATAGTGCTGGAGCGATTAGGAAGAGGGCAGTGTAGAAGGGGAGTTGCGGAGGAAAACTCACGTATAAATAATTGCCTAGAAGCATGCCTAAGCCTGAAAGAATAT
>CAZWPT010000043.1:0-85050 GCA_964635675.1 uncultured Nitrososphaerota archaeon | reverse complement strand
TCTCATCCAGGAGGCTTAAAACCGTTTTATCCACGTCGTCAACCGTTCTCTGAGGAGTGGTCTTCTCACTGCTCTTGGCAAGCCTGTTCATCAGGCGTTTCCTCTTCTCCTCCAGGATGCGCTCCAGCTCCTTGTCTTCAGGCAATAATTACCACGTTGAAGAAACGGTTTTAAACAGCTTTTAAACGTTACCCGGTGAAAAAGCTTATTTAATTTAAACGGGAGAGAAAAGCTGGTTGCCGGGGTGGCAGAGCGGTAATGCGCTGGCCTTGAGAGCCAGTGGCCCATGCGGGCCGCAGGGGTTCAAATCCCTTCCCCGGCGCTTTCCAGCCGAAACATCATCTCCAGTATGCGTGACGCAGCATGCGAGTAAACGCTTAAAACGCGTATTTTCACGGCATTTTCGTGAAAATCGTTAAACTCATTATGAGCGCTCAAGCACCTGTCGTCGAAGCATCAGAGCAGGGCTTTAACGGATCCGTTTAAAGGTGGAAGACTACCCCTCCGTTTTCAGCGGAGCGCCTAGCAAGGATTAGCGTCTTGATTATCTCCAGCGTCTCCTCAGGCGGGAACGGGGGCTGCTTGGTTTCAACCATTCTCAGGAATGCGCGGAGCATGTTAGAGTAGAAGTAGTCGCTGTCCTCAACCCTAACCTCCCTCCACCCCCTTGTCCCGTAGAGGCTCATATGGAAGAGGTAGTGGATATCCCTGTAGACTGTCAGCACGAATCTCCTCCCGTCTCTCATCGTTACGACCACGATGTCCCTCCCTTCTTCGCCAACGTTACGCACGCTTTCCACGCCTCCTCCCGCGCAGACGTAAAGCTGCTCCAAGGCGTGGACACCGTAGAAAACAAGGTCCCCGCTGCAGACGCTGCTGCCAGTGAGTATTTCTCCAAGGCTCTCTTTTTCAGCGAGAAATTCCTCAACCTCCCTTGCGTAGCGGAGAGCGGAGCAAGACATGAAGGGAGCATTATGCTTCCTCGCAGTCTCCACAATCAGCTGAGCCTCCTCGATTGAGGGTGAGAGAGGCTTGTCGACGAAGGTCGGCAGGCCTGCTTTAAGAAAGGGGAAGGCTCTTTTCTGATGCTGCATCGTAGTGTCATCCGCAACTATAACCCCGTCCACTCTGCCGATCATTTCCTCCATGCTTTTAAGAACATTTTCTATGCGGCATGTTTTCGCAACCAGCTCCGCCTGCTCTCTCTCAGGATCCCAGATGTGCGTCACCCTTGCTCCGTCAAGCCTAGTCCTGTAAAGCGGGAAACGATTGCTCCTCGCCAAGTCCTCGTCATAACCGTTCAATATCTCGGAGAAGCTCCTAGTGTGCCAATGCTTGGCGCCGCCGACTATGCCTATTTTAAGCATCCCCGTCAGCCTCCTTACTGTATAAGCACAGGCCTACAATGGGTTGCGCTTTCCCATACTGCTTCGGATACTTGAAGATCCCTAGCACCGTCCCAGAGCGTGCTCTCAGGCTTCTCCTCACCTAGGCAGGCTCGCGCGAAGGCTTCGATCTCACCCCTGTAGCCGAAGGCGCCTTCAGCCTTAGCCGCCATTAGCTCAGTCCACTCTGGGCTCCAGCTCACTGTCTGCGTCCTACCGCCTACTTTAAACTCCTGCAGAGGCAGGCTCCTAGGATGATAGTGGAGGCGAAGCATGTCCTCAACCTCAAGCCAGCAGCCGTCTCCAGAGAGGGCGAGCCTCTCGCTTATCTTCCAGTCTCCAGCTTCCAAGGAGTTCAGGTTCATTACGAACGGGATGCTGCTCTCAAACTCGCCGGTGATAGCGTAGGCGAACATGCTCGGGTTAAGACGGTGGAGCTTAGCGTAGACCTCCCCAATCTCCCCGCAGAAGAACCTGGCCAGGTTGAAGATATGGACAACCTGCCCTATTAGGAATGCTTTAGCCGGTTCCTCTATGCCCCAGATCGCCGGGTAAGGACCGTTTGAAAACCTTGCCTCGAGACAGTGAATACCCCCGAACTCCGGGCTGAAGGCTATTTTCCTCGCCATCCGGTAGCACACTGCGTAACGCTTCATGTATGCGACGGCACCCCATAGTCCAGCGTCCTCAGCATGCTGCGCGAGCTCAACAGCCTCCTTATGGGAAACAGCTGAAGGCTTCTCAACGAGGATTGGTAGGCCGGCGTCGAGGCAGAGCTTCCCAAGCTCGCAGTGCATCTGTGGAGGGCCGACGATTATGGCGCCGTCCAGCTCCTCCCTCCTAAGCATCTCCCTGACATCAGTATACCAGCGCAGGGCTCCGAAGCTTCTAGCATTCCTCCTCGCAAGCTCCTCCTTCAGGTCGCAAACAGCGGCAAGCTCAATCTGCGGAATAGTGTGAATAGCAGGATAGAGAGAGGATGAGGCGTGGCTGCCGCAGCCTATGAAACCTATTCGCGCCTTCCTAACGCTCATGGCCTACCCTGAGTCAAGAGTTTTTTAAACATTTTTCCCCCGCCGCGGCAGTAGTGGTGACGGGATGGGGCTTGTTCAACCTTACTCCGGTATCATGGAGGTGGGTTACATCACGATAATCATAGACCCGTTGGCCGGCTCAATATCTGTGAAGGGAGACGGGGTCTCAGCCCAATTGTTCTTCTTCGACAAAGCACTCTAGGCATACGTGAAGAAGGCACATGTTGCGGTTGACGCGGTTCACATATGGACCGAGCTGGGGAGAACAGGAGATTTTCTCGCGATAGTACGCTTGGCGAAAGACGGGTTGGCGGTTGGCTTCAACGTTACTGTCCGCTAGCGCATAGCGCGCTATGCAACTATCGCTAGCACGAGCAGATCCACGCAGTCAGAGTCATGCTTCGAAGCGTGGTTTTGTCCATCGTGATTCACCGCTGACCGTTAACCTCGAGACGACCGGTCGGAATTTGGCCTTCAGGTTCTTCCTATCCCCCATAAACACCTCGATTTCAACATCATCCCCCAGGATTTCACGGCACCTTGCTACGAGTTCTTCAATAGAAACCTGCGGGTCGTTCTTCCTTCTCATAAGCTCTATTGTAACCTTGCTCATACTCTCCTGTACAGCCTGATACCTCGATACACCTGGACAGCCCTGGATTGCAGCCATTATGACCTTCGGGGTGACGATTCTACCGTTGGGCAGTCTGAAGCAGTCAATCATCCTTCCTTCAACCGACTTTAAAAGAGGAAGACCTCTTCCGCATGAACACATGTCCTCGCCGAGTATTCCAACGTCGCCTACTCTGTAGCGTATCAGGGGCATCGCATAGTTTAGCAATCCGGTTACGACGATTTCTCCTGGTTCACCAGGTGCAGCCGGTTCACCGTCCCGAATGATCTCCATGATGAGAAGGTCGGCATCTATGTGATACCCTTCTCTTTTAACACACTCCCAAGCACCGTGTCCAAAATCCCAGGTTGAGTATTCGTCGAAAACGGCGCATTCAAAAACGGTTTCCAAGAATTTCCTCGTCGGCTCGTCCAGAACCTCTCCGTCACCCCTAATGGCTTTCGGATGCACCTGCCTTACCCCTTTATCAAGAACCGTCTCCGCGATAACCCTGAGATACGACGTGTTGCCGTCGATTAGTCTCGGCTGGAACTTGACGATTTCCTCCAGCACTTCTTCAGCATTATCCGCGATGTAGATTCTCTTTCTAAGACGCCTCAGCAGAGACGCAACTGGTCCGAGTGCAATTCTCCCCATTGATTTCGGCTTCGAGCCCCGGTTCACCGTGGTCTTCTCTCCGTTAACAGTTTTGAGTTCCGGCGAGCCGTATTCTATTGAAACCATCTTATCCAAAGGGCTGAGGCCAATAGCCATTATTTTTCTGAAATACCAGTTTGCCACAGAGTAGTCTAGGAACCTCTTGTCGTAGAAAACAGGCATGGGGCCACCGCTTGTTCCTGAGGTGGATGCCTGCACGCAGTCTTCAAGACCATGCCCCTTTGCAATGCTCTTGCTAGGTATGCCGTCTCTGACCTCCTGCTTAGTTACGAACGGTATTTTCTTTAAGTCCCCTATCGTCTTGATGTCGCCTGGTTTAAGGCCGGCGGAGTTGAGCTTACCGTGATAAAGCTGGACTTTCTCATAAGCATGCCTGATGATGGCCCTCAGCCTCTTCTCCTGGAGCTTTCTTAATTCATCAGGCTTGAGCCACTGATTCCTATAAAGCTCATAGCAATGCCAGAGGACCCTGCTTATCATAAACTAGTTTTCCATACCCTGTTACAAGATATTTAAACCTTGGGCCTGTTCCGGCTACTCTTCAAGCAGTAGGAGCCCATTGCTCCCTCCCTGCGGCTGGATTATCACTCTCCGCCCGTGGATCGGCTCGGCTGTCTCCAGTCTTGTACCCATCAGCGCCGGGATGGAGAATTCGCGGCTAACAATAGCGAGGTGAGAACCAAGGCTTCCGGACAGGCATACTACTCCGGCAAGCTTTGAAAGCACTGGCCCGAGCAAAGTCACCCCGGCGTCGTCAACCATAACTATCTTACCCGAAGCCCCTTCCTTTAAGAGTGCCAGCACGTCCCTCACGTTTTTAACGTAGCGCAGCTCCCCCTCCGCCCTCGTCTTTATCGTGATCAGGCCGCGCCCCACTATTTTCAAGCCCCGTCCCCCTCCCTCAGGCAGCTGGGTTTGGAAAGCAAGACGGTTCTATATGTCTTGCGTTAAAAACTTATTAGCCTAGTTGCGACCATCCCCCTCATGCCTATGCGGGTGTCTGAGATAAATGGGCAGATAGCCCATCTCAGCAATGTTTTCCTGAACATCGTGACCCAGAGGACCCTTCTGGAGTCAAAGCTTTTCCCGGTTAACGCGTATATCTGCGTCGGCTTCTACCAGACTTACCACTATCTCTACGACGTTATGAAGAGGGTTTGGAGCAGAATAACCCCGGAGGAGCTGGCTGCTAGAAGCAAGACCCTGCTCTCCCCCATACAGGCTCTTTCAATATCCTACCTCTGGCTCTACTATTCTCTTGCAAGAATGGGAACAATATATAATAAGCATGAGGGAGACCCTTCCAGGGAGCCTGCTGAGAAAAGAGAGCAGTGGAGATGGATGCTTGAACAATGGTACCGTCTGGCGACGAGCTACTTCAACACTGGGAAGCCTACTGTCGCCGCCTCAGGCGGAGTGAACCTTGCGCTTAACCAGGATGCTTTAAACTGGGTTAAGGAGAACCTTCAGCCAGTTAGCGAGAACCAGGTCGTCAAGGCGCGGCGGGCAATAGGCTCCGTAGACCTTTACGCTTTCATAGACGAGTGTGAGGCCCGCGCGAAAATAGTTAACCACGGGCCATATCAATTCGGGGAGAACGAGATACTCGTCATCTCAGAGTATACGAATCTCTACGACGGCAGGCGGCCCTGGCTCCCCTGGTCTGCGACGGAGGCTAAGTTGCCAAGCTCAACCCTCGGGGTTGCTATGACCATCCGCGGGGCTAGGGCAACCTTCAACGATATTGGCACGATGATCGTTGAGCCAGGGGACTACAGCAGGCTTGTCACGAGGATAGCGGCATACACTAGGAGGAACGATGCAGTCGTGCCGCTGCAACTCGACGAGCTCTCCGCCTACGCTGAGGCTGCTGACGCTGCTCAGATGGAGCTCTACATGAGGTTCGCGGAAATGGATAGAAGGCAGCTGCTCCTAGCCGGGGCTGAAGCATACTGGAGGTGCTTCGCAAGATACACGGACCTAGTTGGGGTTACGGGCGAGATAGACTGGAAAATATCCCAGGAGGTGCAGGAGGAGTACCTGCCCTACTTCATGACTCATGACGAGGACCCGGCGTTCGCCCGCATAAAGATGAAGGCGGTGAAGATGAAGGTTCTCCCCTTCCTTAAGGAGAGGGACCCGGTTCTCTACTATCTCCCGGAGTAGATGGCTGAAATGATGAGCACTCCTTCCCCGAGTGACGAGGAGAACCATAAGCCTTCCGAGAGAAAAGACTGGAGGGAAAGCTACTATTTCAACTTCGTCGACCTGGAAAACATGGTTTCAGGCTTCACAACAATAGGCCTCTACCCAAATTTATCCAGGAGGGAGTTTGTCTTCGCCGTCTTCCACGATGGTGAGAGGCATCTCTACCACCAGGAGCATGACTCGCCTTTCAGCCTTGAAACCCTCGAGTGTCTAGACGACGGGCGTCTACGCTTCCAGCTGGTTGAAGCCTTGAAAAGCTGGCGCATAGTTTTCTCAGGCCCCGGGCTTGAGGCGGAGATCCTCTGGGCGGGAAGGTTCCCCGCGTTCAGCTTCGGCCGGGGGAGCGGAACATCTTGGGAGGGGCACTTCGAACAATCCGGCAGAGTGTCAGGGGTAATAAGAATCAGAGGGGTTGAGAAGAATATTCAGGGCTACGGGCAGAGGGATAAGAGCTGGGGCCCGAGGCACTGGCACATAGATCACTGGTATGCTTTCCACGCCCAGTTCAGAGGCTTCTCAATAGGGCTTAGAATGGACAGTGTCAAGGGTGTTAAAACAGTCTCAGGAGGAGTTTCAACAGCCGGGGGAAGCATCCCTGTTTCAAACGTGGAGGTTGAAACCGAGTACAGCGGAGACCAGGGTACGCCCAGCGGGGCAGCAACCAGAATAACCTGCCTAGACGGAAAAGAGTACGTTGTCCGCTCGAAACCATTATCCCCGTCGAGCTTCGTCAAGTTCACCCGCCGGTTCCAAGGGGGCGTGACAGAGCTTGTTGAAGCCATGGCTCTCCACCGTCTTGAGGAGAACGGGGAAACAGGAACCGGGCTCCTGGAATGGCTGTTCACAAGATTCTCGTGAAAACAGCCTGCTTTCCTTATTTCCTCGGCTTCCTCCTAAGTGTTTCGAAACTACCGTAGCCGCCCTCGACACCGTCCAGCTTAAAGCTGCCGAAAGACTGTGCAAGTATTGAAACATTACCCTCGCTGTCAGTGAAGGGCACCGGGATCACTGGGCCTGCTCTAGCCTCCAGCACGTGCCTCCTGCCGAGGCCGTCGACCAGTTCAAGCCTGGAGTACACGGGCAGAACCCCGTCGCGAAACTCCTGCTCGAGAACACGGATTCTCTCAACCGGAATATTCCTTCCTTTCTCGAAAAGGAAGCCTCCTGTGGAAACCCTGCCGTCATCCATTATTATTGCAGCAGGGTTGACTGCAAGCTCTCTCGAAAACCAGACGACATAGTAGAGCCAGTAGTCTATGCTGGTCCACTCACGCACCCCGTGAGTATGGTCACGCTGGCTCATCGACTGCTCAACAATGTAAGTCTCCTCGCCTACGCGAACCTCCCCGTTTACAACGCCAACCTGCTCCCAGTGCTCGTCCCCAGACTTTTCCCCAAGCATCCGGGACTCGGGAGTCATGTGCGCACTATACTCGTAGACCTCGCTAATCGGCGTGAAGGAAAGCTCAACCCTGACGGGTAAAACGCCTGAAGCCAGAGAAGGGTTTCCCCTTACCCTAGGCAGGTCCGCAGGGTTCCTCGCCGCAACCATGCTCCCCTCGAAACAGTATTTCCAAACACCCCCGGGGAGAGGCTTGTGAACAACCCTGCCGACGCGCAGATCCTGAAGTCCGTAGTCAACAGTCTCCTCCACAGCCTGGTAGCCCGCTGCGGAGCCGTCCGGCAGAAAGAGGAATAGGAAAGTCATGGCCTCCCTCTTGTTCGGTTTGAAACCCAGCCTAGTCATTCCGCCGAGCCTATGCTTCAAATCGTAGAAGACAAAATAGTATGACTCGTTCCACTCAACATGGTTCTTCGGCCTATGCTTCAACGGCTCCATTCACGCCACCCCCTCGATCCTGACCACGCCACTGTTCCCGTCTATGGTCACCGTCTGACCCGTCTTAAAAACCATGCAGGCGTTCGGAATGTTCGTGACAGCCGGAATCCCGTACTCCCTGGATACTACGGCGCCGTGGGAAAGCATCCCGCCTGTCTCCGTGATAAGGCCGCCGATCCTGCAGAAAACCGGAGTCCAGCCTGGGTCTGTGCGAGGCACGACCAGGATTTCTCCCGCGCGCACCTGCCAAACATCCTCAACGCTCTTCAAAACCCTCACCGGGGCTGTGAGAACACCCTGGCTCGCGGGGATCCCTTTGAAAACCAGCCCGGGCTCAGGCGGAGGATCGTTGAACTCCCTGGAGCCCTGTAGGAACTTAGCTGGAGTAGTGTTCTCATACTTCAGGAAGTCCTGCCTACGGTTTTTAACGAGCAAGCGTATTTCCTCAATCTCGCCCGGAGACGCCTGCTCTGAGGCAAGCCTCTTAACCTTGCTCTTGGTGAGGAAGAATACTTCCTGCGGGTCGTTCAGAACCCCCTGGTGCTGAAGAATCCTCCCGATCTCCAGGAAGATCCTCCGGTTCATCGTGATCCAGCGGTCAAGGTTGAAACGCTGGTTCTCCCGGAAAACAATGTATCTGCGGGCGAAACCCAGGATCGTTGAGAAAAGCTTCCATTTAAACCAGCCGAACCGGAGACGCCTGATCCTGTGCTCAACCATCCTAATAGCCTCCTCCTGCTTCAAGCCTTCAGGCTCCAATGTCGCGCTCACACCCTGCTCTACAAGCGGCTTGAGAATGTCGAAAACATACTGGGGAGCCTCGCCCCATCTAGGGTAGTACGGCTCCCTGGTGAAGCCCCGGGATCCGAAATCCCTTAGGAAACTGTTGAACTCCCTGAGAAACCCTTGGGCTTCAGGAGTGTTAAGCAAGCCTATTTTCCCCAGGATCCTGTCTGAAGGAGTTTCCAGAATCGTCTTCCTAAGATCGGGCGCGGAGCACGCGAGGGAGGCGAGGAGGCTTATCCTCTCGTTCATCTCACTCGTCTTATGCTTCAAGCCGGATATTAGAACAGGATAGGTTTTCAAAGCCTCCTCCTCGCCTATGAAGCGCTTCAGCAAGTATTGGGCGAGAAGATTCATGCCGATGTTGTGAACCGGAATACCGTACCTAACCAGGCGGAAGTGGCTGGTCATCAGCTCGTCAAGCTCCTCCGCCAGCTTAACGTAGTCGCCGACCCCCACCACGCTGCTCATCCTCTGCTCAAACTGCTCCCAGAAAGGGTTGAAAAACCTCCGGGTCCACTCCTCGTAGGCTGATGCTGTCTTAGTCACGGAGCCGTTGGGGTCGTGAAGCATTACGCGGAGCTCAGCCATTACTCGCTTCCTAAGCCTGAAAGGCAGCCTCCTAATCGTCTCCTTACCGTAAGGCCCGCTTCCATCAGGGAAATAGTTCAAAATATCCTCGTTCCGTAGAAACTGGGGAATCTCGTACTCAACCTTCCGCTTCAAAACCTCAAGGTTGAAATAGGCGTGCGCGTGATGAAGCTTCAGCAGCTGGTCAGTCTTGCTGGAGCCGGGTTGAGAGTAGCCCATTATCTTGTTAAGCTCGATGTTCACAATGTTCGTAAGCTGGTCGCCCAGGAGCTCGAAGAACAAGGGTGTAACCGGGTCGTTCCAGTAGTCGTCTGAGTACCCCCTGCTCCAGACAACCTCGTCCTCAGGAGCCTGCCTGGGGAGCGAGGTCACCGGCCTAGACTGGAGTATCAGAACACTGTTATCCGCGTCGACAGCCCACTCCACGTCCTGCGGGCGCTCGAAAACCTTCTCGACGGCGAGGCCGATTTCAGCAAGCCTGAGAACATGCTCCTCGCTGAGCGAGGGCTGGAGACACTCCTCCGGGGGGACCTCAACGTGCTCAACACCCGTCTCCCCGGAGACAGGCTTGGAAACATAGTTTTTAGTCCCGATCTCCCTGCTCACTATTTTCAACGATCCCCCTCCTTCCCCCGGGGGCCTGAGGATGACGAACCTGTCGGGCATAGCCCGGCCTGAAACAACCGACTCCCCGAGGCCGAAGTTGGACTCAACCACCATGTGCGAGCCCTCTGGGGAGACAGGGTCAACCGTGAAAAGCACACCGGCGCTCTTAGCCGGAACCATTGTCTGAACAATCACAGCCATCTTGAGCCCGCGGTGCGGGACCCTGTTTCTCTCCCTGTACGCGACGGCCCTTCTCCCCCAGAGGGAGGCGTAGCATTGGACAATGCTCTTCGCAACATTCTCGAAACCCTTAACGTTGAGAAAGGTTTCCAACTGGCCTGCGAAAGACTCCTGGGGCAAATCCTCCACGGTGGCTGACGAGCGTACTGCAACACTCTTAGCAGACAGTTCCCCATAGGCTCTTCTCAAATCCTCAGCCAGCCCCGGAGGCAGGCTGGAAAGCTCAAACGCCTCTCTTATTCTCCTCGAGCACTCCTCCATCGAAGCAGGGTCGGAAGGGTCAGCCCCGGCGAGTGAAGACTCGATTATCTCCTCAAGACCGTTGAACAATATAAAATCATCATAGGCGTCAGTGGTCACTACGAAGCCGTCGGGAACAGGGAAGCCGAGGCGCTTAAGCTCGCCGAGGTTAGCAGCCTTGCCGCCTGCCTTCTCCCAGTCTCTCCTGCTGACGCTCCTCAAATCCAGAATGTAGCTCTTCGAAGACAATGCGGGCCTGTTTTCAACACGACTCAAACGATTTAAATATTAACAGCGTGGGCTGAGAAGACTTAAATATTAACAAGCATGGTTTTTTAAAATGGTTTAACCATGTGCGACTGGTGCATGAAGCATGGCGCCGGTGGAAAATGGTATTTGAACGCCAGGAACTATTCTTACGAGCTGGCTGAAGCCATGAATCTTCAAGCATACTTGGAGGAGCAGTGGAGAAACTTCGAGCAGGTCTACATAAGGAAGATAATGGGTATGTCGTCAATAGGACTGGGCTACAAGCTTAGAATGCCCATCATAGGCCGGGTGATCCGGCGGACAGTCGAGGGGATGATTCACTCTGAAAGCAGGAACAGGAACCCTGTTAGGGCAGATGGGCACTTCGGCCAAGTAATACCCATAGAGGAGGCGAAGCTGATAATGCTCAACCTCGCCGCTGAACCCATTATTCAGAACTACTGCATGTGCCGCATGATGCAGAAAGGCATTAAAGACGTGTGCTGCATCAACTTCGGAGTCCTCTCGACAGTGATAGAGAAACTACCCAGGTTCATCCCTGAGAACACTAAGGTGCGTTTAGGCCGGGATGAAGCGGCAGCGGCTCTGGAGGAGCAGAACAGGAAGGGGCGGGTGGCCACAGTCTGGTTCCAGCCAGTGCCCTACATATGCGCAATATGCTCGTGCGAAACACCGCAGTGCGGCGGCCTGCGTTTAAGAATGGACTTCGGCCTCCATACTGTTTACAAGGCGGAGTACTACGCGGAAGTAAACCCGGATCTTTGCCAGGGCTGCAAGACGTGTGTTGCAAGCTGCCAGTTCGGCGCAATAAGGTTCAGCCCAACTCTTAAAAGAGTACTGATAGACCCGACTAAGTGCTTCGGATGCGGGCTCTGCAGGGACAGGTGTCCACACGACGCGATAAGGCTGGTGCCAAGGGATGAGAACCCTCTCCTACGCGGAAAGTATTAGCCCCCGGGGTGAACACGGGTGGGGAAGACGAAGATAGTAATCGACTACTCTAAATGCGGGAACGCGACGGGGGGAATAGACCCTAGGCAGTGCAGCAAGTGCCTGCTGGTCTGTGACCCAGCGGTCTTCGTGCGACACATGGCTTTCAACGTGAAGGAGGATAATCCCTACGACCCGCAGTACTGGCAGATAACGCCAGTATGGCTCTCGCTCTGCACCCGCTGCGGCAAATGCGTTAAAGCCTGCCCGCAGAAAGCCATAACTGTTTCATACTGATCACGCGCTTCAAACCCGGCCTCATTTATCAGTCGACGCCGTCTTAAATTTTTAAATATTAACTGGGCTCCTACTGCAGGGAATGGCTTCACCCAGCTTGCCTGGCCCTTTAAAGACCCATCCGGCTAACCCGCGTTATTTCTGCGACTCAACGGGTAGAGCAGTTTATCTAACCGGATCCCATACTTGGAGCAACCTTCAGGAGTTTGAAGACGACTCGCCTTTCAACTATGAAGCCTACCTTGACTTCATGAGGAAGCACAACCATAACTTCATGCGGATGTGGACCTGGGAATGCGGCACTGGAGGAGAATGGCTTCGCGGATGGAGCGAGGACAAGCTGGTGGTCCACCCTCTTCCCTACAGGCGTACATCCTCCGGAAGGTTTAACCTAGCGGAGTTTAACGAGGAGTATTTCGAGAGGCTGCGCAACAGGGTTATCGCAGCCGGTAGACAAGGAATCTATGTTTCAATAATGCTTTTCCAAGGATGGGATGTTGAAAGCAAGGGGAGGAGGATAAACCCGTTTAACCAGCACCCGTTCAACAGGAATAATAATGTGAACGGTGTAGACGGAGACCCTTATGGGCTTGGGGATGGACGCCTAGTACACACGCTCAGGTTTCCGGAGATCACCATGCTGCAGGAGGCTTACGTCACGAGGGTTGTTGAAACAGTTAACGACCTGGATAACGTGCTTTACGAGGTATCGAATGAAAGCGGCAGCGAATCAGTCGAGTGGCAGTACCATATGATTAGCTTCATCCACAGGCTTGAGAAAACCATGGGGAGGCAGCACCCTGTTGGAATGACTGTCCCCTGGGCTCCGGGGAGGCCTGGCGACAATGAAGACCTTTTCAGAAGCCCGGCGGAATGGGTTTCTCCAAACCCTGCTGCCCGAAACGGCTACAGCTACAAGTATGACCCGCCTCCGGCTGACGGCGGGAAGATTGTTCTCCTGGACACAGACCACCTTTGGGGAATAGGCGGCGACTCAACCTGGGTTTGGAAAGCCTTCACCAGAGGCTATAACCCTGTATTCATGGATCCTTATGACAGCGGCTACACCGCGGGCGGGCTCACAGGCCTAGGGTTGAAAGACACTGGAAGGATTGACCAAAGATGGGAGCCCGTCCGGAGAGCAATGGGCTGCACCCGCATGCTTGCGGAAAAATTGAACCTCGCAGGGCTCACCCCCCGCCCGGGGCTCTCTCAAACAGGCTATTGCCTAGCGAGCCCGGGAGAAGAATACGTGGTTTACATTCCGAGGGAATACCCTTCAACCATATGGGTAGACTTTTCGGGGGCGAGGGGGAGCCTCAGGGCTGAATGGCTCAACCCGGTTACGGGGGAAACAGTCGGCGAGGAGAAGGTTGAAGGCGGGGATACAAGGGTCTTCAAAGCCCCGTTCATGGAGGAAGCGGTTCTAATAGTTAGAAGCATTTAAAAATAAACCGTCAGCCAGCGGGCCCTCGGGAAGCCCAGGGTTCGAAAAGCTCCTCGTCACTGCTCTCCAAGACTTCATACGCGTCCTTCTCACAGCCCTCCCACGGCTCCCCCACGTACTTATCAGCATACTTCTCCACAACGCTCGCCCTAACCCTTAGGACAAGCTCATCCTCCTCAGTGTTGCCGAACCGGGCGGATAAGCCCTCCCCCTCTCTTAAAGCAACACTGCAGCCGACAACAGTCTTCAAGCCGTCGACGACGCACAGGAAGGGCTTCCTCCCCGGGGTGGCTACTTCGCAGGCAACAGGCTTGCCAATAGTGCTCTCAGCCTTCAAACCCATTTTCAAACCTAGAACAAGAAACGGGCCTAAATGGCCATGCAGGCTAACAGCCCTCTCTAAAAGATCACGGGGAACACGAGTCAGCATCTACATGCCCCCCTGCTTAAGCATGCCCCTGGCCTCCAGGCTTAAAACCAGCGCCACGCCTATTGCCCAGCCGACTACGCCGCCAGCCACGTGCAGCAAAACCCAGCCGACAACCCCACCCCACCTGACTAGCTGCGGAGCAGCCATGAAGAACACTCCTATTATGAAGCCGGCTACCGCGGCTGAAGCGGCTGAAGCAGCCAGTAGAAGCACGGCTCCGACGCGCTTCCTCCCGAAACAGTTCCCGTAGCGGAAAACCCAGGTTAAAAAGTCGAAAACCACGCTGGCCGCTGTGAAGCCCAGGAAGTGCGTCGCACCTGGTCTGAAAACGAAATTCAAGATCGTTGCCACGAAGCCCACTGCGCTCGCCGCCCCCGGCTTCCTCACCCACCAGACTGCCAGAATCAGGGACGCGAAACCAATCATGTCGCAGAAAACAGGAATGCCGAACATTGTGAATATTATCGGGGAAACCGTGGCGTTCAACACGCCCCAGAGCGCTGCGAAAAGCGCTACGGCGGCTACGTCGCGGACAGTGAAGTAAGCCATCCCGAATCACCCGGTATTACTTTTCCCTGTTTCAGTAATACCTATATAAAGCTTTGCCGCGAGTTGAAGTCACGCCGGCAACCGTGTGCAACATACTGTAGCGCGCGCTACCATGGTTTGTTTCAATTCAACAGGCTTTATGGAGCATAGTCTAGCCGGGTCCCGATTTGGAGTTATGCGTCTCCTTAGGCTGCAGCATCCTCCCCGACGCGGAGAGAACCAGCCGCGTTAAACGTTGAGCCATCACGCCGACGGGCCTCAAAATCGCCGGCAAGGATTCGGCTAAGCATCGCGCGCCACGTCGCGCAACCCGGCTTTAAACCTGTTTAAAACTATTTTTAAAGGAGGAAGTATTCGGGGAGGGAAAAAGGTTTAAAAAGTACGAGAAGTCGTACTTTCGGAAAAGAGTTGCCCGACAGAACAGTAAGCCAAGAAGTAACCCCGGCCGTCGAAGAATACTTGGAATGCATATACAGGCTTCAGGAGAAGGAGGGAGTAGCCAGAACCAGCAGCATTGTCAAAACCCTGCGAGTAGCCCCCGGCACGGTTACGAACACGGTGGAGCGGCTTGAGGAAGAAGGCTTCGTGAAACACTCCTCCTACAGGGGCGTTAGGCTAACTGAGAAGGGCCGCAGAATAGCTCTTCAAGTGGTCAGGAGACACAGGCTGTCGGAGAGGCTTCTAGTGGATCTTCTGAAAATGGACTGGGACATTGTTCACGAGACGGCGTGCAGGCTGGAGCACAGCCTAACCGAGGAAGTGGTTAAACACTTGGAGAAGGCGCTGAACTACCCGAGGACATGCCCGCATGGAAACCCTATTCCAAACGAGCAGGGAAAGTTTTCCGAGGAGGAAACACAGCCATTGTCGGAGCTCACTGAGGGCGAGCAGGGGGTGATCGTTAAAGTTGTTGAGGAGAAGCCTGAGCTCCTTCTCCACCTGAAGAGGCTTAGAATGGTTCCGGGAGCCGTGGTTAGGATTGTTGAGAAGCCGGCGTCGGACAAGCAGGTCGGGGTTGAGGTAGACGGGGAGAAGAGGGTGCTGAGCCTCAGCCTAGCCTCACTGATACGCGTGAAAGGGGTTGGGCAATGAGCACCGCCGCCGACACTGGGGGACGCGAAGTACCCTTGGCGACGCTGAGAGACGGGGAGACGGGGATTGTCGTCTCAGTGAAGTCAGGATACGGGAGGGCTTGGGGGCTTAAGAAGAGGCTTATGGACATGGGCATTACGCCGGGAACAAGGATCACGGTTGTCAAGTCAGCCCCGTTCCACGGGCCGATGGAGATCCTCGTAAGGGGGTACAGGCTCGCCATAGGCAGGGGGATGGCTGAAAGAGTCTTCGTGAGAGTGGAGGAGACGCAGGCCGGCTGCAGCGAGACTTAGCTGGGGAAACAGGGTTGAGCGGGAGGAAGCTGGTTATAGCCCTCGCGGGAAACGCGAACGTCGGCAAATCAGTAATATTCAACCACTTAACCAGGCTGCACCAGCATATCGGCAACTGGCCGGGGAAGACTGTTGAGAAAGCCGAGGGAACGCTCCACTTTAAAGGGTACACGGTTGACGTTGTCGACCTCCCCGGCATATACTCGCTCTCCACATACTCCATAGAGGAGTCTATCTCGAGAAGGTTCATCGCCGTCGATAAGCCTGACGTGGTGGTGAACGTTGTCGACGCCTCTGTTCTTGAAAGAAACCTGTTCTTCACCCTGCAGCTCATGGAGCTGGAGACGCCGATGGTCATCGCCCTAAACCAGGTGGATGTTGCGGGCAGGAAAGGCATCCGGATAGATGTTGAGAAGCTTGAGGAGATTCTGGACGTGCCGGTTGTCCCGACGATCGCGGTTAAGGGAGTAGGAATATTCAAACTCTTGGAGAAGGCTGTTGAAATATTCGAGGGAAGGCTTAGAGCAAAGCCGAAGCCGGTTAAATACGGGGAGGAGGTTGAGCAGAGAATAGAGAGGCTTGCTGAAGCAGTTAGAGACAGCGGCCTCCCGTACCCGGCGAGATACGTAGCGATAAAACTCCTTGAGGGCGACAGGGAGATTCGGGAGGAGGTTGAAAAAACGAAGCCTCAGGCGGCGGCTCTTGCGAGAAGCCTCGGCGAGGAGCTTGAAAGGCTCCACGGCCACTCCTGCCCGACCCTGATAACTTCTGAACGCTACCAGGCTGCTAACAACATAGCTAGAGAAGTGCAGAGGCTCGTCCCACCGTTGAAACCAACCCTGGGCGAGAGGCTTCACAGCGTAACCACGCACAGGGTCGCCGGATACCTTGTAATGGCTGCGACACTGCTCTCAATGTTCCTCTTCGTCTTCACCGTGGGAAACTTTTTCTCAGAGCTTTTAAGCAGCCTTCTCTACGGTTTTAAACCGTTTTTCGAAGGGTTTTTCGGAACAGGGTTTATCGGGCGGCTCCTCTGGGGAGGCGTTGTCGAAGGACTGATAGCTGGGGCAACGATAGCGCTGCCCTACGTAATCCCGTTCTACCTGGCCCTGTACTTCCTGGAGGACTCCGGCTACCTGAGCCGGATAGCATTCCTCATGGACAGCGTAATGCACAAGATGGGGCTTCACGGGAAAGCCTTCATACCCCTGCTACTGGGATACGGCTGCAACGTTCCAGCATGCCTAGGGTGCAGAATAATGGAGACCCAGAGGGAGAGGCTTATCGCAGCGTTCGTCACAACCCTGGTGCCCTGCGCCGCCAGAACAGTCATAATACTCGGCCTAGTTGGGAGATTCATAGGAATACAGTGGGCCCTGGTGCTCTACGCGCTCAACCTGCTGGTAGTCTTCCTCCTCGGGAGGCTCGCCTTCAAAATACTGCCTGGCGAGCCAACGGGGCTTATAATGGAGATGCCTGACTACAGGCTGCCACACCCCAGGACTGTTCTAAGCCAGACGTGGTTCAGGCTTCTCGAATTCCTTAAAATAGCCTTCCCGCTGATAATCGCGTCAACACTCACAGTTAAGCTTCTAGAGGTGCTTGGCGTGCTGAGCGTTTTCACAAGCCTGCTGGCCCCCGTCACAGTGGATTGGCTCGGCCTACCCGTGGAAACAGGCGTAACACTCTTGTTCGGGGTTTTGAGAAAAGAGCTTGCGCTCATAATGCTCACCACCCTGCTTGGCACCGCCGACCTGTCTCAAGCATTGACACAGGTTCAAATGACGGTTTTCACGATCGTCAGCATGTTCTACATTCCCTGCGTGGCGACGATCGCAACCCTGGTGATGGAGTTCGGCTGGAGGAAAGCCCTAGTCATAACTGTTTCAGAGGTTTTCCTCGCCCTCGTCCTAGGCGGGCTCGCCCTGAGAATACTGATGCTCGCAGGATTAAGGTAGGAGGAAAGCATGGAGCAGGAGGGCTTGTCGCGCATTCTCCTAGCTACGCGGAGGGGAAAATATTTATCCCCTCCCCCGCCTGCTTCTTAAGCGTGAAGCCCTGCCCCGGGAAGTATGACTATCCTGAGCACACTTCCGACGTGTATGTTCAAGCATACGGGAGAAGCCTGGAGGAGGCTTTCGAGAACGCTGCCCTAGGATTAACGGGAGTCGTAACAGACGTTTCCAGAATAAGGCCTGAGCAGACTGTTGAGGAAACCGTTGAAGCCGAGGATCTCCAGATGCTCCTCTACAAGTGGCTGGAAGCAATACTTGTCAGGCTTGACGCTGAGCAAATGGTTTTCTCAGTCTTCAACGTGAAGATAGAGGGGGAGAGCTGCAAGTATGTTCTCAAAGCCGTGATGAGGGGTGAAAAGTTCAAGCCCGGATGGCACACCAGTGGGACGCAAGTGAAGGCGGTAACCCTCCACGACATGGAGATAGAAGAGTATCCTGGAAAAGCGAGGATTAAGGTTCTTTTAGACATATAGCTTGAGCACGCGCTAAAGCATAGCAGGAACCCTTTTTACCAGGTACAATTCTAGCCGGTGATAATCATGTGTGTAGACAATTATCCTAGTACTGTGTCCACCTCTTGAAAACACATGATTCTCACTGAGTCCTCATCTATGCGGATTCACGCGTCTGCTGAATCTGCTCGGCTCAAGCACCCGGGATCTGGGACATGTAGCGTTTAGCAGCCATCCTAACGTCCTCTGCGCGAATCGTCTTCCTCCTTGCGAATACCGCTAGCTGTGCAGCATCCCTGGCGATCCTCACACCTATGTCCTCCAGTATTCTTGACAGTTCCTCCGCAGCCTCCTCGCTCACTCTTTCTCCTCCGGACTTCCGGAGAATCCTGTACATAGCCGCTAACGACAGTTCCTCCGACATTTATTTTACCCTTCTTTGGGTTAAACGGACGCATTAATAAGTCTTTTCGCATGGAAAGGGTGGAAAATTTTGACTAAAATCGCTAAAGTCTTGAAATCAGATAATATCACGTTTGTAAATTGGGTTTTAAATGGTTTAGACGATTTTTCAAAGCGTAAAACATTCGGTTAGGAGGCTTCACGAGGCTCAAAATCTTCCCGTTTTTAAAAACCCAGTTTAAGCAGGCTTAAACGGCTTGAAA
Source organism: uncultured Nitrososphaerota archaeon (assembly GCA_964635675.1). Classification (GTDB taxonomy): domain Archaea; phylum Thermoproteota; class EX4484-205; order EX4484-205; family JAAOZP01; genus JAAOZP01. The sequence goes on along the minus strand of CAZWPT010000043.1, from coordinate 66,392 downwards.
CAGGGGGTCTTCCCGCAGGTTTGACAACCACCCCTCGACTGACCAGGCTCCACCGTGTTCAGCACCGGATGCTCACGGGTTAAACGTTCTCCAGCAGCGTGAAAAAGGCTGCTGAAACCGTGCTTAACAAGCACGTGGCAAAGATTTATGTTAAGCCGTCGCACGCATGTTTGAAGATGGCTGGCTTGTTTAAGACTCCTGAAAGAGTATTAGTGTTCGCAGCGCACCCGGATGACGAGCTGATAGGGGCAGGAGGCACGATATGCAGGCTGCACAGGGAGGACTGTGCAGTCAGAGTCGTGCTTTTCTCAAGAGGGGGAGGAGGGCTTGCGGCCAGTGGAAGAGCCCAGTATGAGGAAAACATGATTGAAGAGGTTCGGACCCGCGAGGCTGAGAAGGTGGCGGCATACCTCGGGGTTGAACACAGGATTCTTGAAATCCCTGAAGTCATAGACCGGAGAAGCGTCGTGAGAAGGCTTGTGGCGGAGGTAAGGGACTTTAAGCCTGACATGGTTTTCACCCATTCGCCGAACGACAAGCATCATCTACACCGGGCTGTTTCAGAGTGCTCGACAGAGGCCTGCTGGCGCTCGATGACGAGGGCATACGGGGACCTGGGCGAGCCCTGGAGAGTGGGAACCGTCTACTTTTTCGAGGTCTTCGACCTCTTTCCTAATCCGAGCATGATAGTCGACGTAACGCCGACGTTCAACATGAAGATTAAAGCCATGAGCCTCTATCGGTCGCAGATAAGAGTCTTCCCGAATATTCTGAAATACCTTAGGGCACTAGCCCAGGTTCGAGGCTACCTTATAGACAGGCCTTACGCGGAAGCATTCGTCCAGTCTCCAAGCGTACCCAGGGCAGTGTAAAGGCTTGGGAAGCGGCGAAAGAAATATAACATACCCTCAGCATTAGGGGGCGGGGGCACAGGCAAACGTCAAAGGAGAAAGCGTTCATCGTTGACGCCGGCGTTACGAACCCGCCTTTCCCGATAAGAGCGTTCTCCAGAGCCTACCCACAGGGGCAGCCGACTGTGGCGAACATCACTGCGCACGCACGGGTAAAACAGGAGTTTGAAGCCCGCTGGATAGAGACAGGTTCATCCAGGTTCTGCATAGACACCGGGAGGAGCTTGGCTCAGTAAACATAATGGGGATTCTTGAGGACGTGATGAGGGAGACGAACGCGAGCTCGGTTGAAAGGTTCGACTACCCGTTTTTCATCGAGAAGCTGACTCCTGTCGACAGGGAGAAATGCCTCGTGAGATACATGTGCTCGCTAACGGGAAGAGCCTCAGTCGTGAAGGAGAAGCCGAGAATCGTTTTCAAGATTGACGCCCCGATAATAACGACGTACCCGGCTTCCGTGCCGGAGGAGCCCGGAGGCCTTTTCGGCCAGCTGAGCATAGTCAGCGTAGAGATAGAGTCTGACGAGCCCATCTACCCGGAGGACCTGGCTGAAACAGTGGACGAGTACGCGCTGGCGCCGATCTACTCTTTCCTAACGGAGAGAGACCAGCTTCACATTATTAAGAAGATTCACTCCGAGTACAAGTATAGCGTGACGGTCGTAGACCAGATTAAGGAGGCTCTTGCGAGAAACAGGAAGATCAAATGGTACGCTGTAAACTGCCACAACTACGGGATGCTGCATAACTACAGCACGCTCATAACCATTGAGAAAGGCATGTGGATACCCTTCTCCACCTATGAGGAGGGAACCTAGAATCCCTTAGGGCAGCGCCCTCATAGAGGCATCCGCGGGGTGTTCACAGCCACCGCCCGGCGGCGTTTAGACAGTTTCAACGGGTGGGGAAAACAATGTTTCCCAAGGCTTGGCGCCACGACCCTTACTCGGGGAGAATACTTTTTTAAGGGAGAAAAGGGTGAACACCGTTTACGAAGGGTAGTGGAAAATGCCCGGGGACGAGTTTACGAGAATGTTCGACGGCGAGTACAGCCCGCAGCAGCTTGAAAACACGGTCGTAGGGTTCTGGGAGGACAGCAAGATCCCTGAGAAGCTGCGGAGACTAAGGCTTGAGAAAAACATTGGGAGAATGGGATACGTTGAGGGACCCCCGACTCTAAACGGTCGCTGCCACGTGGGGCATACGTGGGGCAGGGCTATGAAGGATCTTTGGTACAGGTGGAGGTCGATGCAGGGCTACTACGTTCTCTTCAGAGCAGGCTGGGACACTCAGGGGCTTCCGGTTGAGATCGAGGCTGAGAAGGAGCTCGGCTTCTCCAACAAGAAGGAGGCGCTTGAGAAGCTGGGCGAGGAAAGATTCGTTGCTGAGATTAAGAAGATTCTGGGCAAGTATCACGAGGACTGGAGGAGGGTTGACAGAAGGTTCGGCATGTTCATGGACTATGAGAAGGAGTATCTGACGTATAGGGACGAGTATATTGAGAGAGAGTGGAAGTATCTTGAGAAGGCGTATGAGCAGGGGCTTCTGGGGAAGGGCTACAGGGTTGTAGCATACTGTCCAAGCTGCCAGACGTCGCTCAGCAACGCTGAAGTCGGTCAGGAGTACAGTATGGTTGAAGACCCCTCCGTATACTTCAAGGTTAGGATTGAAACGGGAGACTATGTTCTAGTTTGGACGACGATGCCTTTCACAATAGTTACCGACGAGCTTCTAGCAGTAAACCCTGAGGCGGAGTACGCGAGGGTCAGGGTCGGCGGGGAGAAATGGATAATGGTTAGAAACCTTGTTGAAAACCTGATGGATAGGCTTGGAGCATCCGGCTACACGGTTGAGGAAACATTCCCCGGGGCTGAGCTCGAGGGCAGGAAGTATTTCTACCCGCTGCTGGAGGAGGTTCCACACCAGAGGAGGCTTGAGGAGGAGGACAGCAGGATACACAGGATAGTTGCCGCGGACTTCGTAGACGTCACTACTGGGACGGGGGTCGTCCACCTGGCGCCCGCGAACGGTGAGGAGGACTTCGACGTTGCGCAGAGGATGAAGATACCTGTTTTCTCGCCTTTCGACGACGAGGCCAGGTTCACCGAGGAAGCAGGCTTCTTCAAAGGGTTTTTCGCGAGGGATGCGGACCAGGTTGTCCTAGACGTTTTAAACAGGAAGGGACTCCTGGTTAAGGCGGAGAAGATTATCCACGAATACCCATTGTGCTGGAGGTCTAAGCACAGGCTCATATGGCTGGCTAGGACGGAGTACTTCTACTGGCTGGACAGGATTGTGGACAGGCTTGTCGAGGCAGCGTCCAGAGTAGAATATTTTTATAACCCGCCGAGAAACAGGTTCCTAGCGTTCATAAAAGAGGGGAAGCCCTGGTGCATATCCAGGGAGAGAGTCTGGGGGACGCCGCTGCCAATATTCGTCTGCGAGAAATGCGGCAGGGAGGAGCTCCTCGCCTCCAGGAGGAAGATTGTTGAAAGAGCCGTAAGCCTGCCCGACGGAGAGGGCTTCGAGCTCCACAAGCCGTGGATAGACAGGGTTAAGGTCAGGTGCGCGTGCGGGGGAGTAATGCACAGGGTTCCCTACGTGCTCGACACCTGGCATAACAGCGGGGCCGCGCCGTACGCGAGCATGAGCGACGAGGAGTTTGAACAATACGTGCCTGTCGAGTTCCTCGTTGAATCAATAGACCAGACGAGGGGATGGGCGTTCACACTGCTCGTTGAAAACGTCATATTGAGGAACAGGGCTGAAGCACCGTACAAGGCCTTCCTGTTCTATGGGCAGGTTCTAGACGAGAAGGGGAACAAGATGAGCAAGAGCCTGGGAAACGTTATAAACACTGAGGACGTTATAACAAGGTATTCAGCCGACCTCTGCAGGTTCTATCTTCTTTGGAAGACGAACCCGCTGGAGAACATTAACTTCAGTTTTAAAGAGATGATGGAGAGGCCATTCCAGGTTTTAAACACGTTCTTCAACCTGGGGAAGCTGCTTAAGCAGAACGCGGAGTACGACGGGTTCAGCTACGACGCGTACAGCATTGAATGGGCCATGGAGAAAGGCATCGTCAAAGACTCGGAGAAATGGCTGCTCTCAAGCCTCCAGAGGCTTGTGGAGACAGTCACGCAGGGTTTTGAAACCATGAGGATACACGAGTCCGCTAGGGCGCTTGAGAAATTCATAGTTGAAACACTGAGCAGACAGTACGTGCCGATGGTTAGAAAGGATCTCTGGAGCGACGCGCCGGAGGACCTTGAGCGGAGAATGACGATATACGCCACGCTCTTCCACGCGCTGAACACCGTCAACAGGCTGATGAACCCGTTGACACCCTTCCTGGCTGAAGCCGTGCACCAGGGTGTTGTTAAAAAGTTCAGCGGCAAGACTGCTGAATCAGTAAACCTAGAGCAGTGGCCAGTCCCGGACAAAAGCCTCGTTGACGAGCAGCTTGAGAAGGATTTCGAAAGGATCGACGAGGTGGTAAGCATGGTGAACTGGGCCAGGATGAAGGCCGGGGTGAAGAGAAGATGGCCCCTGAGGAAAGCAATACTGGTGCTCAGCGAAGAATACTCGGGGAGCGTTGAGAGAAACATGAGCCTGCTGCGGGAGATGCTTAACGTTAAGGAGGTCGTGGTGGAGAAAAGCCTTGAGGAAGCAGGAGTGGGGACAAGAGCCAGAGTAAACTACTCCACGGCTGGGCCGAGATTCAAGGAGAAAATCGGGAAGATAGCGAGCATCGTCGCAGCAAGGCCCGTTGAAGCCAGGAGAAGCATCGAGAAAGAAGGAAGATACGTGGTTGAAGCAGACGGAGAAGCATTCGAGCTTACGCCCGGAGACCTTGTTTTCGAGCATGAGCCGCCTGAAAACCACGTGATGACACAGGGTAAACCAGGCTACGTGATACTCGACACTGAGAGAACACCCGAGCTCGTCTCAGAAGGATACATGAGGGATGTTGCGAGAAGAATACAGGCGTACAGGAAGGAGCTTGGATTAAACCCGACGGATATTCTGAGAAGCGTCACCGTCTACGGGGTTGGCGAAGAAGGCTACGCGAGGCTGAAGCCACTGTTGACAGAGCTTTCAAGCCTGGTTAGAGCGGAGAAAGTAGAGGTTGAGAAAGAGCCCCCGAGCGACAAGAGCACATTAAAGGAGTATGACATAGAGGGGGAAAAGATATACATTAGAATAGTTAAGTGAGGGAAGAGCGTAGACGCATACCGCAAAATTCCGTGAATCCCCCGGGGAGGAATAAGAATAACTGTTTGAAAAAGATTTATTTCCCCCTTTGAAGAAGCCTTCCCCATGCCCCGATAGTGTAGCCCGGCAAGCATACCAGCCTTTCGAACATTTATGATTGAAGAAAGCTGGGGGTCGCGGGTTCAAATCCCGCTCGGGGCATTTAAATAAATATTTTTACCATGATGGGGACATGAAATAAGTTGCTCATACTGAGTTCGAATAGCATGCTGCATTAAATACGGATAAGGAGGTTAGCGCGCGCTAACCTCCTTATCGCTGAGCCTCTTCAACTCTACCTCCACCTCCATCCCCGGCTCCCCGACCCAGCTTGAAACCATGTACTGGTGGCGTTGACGCTCAGGATTCTACTTCTTCACGACGGCTTTACCCCTAACCATGACTTCGAAGAAACACTCTCCATCCCCCAGTATGCTCCTTATCTCGCTCGCCTTGAAGTAGAGCTGCCTATACTCCGGCCTATGACCCCTCTCAACCATGGCCGTAAGGATTTGCCCACCGGCGGTTGAACCGCTCAACTAGACCACCCGCCTCCCTAAATTTAAGTTAGAGAGGCTTGTAAGCAGTTCTTCTGTGCCTTACATAGTGTACGGTAACAGTCTTACTTTTATCATTTACTTGATAAACTATCCTATAGTCTCCTATCCTCACTCTGTAAAGATTCTCCGAGCCCCTGAGTTTCCGTGAGCTCGCTGGAAATGGGTTTACAGCCAGTTCCCTTATGGCCTCGATTATTCTTAGAACCTGAGTTGGGTTTATTCTTCTCAGATCTTTATCGACAGGCTTCTTAAGTAGAACACGGTAGTATACCATTCTTCTTCAATTTCTCTATTATTTCCTCTAGGGGGACCGTCGGCTCATCCCTGCGCTCAGCTATTACGGCAAGGTCGTGCAGGTCTTCAAGAAGCTCCTCGTATTCTTCAATAGGAATAACTACCTCTTTCTTCTCTCCTTTTTCATCAACGATGTAACGCTCGCCCATGCCTTAACAAAATCAACATCTGATTCTTTTAAGCCTTGCTGATGGTTAAAAAAATCTTCAGAACCATTCTAAATGGCTGAGAGGATTGGGAAACTAAGAAGAAAGTCAGCTACCCTGCCTTATAATGACAAAACCCAGAGTGCTACTGCTTAGCGCGCGTAAGACCACTATTCTCTACGCACTTAGGCTGACGGAGAAATAGATACTACTTGCACTCTTAGAAGCCTTTCTACCGGAGCCTTTGGTAATGCTTAAATATTTTGTTCCCTAGACCCTATTTCATGAAGTTTAGAGTACTGCTGGAGCGAGATGAAGATGGTTTCTACGTGGCTAAGGTTCCCGTGTTGCCTGGCTGTATTTCTCAGGGGAAGACTAGGGAAGAAGCCATTGAAAACATAAAGGATGCTATTCGAGGCTACTTGGAAAGCCTGAAGAAACACGGTGAGCCTATACCTCCATCAATAGAGGAAGAGCTTGTAGAGATTCATGTCTAAGCTTCCCGTTGTTTCTGGCCTAGAAGTTGTAAAGGCCTTGTCTAAGATCGGCTATGAGGTGGATCATCAGACTGGTGGCCACATCATACTCAGACATAAAGAATACCCGTATAGAAGGATAACCGTACCACTCCACAGAGAGATCGCTAAAGGAACATTAAGAGCAATAATCCGTCAAGCCGGCTTAACAGTAGAAGAATTTGCCAAACTTCTCCAATAGCGCTTAAAGATAGTCTTAATATATCGTATGCATGATCCTGATGTAGTTATATTATTATTTGCTTCTGGGAAACTTGTTTGCACTGGTGCTGTTAACGAGAAGATGGTTTACGATGCGGTTAGGCTGCTTGCTAATCGTCCAAAAACGTTTCTTGACTAGTTAATTTAGTCGAAAGACCGTTCTTCTTGAATGAAAAAGCCCCTAAGAGAAAGTTTGCGTTGATAAATATGGTAAGCATAGAAGCCATAAAGTCAGCGATAGCGCGCGATGTTAACCAGCAGAAGATAATCGTAGACAAGTTCTTTAATCAGGGCAGTCAATTCCTAATAGTCAGTATATTATGAAAATAGTATTTAAACATCTATGGAGCGCGCGCTAAGGATTCGGTTGAAGAATGCTGAGCCTTTCCTCGGAGGATATTTAGGCTGCCTTGCTTTACGCCGCCTGGCTGACGTAGAAAGAGATACTGCTTGCACTTGAGTAACGCTGTTTTAGCGCGCGCTATTCGTTAAAAAATGGGGTCTTTAAGATAATTAATAAGTTGTCTGCTAACCGCGCGCACGTCGGATCTTCTCCTTTTTACTGTATAAAGAATTTGGCTTGAATACAAAAACTAGGACGAGGACGAGAATGATAACTGTCAGAAAATAGAATGGGAAGATGGAACTGGCGATACTGGCTTCAACAAATAGTATGGTGTTTGCTGCGTTTGTGGATGCATGGTACAGCGACACTATGAATAAGCTTCCTTTAGTGGAGTTGTAGAGCCACGTATAAGAGACGGAGTAGAAGAGTGTGAAAATGGCAAACCAGAGAAAATTATGGTAATTGACTGCCATAATGCTGTCTTTGACTGCAAAATGTGGCCAGTGCCACAATGCCCAAAACACTCCGACAATTAGGCTCGAAGCAAGCGCACTGTATTTCTTTTGCAGCGCGGGTAAAGAGTAGCCTCTCCACCCTATTTCCTCCCACATGTTCATTAAGAAACTCGTAATCAGGATCGGCGGAAACTCGTGCAGCTTCGTCAAGTCCAGAGTATATTTTCCCCCAGCTATAGTCCACAGCAAGACCGAACAGACCGCAAGAACCAAGGGGAGGAGGACAGGCATCAAAAACCACAGTTTTGAAAAACCCTTGCGGGCGAACTGGCTGAATAAATATTCCGCTCCGCCTCTCCCAAATTCAAGTCTGGCTGCTACGAGTGCGGCAATAGTTGGAGAGACGCCGCCAAGGATCACGGAAACAGAAATCAGATCAGACGGAAACATGCCGTATGAAGCCAAAACCCACGGAGCGTATGCTAGACCGTCGATTAACAGAACCAGACTGAAATAATAAACGATGAACTTGTCTGAAAAGACTAACACCCCCTGGTTTTTAGTGGCGCGCTTGAAAACCGTTTCCCGTTAGTCAGATTCTCCTCGTGCAACCTTCAGGCACGGTTAATAAGCCGGCTTTATTAAAACCTTGTGCTTAAGCATCAGGCGGCTTTATCTTATGTGGAAGCCAAAGCAACGTGACGGATGGCTTTGTGCGCTGCACTGTCAACCTATGTATACTACTTCATCTAATCCTTTGAAATGTTCGTCTCCAGTGACTATTTTGGCTTTAAGAGTTCTTCCTGAAGCCAACACGATTCCATCTGTCAGACTGGGTTTTCTAAGCCCCTTCGCTTTCGCTTTTTCAGAAAGCTCCAGATAAGCCTTCGCCGCCGCCATACTCAGCTCAGGATCGATCTCCTTCACGGTGCTGCTTGCCACGATAAAGCTGAGCCTTTTAACAACATCTTCTTCCCCAATGCCTTCACGCAGGTATTTTCTCGCAACCTCAGCCAGCACGATTGATGGAGTAACCAGCTCCTCCGAATCCATATGGTCCTTCAGGATCTTTCCGGAGTCACTGCCCAGAAAGTACTCGATCCACGCGTAACTGTCTGCGACGATCAATCCCTGTCCTCCATCCTATCCTTCTCAGTAAACCTTGAAACCCTCCCCTTGTCTACTCCAAACATGTCGGCCGGTATGCCGGCTTTCTCTTCGAGAAGCCTTTCAATAACCTCGTCGTAGCTTTTCAAACCCATGCGTTTCTTTAACGCTTCTAACAATCTTAGGTTGCGGCGTTTCACCTGTATGGTGCTCGTCATATCGCTATAGCTTATAAGCTATAGCTTATAAGTTTTTTCTGAGCGCGCGCTAGTAAAGCCCTTGAAGAAATACGAGGTTGTTATTGAAGAGGGCAAAGCATACTTAAAAACGTGATGAGGACAGCGCGCTATGATGGCAGAGCTAGGGCCATCCTCATCGGGTTACTCCTTCCTCCGACAGCCCTGTTTCAGCGTGCAGAATGCACGCTTGAGACCCGCCCCTCTCCCGCGCTCTCCACGAACGTTGCGAATTTTTAAATGTTTAGTTGCAGCATGCTAGCGCGCGTGCTAAAGCTGCGGGTGTGAAAATAAGCAGGGAAGCAAGCAACCATGCAGCCGCATCCTCAAAAGAATCCTAGCCGGGTTCCCACTCTTGTTTAGAAAAAAGGCGGAGGCTGCTGAGAAAATATGTACAGGTGGGCGGCTCGGGAAACAGATCCTATGCAAACAATTTCCTGGATTGAATTGCTGAGGAAAGCCGGTTTATTGCGAGGCTTACTATAAAGACGTCGACGATTTTAACAAGCTCGTCCTCGGTTGACAGGAAATGGTTCAGCGCTTTCCTCATTGATTCAAGCGCCTTCTCATAGTTTTCCTGAATATACTGTTCAATAGCCTCGAGAACAAGCGTGATGAAAGTATTGTGGTGGAGGAGAATGATAGCGGACCTTTTTTGAACAGGCTCTTCACTGTTCTGCGCGATTTTCTCAATCTGTTTTCTACTCTCCTTGACGAATTCAAGCAGTTTTGCCGGGTTTTCTGGCTTCGGCAAGTACTCCCTATGCTCGTAGCTGCTTGCATCGATAAACGAGTAGACCTTCTCCAAGTATTCTGAAACAAACCCTGCTGAGCTGCCGAACGCTGCCTGAAGATAACGCCTCCTAATTTCTTCTAGACTGGCGTTTTTATTCCAGAGTGTTTCAGCAAGTATCTTCATGCTGATCCCCGTCGGATAGAAGGCGCGGAGGGTTTGGCAGGATAGTAGGCCGTTTAATCCAATTTCATCCAGATCATGCAGGTCTCGCCACAGGATTTTCCCAATATCCCCTTTCAGGAAGTCGAAGCCGAATGCGAACCAGAGGTGGTAATCGAACAGAAAGCTGTCTGAACTCAAAGTTTTCTGCCAGGCCCTAAGCAACTGGATGAACTCATGGTTTGTCCTAGGTGGAACTATTCTGTTCCTCGAGGGCGCTGTAAGAGGGGCCGATTCTGAACACTTCTCATCGTAGAGAGGGTGAAGATAGCAACGGCTTATCGGCGCGAACATGAAGATAGTGTTTCCATACTTGTTGTCGACAAATTCCTCGGTTGGAGCCCAGAGAGTGTTTGCGTAGCACAGGAAGACGATTCTCGTCTTGCAATTCAATTCTCCGAGTCTGTGTGACACAGCGTTTACAAGCTTCGAATACCAGTCGGACGGAGACATTTTCCGGCATTCCGGGCATTCACAGTGATTGTTCATCCCGTCTGAGAGCCAGAAGTGGAGTATGTCCACCTCAGGGTGTTCCAACGCGTATTGAACAAAATGGTCGACAATCATCTGAAACGCTTTAGGGTTCGAGTAGCAGAGCTCCGTGTTAACAGCAATCCCGCCAAACAGCTCCCTCTTCCCGTTTACCAGGGCTAGAAGCTGCCTTTGCTCATCCTTAACCACGCCTTCCTCAGGATCCCATCCGAGGCCTTGAATACCGATTGACTCACAGGTCCAACCGTGTCCCACGCGTTCGACAATCATGCCTCTTTTCTTCAACTCCATTATTATTCTAGAATCCTGTTTCAGAGACTCTTCCACAGAAATCTCTGGAGAGGGCTCTGCCATCGGGTTGTATTTTCTAGCGTAACACCTGTTGTAGAAATAGCGCGACGTTTTAAACTGTAGGAAAAACTCGTTGAGCCTTTGCTTAGCCATCCAGTCTACGAAATCTATAGCCATCTCGGGTGTTACCGCCCCTTCAATACATACGCCCCGGTGAACGTATGAAGCGGGTTCCTCAACGTCGAAGCCATCTGTCCTCGCCTTCTTAATGCTCGGCAAAAACTCTCCATCCTCACCCGGCCATAACCATTCCGCCCCGTGCTGTTTCAAATAGTAGTATGAGGCGAATAGAACGCTCCTAGGGTTGGATCCGGAGATAAATAAGCATCGCCCAACCGTCTTCAGGATTATCGTGTCCCTTTCCTCGTCTCCGCTGACGTCGAGGTTGACGCCGGCAAGCATAAGGTCTCCAGGCAGACCCAAGCAAATACCCTCTTCACCCCTGTAAACATCTATATTTTTAACGTGATGCTTCAGCCCAGTCATTTTTTCCAGATACCGGGACAGCTCTTCCGCTGCAAAACCGACGACAGGGTTTTCCCCAACAACATATATCTGAGTCCCGCTGTTCAGATCAGGGTTTTCGCACTCCATAGAACTAGCGTCATTACTCTAAACTTAAACTTTTACCTGCTTAGGAGGCGCATGCTTGCGCACGCTCCAAGTGGTTAAAGCTTTTTCACCGTTTTTTTAAAAATAGAGATTCTTGGAGGATTGATGAGAGCTTCGCGAAACACGGCGTGGATGGCTAGGAAGACGCACTATTAAGAGAGGAGTTGCGAAAGCTTAAATAATCAAGTGGCAAGTTTTCAACCCGGGCGCTCACTCTTGAAACGTGCTCTCCAGCTTTTAAAGTAACGCGGCATGCAGGGGTTTAAAGAGGGGGTCGGCGCGCTACATATGCTTGTAGACGGCTCCGGCTACGTTTAGCGCGAGCTGTTCGCTCGGTAAGCGTAAGCCTGCAAGCCGGTGTGAAAAAATATTAATCCAGCCGTTAACCGGTTTCTCAAGGCTTCCAGGAATGAGAGAAGAGAGTGTGGAGCATACTGCGGATGGACGCGCCCAGGTCCGCTTCATAGGCTTCGTCGAGAGCGTTGAAGAGGATTGGGCGAAGATAAGGATCTACCCTGAGTTTTGCAGCGGGCTTAGAGGCATAGAGGAGTTTTCACACCTGATAGTGCTCTACTGGCTCCACCTGTGCGGCGAGGAGGAGAGGCGAACCCTGCTTGTCTACCCGAAGAAGCGTACGGTTAACGTGTTAACCGGAGTCTTCGCCTGCAGGAGCCCAGCCCGCCCAAACCCGGTGGGGCTGTGCGTCGTCGAACTCCTGGAGAGGGGAGAGAACACCCTGACGGTCAGGGGGCTGGATGCTTTTGAAAAATCCCCGGTGATCGACATAAAACCTATGTTCCGAAGACAGATTCCGTTGAGAGGGCGCGGACACCGGAGTGGGCACGCTAGAGGGAAACGGGTTTAAGGAAACACGGGTGGAAAGCAGAGCTCAACGGCTACACCGCTTGCGCCACGATTCTTTTCCCGAAGAGTGTTTCAGACGGGTAGGCCTGCTTCAACCCAGACTTTCATCAAGGCTTCACTCGTGGTTTTAACAGCCTCCTCAGGACTCATCCTGCTTACCTTCTCGCTGAAAGGCTCGGGTGTAACAGGGCCGTCGTAGCCAATGCTTCTCAAAGCCCTGAGGAAGCCTGGCAGGTTGATCACACCAGTCTCACCGGGCAGGTGCCTCACGTTGTCCAGCAGCCTGTCTAGAGGAACGTTGACGGGAGCGTCGTTAACATGCACGTAGACAACATCCCTAGCCTGAAGAGCCAGAATATCCACCAGCGTCCCCCGGGCGGCGTACCAGTGCCAGCTGTCCAGCAGGAGGCCGACGCTCTCAGACTCCAATGCTCTGCAGAGGCTCAGCATACCGTTTAAATCATGGATGAAAACATGCTTACGGTTCACGCGGAGCGACTCGGTGCCGATGAACTCCAGCCCAAGCATGCAGCCGTTTTCAGACAATACTCTAGCCACTGGCTTAAGCCTGGAAACGTGCCACTTGAAATTCTCGTCGAAAGGCTTCTCGTCGGAGAAAGGCATGATGAAGGTGAAGGCCCTGGGGCAGCCTATTTCAGCAGCAAGCTGGGCCAGGCGGCTGAGCCTGGTTAAACCCTTCTCGTAAGTATTCTCGTCGCCACGCCAGTCGAAAGGAATACCCCAGCCTCCGGGCCTTATCCCAGCCTCGTCGAACAAGCCCTTCACGTAGCCCAGCGACTTCTCCTCAACCAGCCTATAGGCCTCGTTAACATCTATTTCAACACCCTGGAAGCCGCCTGCCTCAGCCAGCCTGATTGCCTCCGGAAGAGGCTTGTGAACACCTATGGCGCCGGGGCTAAGATTCCTAAACATGCTTCTGAAAGCGTTCATACTCTTAAAAACTTTTGTAAGCCGGAGGGAATATTGGAGACGCTAGCCTATTAGAATCCTCCCGCCTTTCTCAACGCTTCTAACAATAGCGTCGAGAGTCTTCAAAGCGTAGTAAGCATCCTCAGCGTCAGCATGCGGCCTGTCCCCAGAGGCAACGCCTTGAGCAAAGACCTCGAGCTCCTCAACATAGCCGGGGCGGGAGACACCCCGGTAGTGGCTCCCATGCTCGTAAACCAGCGTCTGAACCGCAGAAGGATCAGTCTGCTCAATCCACCTCTTTCTACCAGCGTACCTCAATCTCTTAAACTGCTCAGCCTCAGCCCAGCCCCCGGTTCCTTGGACACCGACACGCTCGTAGAAGACTGGAGAACAGCCGGCGAGCGTGAAGGACCCTAAGGCTCCTGAGGAGAACCTTAGAGCAGCGGAGAAGGCGAGCCTCCTGCCCTCCTCAACCAGGCCGGCTGCCTCAGCCTCAACAACCCTGCCGCCGAGGAACTGGAGGCAGTCCATAGGGTGGATAGCCTGGTTAAGCATGAAGCCCCATTCGAAGGAGAGGCCCCAGGCGCCGCGAGAATCGGGAGCAAGATATGTTGCTTCAAGACGGAAAACCCCGCCGAAAACCTCTTCTTCACAGAGTTTCTTAAGAGCCCTGTGAACAGGCATGTGGCGCCAGTGAGTCCCAACCATGCAGATTCTTCCGGAAGCCTTCATGGCTTCACAGAGCCTTCCAGCACCCTCCAGAGTTAGGGAGGGAGGCTTCTCGACGAAAACGTGCAGACCCTTCTTCAAACAGTAGACGCCGGCTTCCTCATGCAGCTGAGGAGGCCCAACGATTACGACAGCGTCCGGAGACTCCTCGTCAACCATTTCAACGTAGTCAGTATACCATTTCCTGGCGCCGAACCGTCTAGTAGCCTCCCTAGCCTTCTCCCCGGCGAGGTCGCAGGCAGCAGCGTAGTCGAACAACGGTATGAGGGAGACAGCGGGCTGAAGACTCTCCATAGAATGGTGGCCGCAGCCAATGAAGCAGACGCGAACCCTGGTCTCAGCCATACTTGGAAACCCGTGATGGAAAACAATGGGCGAAGCATTTAAGCATTAGCGCGCTATTACCCCCTGTTCTTCCGGGGAAAGACTTTTCCCATGGAACGGACACCCTTTTCACCGTTAGACGGATGCTGTTAACAGCCTTTTTCAGAGCAAAACACGGCGTGAGTATGAATTATTGCTCGAGCAACCATTTCCATAATGGTGTGAACCTGATTGTTTCAGCGCAGCGCGCGCCGATTAAAAGATCGCTTTCAAGATTAACATAAAGCATCCTGCTCTTACCCACGTTGCCCTCCAGCAGACCCCTTATGGTTTGAAACATGAGGAAAGCCTTACCGGCTCTCCTAGGTCCAATTATCGATATGGTTCTCCTCACTGGAAGAACGGGCTCAACCCTGAGGTCTCTTTCAACAAGCCTGGGAGGCTCAAAATCCTGAAAATCCCTTTGATTCTTATCCACGTCTCCCCTGTTATTATCGTGCTCAATACGGGGAAACTATTTTAAAAAGTTTCCCTCTTCAGAGAACTGGAAAAACAGGGTTGCCAGGAGGCTGAACGGGGAAGGCGGCTGGACTCCCCGGCTTCACCGGTTTAACGGGTTTTCCCAGGCCGGCGTTTCCTCTGTTTAAGCAGCCACTCGTAGAGCCTAGGGTTATCGTAGGTGACTGTCCAAGAGTCGTGACCTAGGTCAGGGTAAATCGTGAGCTTCACTTTCCCACCGTTCTTCTTAAGAGTCTCGTAAAGCTGTTTCGAGTTGTCAACGGGCACAAGCTCATCCTTAGCCCCGTGGAAAATCCAGATGGGAATGTCTTTCAAAGCCCTGATCCTTTCTTGAAACTTCTCGTCGGGAAACATGCCTCCGCAAATCGGGACAACGGCGGCGAAGAGCTCAGGATAGGTGGAGGCCAGGTGCCAGGCTCCGAAACCACCCATGCTCAGCCCAGTCAGGTAGACGCGCGTCTCGTCAATACGGTAGCGTTTCAAAGCGTCCAGCAGCAGGTCGCGGAGCTCATCCACCATCATCGGCCACATGGAGTACGACGGGCACTGCGGCGAAATAGCGATGAAAGGGAAGCTTCTCTTCTTCTCAACGATCTTCGGGATCCCGTGCTTCTTGACGAGCTCAAGATTATCACCCCTCTCACCCATTCCATGCAGGAAAAGGATCGCGGGCCACTTGACACCAGGCTTCCTGTCATAGTCTCTAGGAAGATAAAGCAAGTATTTGATGGAAACCTTCTTCACAACCTCCTCTTCAAACACCTGCGGAGTCTGGCTCATAAACATTTATCGCGAGCCGGATTAATATAAACATAGGGTCCTTGGGAAACCGACCGTCTACGCTTAAGCGCACGCTATAATTCAGCCAAGTGTTTCTCATAGTCTTTAACAACCAGCTTACTGCCTTTTCGAACAACCGTGAAGCCCTCCTTCTCCAAGAGTCTCCTATGGTTCTCAGCGCCGCCGGGGTGTTTCTCGTTCAGGAAGCCGCCTGCCTTCAGCGTACGCCAGTAGGGAATACCCAGGTTCCCCCCTTCTCTCACAGCCTCCTCAGCAGCGTTCGCAGCTATCGTTATGAAGATGCCTGTCGTAAGGGTGCAGCAAGCCTTAACCCTGTGCTTCCCAGCTATCTTCCTACATATCTCGACGATCGTGACTAGCCTGCCCTCTGGAATATTCCTCATAACCTCGACAACCTCGCTCGGGTTGGCGAGAACAATCCTGTCGCCGGCTTCAGCACCCATTTTACGCACAGCATTATAACAGGGGAAGTTCTTCTCAAGCCTCAGGATTTTCGGCAGACCATTCTTGTCAGCAAGCTTCTCCCGCCACGACTTCCTCCTGCAACTCATTCTGTCCCCGCCCCTTGTCCTCCACACAACAGTCTCATTCCGCTCTTATTAAGGTGGCGCACGCTTTTTTCACCGGGCGCGTCCGAAATACTTCTCCGCCGGGTATTTCTCCTCGTTCTTCTCAAGCTTTCTGAACACGGCTTCAGACACGTCTATGCTTAGAGCATTAGCCATGCTTAAACAGTAGATTAAAACATCCGCCAACTCTTCTCTAATGCTCTCCATCTTCGAAGCATCATTCCTCCAGGCTGAAGCCTCCTCGACCGTGGACCACTGGAAGACCTCGAGCAGCTCCGCTGCCTCGACGCATACTGCTTCAGCAAGATCCTTAGGGTTGTGATACTTCTCCCAGCCTCTTCTGGAGACGAAGGCTTTAACACGGTTTTTCAAATCTTGAAGCGTCGCCTCGGAATCCGTCTTCCTGTTTTTCAAGCTGGAGAATAGCCGCCAGCCCTAAATATAAGCTGTTCGCACGTCTTTTTCAAACCGCTAAATCCTTGAGAGCAGCCCAGAATACTTCTCCATCCTCATAAGGCTCCCCTCCCTCTGAACCAGCCAGGTCATCCAGCAGAGCTCTATCGGCCTGTACCCGCAGCTCAGCGCAACCTGCTCAGCCGTATTTATGAATTTGAAATCATCCTCCACGGGCTCGCAGCCAGCCTCCGTCAAAATACTGTTCACAACCCTCTTAACAATCTTGTCGGGCATAACCGTGTCTATCCCGCCCATCATCCTCAAGTATTGAAACGTAACTAGGCCGACGCCCCTTATCCTGCCCACAGGGTCTTTCCTCCAATTCTCTAGACTAGCGTTGCCAGCCCAGGATCTTAAAGCAGTTTTATCATCCATGCTTATGGTAGACAGGTGGGAGGCGATGCTCTTGGCAATAGCCCAGGACCGCCTGTTCCTCCACACTTTCCTCAGCTCGCTGAGATTAGCTCTGGAAAGCTGCCTCAGGCTTCTCATTCTCCCCGTCTCCACGAAACGCCTGTTGAACTCTTCAACCCTCGGGACTACGGCGGTGAAATAGTTTAAGCCTATGGAGGTGAAGGCTGCGTCGACAACCATCAGGACAACGCTTCCACCCCACCTCTCCGTTCTGAGACACTTGTCGCAATGCTGCCTGAGGCCCGGGACCTTCCCCATGTAGCTGTCGACAATCTTCTTCAACAGGGACAGCCGGCTGGCATCCATACTCCTGCTTCACGCAGAACATTAATACTCCTGCTTTCAGATAAGCATGCCGGTTTAACCAGGGACGTGGAGAGTAAAGCAACTCTTTAAAACGGCCCGCGCGCTGGAAACACGTTGCTCCTTAAAAATGCTTGAGGAATTATGAGTAAGGCTATGAGTAGGCCGAGCAGGATTCTGGCTGAAATACGCTCCGCGAGGAGGAGGGTTGAGAAAAAGATTAGGGAGACAAGCATTATTATTGTGCTTTTAGGCGCCGCCGGCAGGGGGCTGAGGCAGAGGAGGGTTTTGAAAAGCAGGCTGGCATCAATGGGCATGGTTGCGCTGATACCTGAGGACGATTTCCCCGGCGAAGTAGCGCCCTCTCTGGTTGAGGAGGCGCTGCTCTCCAAGGGGGATGTGGAGCTTGTCTTCATCAACGTTGAATCATGGGGCACTGCCACGGAGTTCACACAGTTCCACGGCAACAGGAGGATCGCGCCTAAGCTAAGGGTCCTGGTGGAGCACGTGCACCACCCGTTGTACGGTGGCTCCGCAAGCTACCTGACTGACGTTTACATGACTCACCTCGCCGTCTTCGGGCATGTTTACGCCGTGGGTGGTTCGAGTGGAAACGTCTTCCCAACGGTGCGCGACGTCGTGGTTAAGCTGGCTGAAAGATACAGGGTTTGCAAGGCGCTGGGTTTTATCAGGTAAAGATTTTTATACCTGAAAGCCCGTTGAGACACGGGGTATGAGCATCCAAGAGGCAAGGCGGCGGCTCAGGCTCTACAGGGCACTAGATAATGAGATAAGGCTGAACGCTTTCCTAGCCATCCGCAGGCAGCCGGGAGTCTCGTTCAACAGGCTCGCCAGGGAAACAGGGGTTGAAAGGGGGCTGCTGGCATACCATCTGGCTGTTCTGAAAGCAGCCGGGATAGTCAGGGCCAAGTATGAGAGGAGGAGCAGGCAGACTTCTCAATACGTGTTGACGAGAGAGGGGGAGAGGCTCGCGGAGGAACTGTGCTCCAGCAGCAGGAGGAGAAGCAGGCGGGGAGGAAGAGGTTAAAACAGCTCTACATTCCTTATCTGTTTAACCGTAGTGTTGAAACCCTTAGCGCACTCGTCATGCTAAAAGATTTTATAGAGGCTTGTCTTAAGGAGCCTTATGGAGGAATGCGTTCTAGTCATAGAGCTGACTACGCGCGCAGTCCACTCCAGGCTAATATCTGAATCAGGACGCGTAACATACTCCTCCACCCACCCGTTGGAAACCAGGCTGCCTTTCCCGGATCGCCCGTATATAGTTGAGCTGGACCCTGATAAACTATGGTTCTCCGTCTGCAGCACGGCGGCTGACTGCGCGAAGCATGCTGAACCCGGGGTTTCCGCGATTACGACGACTGGACAAAGGTTTACGACGGCCGTCATAGGACGTGGAGCGAGGACGCTGGCGCTTTGCCCCAATATGGATGCAAGGGGTTTTGAAGTAGGCGATTTTTTCGCGGGCTCGATCGGTGAGGACGCGTACCGTATCACAGGCCTATATCCTTCATTCCTCTTCTCGGGAAGCAGGATAAGATGGTTTGTTGAGAATGACCCGGGGGTTTTCAACGCTGCAGAGTTTTTCACGACGATAAACGGCTGGCTGTATTTCATGCTGACTGGCAAGCCTGCTGAAGAACCGTCGCAGGCTTCGGGAACCTTCCTGTTCGACGTACGCGGGAGGAGATGGAGCGAGGAAATGTGTAGAGCCGCCGGCGTGGGGCTTGAAAAACTGCCGGAGGTCACTGGCTTCGGCCAGCTAGCCGGCTATCCGACTGAGAAGTTCAGTAAAGCCACCGGAATACCCCTGGGGACTCCCGTAGTCATGAGTGCGGGTGACACGCAGTGCGCCGGCATCGGGTCAACAGCGCTCTCAGAAGGCCAGGCATACGTCTCGCTGGGTTCAACCTGCCCGCTGCAAATCGTGATGCCGGAGCCGCGTGTAGACGAGGAGAAACGAATGTGGACCGGATGCTTCCCGCTCGACGGCCTCTGGGTGCTGGAGAGTAACGCCGGAGTTTGCGGAATAGTCTTAGACTGGCTCGCATCCTCCGTGCTTATGCTTACGAGGGAAGACGGTGTTGACTATGAGCGTTTCGACGAGCTGGCGGGGAAAGCCCCGAGGGGAAGCCGGAGCGTCCTAGCCTTCCTGGGACCGTCGATAATGGATGCTAAGAGGCTTACGGAGGTGCTTCCAGCAGCGATAATCCTGCCCTCGCTGATGATTGGGGAAAAGCCTGGAGCAGGGGATATAGCGAGAGCATGCTACGAGAACATTGTTTTCGCGTGCAGGGACAACCTGGACCAGATGAAGCAGGTTTACCCCCGGGTTGGAACACCCGTGTTCGCCTCAGGCGGCCTGTCGAAAAGCAGTATCCTCATCCAGATGCTGGCTGACGTTTTGGCGACGCCCGTCTCAACACCCTTGGAGCGGAGGGCGAGCGCTATCGGGGCGTCTGTCGCATGCTGGTCCTTTCTAGAGTCTGAAAGCCCGAGGAGCATTGTTGAAAGAATGGTTGAGCTGAGGACTGTCAACCCGTCTCCAGGCTCTGAAGATTATCAGGCTGACTACAGGAGGTGGAGACTTATATACGGGAGGCTGCGAAGCCTTACGTGAAAAAATGGATTCTTTAAAGTCGGCGAGGGAAAAGGTTGCGAGAACTATTAGGACTCTTTACAGGATTGGGTACGTGCTGGATCATGAGGGGAACGTCAGCGCTAGGACGCGGCTCGCCGACAGGTATGTCGTCACACCCAGCCAGGTTCCGCGTTACCAGATAAAGGCTAGCGACACGCTGGTTGTAAACGGGGCTGGAGAGGTGGTTCAGGGTAGGAGAAACCCGTCGGTTGAAACAGGGATGCATCTCTCAATATACTTGAAAAGGCCTGACGTAGGTGCCGTAATCCATTTCCACTCGGTGCATGCGACGGCGCTTGCCTCGCTGCACGAGACTATACCGCCTTTCCTCGAGGAGCTGATCCCTTTTCTCGGGGAGAATGTTCCGACTGTCGAGTACGCGATGGCTGGGACAGAGGAGCTGGCTTCGAATGTTGCAAACGGCTTGCTTCAGAGAAACGCTGTTCTGCTCGCGAACCACGGTGCCGTTGTATGCGGCAAGAATCTCCAGGACGCTCTCCATAAGGCTCTGCTCCTTGAGAAGGCTTCAACAATATACTTGCTCGCGAAGGCCACGGGGCTGCCTAAAAGCCTTCCGGAATCCGCTGTCGAAGTAGGGCGGGAATTATTCAGGACGATGATGCTGTGAAGCTCACAGGAGTTTTTGAAGCTTCAACAAGTCGGGCATAACGCCCTTCACTTTCAACCTTCCAGAAGTATAGGCCTGCATCGCGCTTATCGTCCTATTCCTTATACCGAGGAAAGTCGCACTATCCGTCTCCACCACTACGCTCGGCTTTTCGACAGAACCCTCTTTAAGGGTTGCTGTAGCGTCTTCACTAATGCTGAGAACGTATTCGGCATTCAGGTCGGGAAACTTGAACTGAATATCCCTCTTGAAACCCTTAAACTTCTCCTTGACGCCGGGGTCTTCAAACTTCCTCCTAACCTCGTCGAGCGAATTGAACACCTGCTCCTTAGTAGGCATACTTTTCTACATTCTGTTTTTCCAATATTTAACTTTTATTCGGTTCGCAACCAACATCCTTTTAAAACTTAAATAACGTGGAAGCGTTTCTTTCACGCGTTGAACATAGTCCGCTCGTTCATCGACGGCAAATGGCTGACGCCCAGCGGGGAGAGAATCCTGAAGATAAACCCCGCCACGGAGGAGGTGACGCATAAGGTGGCGAGCGTCAGAGCATCCGATTTGAAAGCTGCCCTCGAGTCGGCGAAGAAAGGCTTCCGCCAGTGGAGCCGCACACCGGTGGAGCAGAGGGCTGAGCTTCTGAAGAGAGTGGGGCAAGCAATGATGGATAATGTTGACGAGATTTCGAGCGTGATAACACTGGAGAACGGTAAACCCCTTGTTGAATCCAACATGGAGGTTATGGGGGCTCAGATGTACGCCGACTACTACGCGGCGGAGACGGTGCAGATGCTGAAGGACGAGACCCGGGTTGTAGACTTCCCGCAACCGGGGAACTATGAGTTCAGAATCGTGTTCGAGCCGCTCGGCGTCGTTGCAGTAATATCGCCTTGGAACTGGCCCTTCCTAATCCCGATTCAGACAATCATGCCGGCGATAGCCGCGGGAAACTCCGTGGTCTTCAAACCCTCCTCCCTAACAGCTATGGTCGGCGAGAAAATAGTTAGGCTTTTCGAGGAAGCGGGGCTGCCGCGGGGCGTGCTTAACCTTGTGCAGGGCAGCGGGAGGGTCGGCGAGCTGCTGGCGGGCTCAGGCGTGAAAGCCGTCGTTTTCACAGGTGGAAACGAGGCTGGGCTTAAAGTCGCTTTAAACTGCGCTAAAGGGTTGAAGAGGACTGTGCTGGAGCTCGGGGGCAGCGACCCATTCATAGTTTTCGAGGACGCTGACATTGAGGAGGCGGTTAACGGAGCCGTGTACGGCAGGTTTTTCGGAGCAGGTCAAATATGCGTCTCCGCTAAAAGGATACTTGTGCAGGAAAGCGTTTTCAACGGCTTCGTGGAAAAGTTCGTTGAAAAGGCTTCATCGCTCAGGGTTGGAAACGGCTTCGATCCGTCTACCGACATTGGGCCACTGATAAGCAGGGAGCAGCGTTCACACGTGTCGCGCGCAGTGAAGCAGGCTGTTTCCGCGGGAGCCCGAGTCCTGTGCGGCGGGTCGCCGCCGAAAGAGTTGAAGAAAGGCTTCTTCTACAGTCCCACGGTGGTCACGAACGTTAACCTCCGCATGAGAGTGATGACTGAGGAGGTTTTCGGGCCAGTCGCGCCCGTGGCGTCTTTCCGAGACGAGAAGCAGGCGGTTGAAATCGCCAACTCCACGAAATACGGCTTAGGAGCCTCCGTCTGGACGAGGGACGAGGAGAAGGCTGTCAGGCTTTCGAGGGAGATTGAGTCGGGAATAGTCTGGATCAACGATGTCGCAGTAACTTTTCCACACGCGCCCTGGGGCGGAGTAAAGCAAAGCGGGCTTGGGAGACACTCGTCCAGATACGGGCTTCTAGAGATGGTTAACATTAGGCAAATATGCGTGAACAAGATAAGGGAGAAGACGAGAATGTGGTGGCTCCCCTACGCTAAGGGAAGCCCGTGAACGGGGTGCGGCACGCTATGGGGAAGCCGAAATGCTTGATAACAGCATCCTTCACGAAGGAGGCTCTTGAAAAGCTTTCGCAGAGAGTTGAAGTAATCTACGAGGACTGGAGGAAGACTGGGCGCATCTACCTCGGAGACGAGCTTATAGAGAAGATCAACAGGAACATGGTTGAAATACTCGTGGTTGAGGCGGACCAGGTGACAGCCGACATCGTGAACAGGACGAGCCTGAGGCTCATCGCAGCGTGCAGAGGAACCCCGTACGCGGTTGACGTGGCAGCCGCCACGGCGAAAGGAATACCCGTGGTGCACGCGCCTGGGAGGAACTCGCAGGCAGTGGCTGAGCTCACGATAGGCCTGATGCTCACGCTTCTAAGAAGAATCGTCCACGCTCAGCGGAGGCTGGCCATGGGCGTGGCCTACGAGACGGATAGGGATTTCCAGGAGCTTTACAACGCTTTACAGGGGAGGGAGATATGTGGTAAAAAAGTTGGGGTAATAGGGCTGGGGGACATAGGGACCAGGGTTGCGAGAATCCTGCTGGCCTTCGGCGCGTCAATACTGGTCTACGACCCGTACGTGCCTGAGGAGAAGATAGCCTCGGTCAACGGGAGCAGGGTCAGCCTGGAGCAGCTGTTAAGCCAGGCTGATATCGTAACACTCCACGTGAGGCTCACGGGTGAAACATACCACATTATCGGGGAGAGGGAGATATCTATGATGAAGCCCTCAGCAATACTGGTTAACACCTCGTCGCCCGGGACGGTTGACGACTCAGCCCTGCTTGAAGCCCTTAAACAGGGTAGAATAGCCGGCGCAGCGCTAGACGTGCAGGAGAACGAGCCCGTCGACTCTTCAAACCCCTTCCTGCGGCTTGAAAACGTCGTCGTGACGCCTCACATCGGCGGAAACACTGAGGAGACTGTTGAAAGACAGTCAAAAATGATTGTTGAAGACTTGTTCAGATTCCTCGACGGGGAGAAGCCGCTGCATCTTTTGAACCCGGAGGTCTACCGGGGAATAGACTAGCTTCCCAGACGGCTTAACCGGGCGGAAGCCCAACTCTTTCTTAAGCCTGCGCGCGGGACGTACTCCACCGAAGAACCCTTTCTCATCGTGTTCGTCATCCTCGAGTGGCAGTAATCATTACAGGGTTAGCCGCGTGGCTTCTAACAGAGAGACGCGGGGAGATGGAAAGACAGCGGCAGGCCGCTAACCCCTGCTGGAGCCTCAAGTCACACTAGGGATGGTTGAAAGCTTAATTAGAAGCGAGGCTAATCGGCGGCGCGACACGCTTATCTAAAGTATTGAATACTTTGATATGAAGGAGAAAACTTAAGAACATGTTTAAATCCCATATTAACAGGGGTGTGATTGAATGAGTCTGCCGAAAACGGCTTTCACAGCAGGCTTAATTCTTCTCGCGGCGGGGATCGTTATCGCAGTAACGCCGCCTGCGAAAACCAGCTGGGAGCTGAGAAGCCGGGTGCTGGTTGACGGTGAGACCCTGAACGTTTCAGCCGGGTGGAAGTCGAACAGCAGGCTGCTCGTTAAGCAGGTTCTAAGCGTTGAACCCCCTTTAAAACACGCTGTAGGCCTGGGGGCTGCATTCTTCCCCGGAGGCGGGAAGGACTTCGTGGTGGCTGGAAGCGCCGTGGAGCAATCATCCCCGCCGAGACCGTTCAACTTCTACGTTTTCGACGACGCTAACTACGGCCTGTGGCAGGCGGGCATAGCCTACAAGGCTTTCTACGAGGATAAGGAGAAGAATTCAACCAGCTTCAGCTTCTCAATAGCTTCGAAGGAAGCCCTCCCCAACTCGTTCTACTTCGTGGTTGAGGAGTCGGGCGCCGGGTTGAGGCCGATTGTACTCGTCGACTCGACGATCAGCTGGACTGAAAAAACCCTGAAGACCGAGTGCTCGGAGTACGTGAGTTCCTCCCCGCCGTTTCTAATCGAGGAGGCTAGGGATTTCAGGATAAGGGGCAACGCGACGGAGACTAGTGGAAAAAGGTTCAACTTATACGTGATGGATTACTCTAACTACTGGAATTGGCTTGCCGATGAAAACTACACCGCCATATTTGAGCGGAAGAACGTTGAAACGGTGGGTTTCGACGTCCCGCTCACGGAGAGCCAAGCGAAGTCAATACTTTACTTCGTCGCCGAAAACCCTTTGAAAGACGTTGATGAGAGCGTAAGCGTAAACGCAGTCTTAGAATGGCGGGAGAAGACAACTGTTCCATCAATCCTTGGAGGATGGGTGGTGGGCGGCATCGTAGCGCTCATAGGCCTGTTCACCATGATGGTTGCAGGAGTAGCGTCCCTAGTCTCCAAACGTGGGAAAAAGCGGGAGAATGTGCTGAAGTAGTTCAACGACGCGCCCAATCCTCTTCAGAGCCTTTCTTCTAGACTCCTGCATGTTCCACGCCTTCACCAATATTACCGGAAAAGTATGCGTGGAAACACTGGCTTCCTGAAGAATAATCACTATTTTTCAACATTGGAAGTAACCCAGATTCTTTTAATCTCCTTAACCTTGTCGAGCTCCCTGTCTTCAGAAACTATATTTCTTACTCCGGCTTTCTCCATCGTTGCCAAGTGTATAGCGTCAGAGGGTTTCAAACCGTACTTTAACAAGTATTTTTCAGCAGGCTTAAAATCCTCCTCTTCAACGGGCAGGACTTCAGCGTAGGGCAGCACCATGTTTTTCAAGAAATCTAAAGTTGTCTCATAAGACACTCGGTACTTTCTCGATACGTAAAGCACCTCATCTACCACAAGCATGTTCGTAAACAGCTGTTCCTCAAGAAGTCTTCTGAACAGCTCTTCTACTAGCCTTCTTTCATCATCCACCATAGCGTTCAAGTATATGAGGAAGCAAGAATCTAGAAAGGCTTTCAACTAGTATTCTCCTCGAACTCCATTTCCAAATAGACCCTACTTAGGTCTCCCAGCTTCGGGCCGGAAACCCCCATCCTTCTAATCTTTTCAACATGCTCCTCAAGCCTTTTCATTATTTCCTCTGGAGAGGGTTTTCCCCTTATCAAGATGCCTTCGGAAGTGGGTTCAATCGAAACCTTGTCTCCCTCCACTATCCCATACCTGTCTCTAAACACTTTCGGGATGAGTATCTGCCCTTTTTCTCCAACTTTCACCCTGAGTTCAACCATGGTTTCCAAAAGTTATACCTTAGTTGGAATACTTAAACCTTTCTCCAACTTGAGATACAGCCAATGGACGCGCTCTTCCTTTTCCAAGAAAGAGGCGAAAACCCTTGCTTCATCTAATAGCTTTCTACCCAGCCCCTCTACCTAAACCGACCCGAGAAGTACACTTCCTAGTCTTAAGTTATTTGTTTAATTCTATTTTTTCGAGCATCATAGCGCGCGCTACAAGATTGCAAACGATTTTAACTAGTCTTCTCTCCAGGCCTAGCGAGCAAGGTTTTCTTTGCCAAGTTTCTTCTTGACCTGATGACGAGGAAACAAGCTAAAATCGTTGCGATAATTCCAGTGAGCATGCTGTAGGTAAAGGCTTGAGTTCTACCAGCGTTATCCCAAATAAACCCTACTAGCGACATACCTGCTAAATTTGCCAAACCCACTACGATATAGAATAGCCCATAGGCTGTTCCTCTGAGTTCTGAAGGAGCATACTTTGGGACTAGTGCCCTCGACACTGTTTCATATATTCCGAAATAAAGGCCGTAGAAAACAATAAGCAAAACAATTGCATAAAGCCCGCTGGAATAGGCGAAGACTAAAGAAGTCAATGAGAAAAGCAGAAAAGAAGTCGAGAGAAGAGGCTCTCTCCCAATCCTGTCGGAAAGAACCCCGGCAGGATACCCCACGGCAGTATGAAACAGGTTGATCGCCATGTAGACCAGAGGCACTAGATCAGGAGTAAACCCCAGTTCAGCGGAGCGAACAAGTATGAATGAAAAATCGTAGCATCCGACCCCGAATACGGCTAGTATTGCTAGGAGGAGGAGAAAGTCGCTGTTCATGACTCTAGACGCTCCTTTAAGAAGCTGCGACCTTCTAGGAGCAGTTTTCACATCCACTACGAAAAACCATAGAATAAGCAGGGCAATTACGCCGGGTATGAAAGAGGCTATGAAAAGAAGCCTTGGCCCGATTAAAGGTAAAAGAATAGTTGCGAGCAGAGGTCCAAGAATAGCGCCCAGCTGGTCAAGGGTTCGGTGAAGTCCAAAAGCCTTCCCCGTTGTCTTCTCGTCTACGGATTGGCTGAGAAGAGCGTCACGCGGAGAAGTTCTTATCCCCTTGCCTGTTCTATCCA
Source organism: uncultured Nitrososphaerota archaeon (assembly GCA_964635675.1). Lineage (GTDB taxonomy): Archaea > Thermoproteota > EX4484-205 > EX4484-205 > JAAOZP01 > JAAOZP01. Next base: position 39,505 of record CAZWPT010000043.1, on the reverse strand, counting down.
TAACTCTGACTGAAAGCGCGTCCACTGGTGTTGCTGAAACCGCGAAAAGAGGCTTTGAAACCGTTGAAAAAGCATAGCCCGCGAATACTAAAGGCTTTCTCTTTCCAAGCCTGTCTGAGAGAAAACCACTTACCATTCTAAAAAAATTGTTAGCAAGCTCTCCGGCTCCCTCGATCAGTCCAAGAATTGTCTTCGTCCCACCTAAATCCCGAACTATAAAGACAGGCAAGTAGCCCGTGACCATTTCCGTTGAAACATCAGTAAAGAAGCTTACAAGCCCCATCGCGTAAACGTTTCTAAAACCGGGTTTCCCCGGGTCTCCGTGAAAACCCTGATTTGTTTTCTCCACGCGTATGTTGCCGCTACCGATGATAATTAAACCTTTCTATGAAAAGTATCTAATGCTCAAAGTATTCCTTAGCGTAGCGCGCGCTATCGCCATCCCGTAAGTTAGTTTACTAGTGTTTTAAGGTGTAAATACTTCTATTTCTTCAAAGCGCGCGCTAACCTACCCTCTTTCAATGATTGTTAAAAACTCCCCGGGCGTGAGAATGTTTAGTCTCCGCTTTATGGTTTCGGTTTGGAAATCCTTATCGCCAGTGACAAGATACTTGGGTTTAATCAGGAGTGCACACGCTATGTATGGCGCATCCTTCTTATCCCTAGTTAATTTTAAAGCGGTTTTAATCTTCCTCAGATATTTCTCCGCTGAAACTATTTTTACATGCTGTAGCGAAAGGTATGCTTCAAACAAATATAGGGAACTCGGTGATTTTCTTCTGAATAAAACGTATAATTCTTCAAGCTGGTCTTCGGGGATAATCAACCGCATTTTTCCGTCTAAAACTGCTTTCAACACTCGGGCCGGCTTGCCTTTAAAAACGAGACCCGAGTAAATAACGTTGCTATCCACCATAACGTCTGGCATATTTCTTCTTCCATATTTCCGCCCTGATCTTCTCTATCTCTTTCCGGATCTCGCCGGGGGTTAACCCCTGTTGCTTCGCAAGTTTCCTTCCAATCCTCTGCAACTCGTCCATAGACCGAGCCATTTCAACCTTCTTCATCAAAACATACTCCTTCCCTATACTGTCGACAAGCAGTTTAGTACCTAACCGTATTCCAACCTTTCTCCTAACCTCTTCAGGTATTGTCACCTGTCCTTTTCTAGTTACCGAAACAAGCTGCATGATTAAAGTAGTACAGTACTACTATTTAAACATTAGAACAATAGCGTGCAATAAGCAGCCAGCACGCGTCCTCATAGTTAAGCACACGCGCCAGCACACTTTTTCACGAGTTTGGGCGTAAGCTTTTCCACCCTCGTAAACAGTCTGCTCATTACCAGTGCCAGCGAAAAAACTTATAATTTATGGTAGTATGACGCGCACCATACAGGTTAAGCGCTGCAACCTAAGATCGTTAGAAGCATTAAAGAAACGTATGGGCTTGAAAAGCTACGACGAGGTTATTGAAAGGCTTCATTTAGATGAACAGTACCGTAAAGGAGATTGATACGGAGTTGAACTTGGCGGCGGGAGCCTACTGAGAGCTTTCTGAGAACGCGAAGGCAGGGGGCTTAAAAAGCCTATTCTAACAAACGGAATCATGCTGGCCACTGGAAGAATCCTGAAGGCTAAAATAATTGCTAGAGAGGAACACTTCAGAGGATTGGATGAAGTAGTCTACACAGGTGTTCCCCAGCGTTTATAATAAGCCTTAGCCGCGCTTGTTTCGGGAAAAGCTTAAGACAGCTACCGCTTTTTTCCGGTGAGCTAAAATGGAATATGTTAGGCTTGGATCCTCGGGGTTGAAAGTCTCAAGGGTATGTTTAGGCTGTATGTCTTTTGGAAACGCTAGGGGGTGGATGGTTGAGATAGAGGACGCTAGGAAAGTAATCAACAAGGCTTTAGACCTAGGCGTAAACTTCTTCGACACAGCTAACGTTTACTCGCGCGGGAGGTCCGAAGAGATACTGGGGGAGGTCTTGAAGGACGTTAGGGAAGACGTTGTCATAGCAACTAAGGTTTTTGGAGCCATGGGGGAAAAGCCGAACCAAAGAGGCCTCTCGAGAAAACACATCATGCATCAGGCTGGAGAGTCGATGAGAAGGCTGGGCACGGACTACATTGACCTCTACCAGATACACAGGTGGGACTACGAGACGCCGATCGAGGAAACCCTGTCGACGCTTACGGATTTGGTTAGGCAGGGCAGGGTGAGGTACATAGGGGCATCAAGCATGTGGGCATGGCAGTTCGCGAAATCGCTGCATGTCAGCGATAAACACGGGTATGAGAGGTTCATAAGCATGCAGAACGTATACAACCTCCTGTATAGAGAGGAGGAGAGGGAAATGATCCCCCTGTGCAAGAGCGAGGGAATAGGTTTGATACCGTGGAGCCCAACTGCAGCGGGAGTTCTCTCTGGAAAGTACTTGAAGGAGAGTAGGCTGGTCGTAACCGAGTCCGATATCGACAGGCTGAGGCCCAACACTCCTGACTACAAGACGTACATAGAGCCGCCTGAAAACGCTGAGATAGTGGGAAGAGTTGTGGAGATGGCGCATGAAAAAGGGTTGAAGCCAGCTCAGATAGCTCTAGCCTGGTTGTATCACAAGGGAGTTACATCCCCGATAATAGGAACAACGAGGCCTGAACACGTTGAGGAAGCCGTTGAGGCTTTGGAAGTTAGGCTCTCGGAGGACGAGATCAGACATCTGGAAGAACCATATAGGCCTAAGCCTGTTTTCGGGCACAGGTGAAAAACGACTTACTAGTATAGGGGCCGCAGGCTTAAAAAAGTTGGCAATACCCACCCTTATTGAGAATCGAAAAACCTCTGTAACCGTAAAGTTGTTTAATATCGAGCTTAAGTATTCAATATTTATAAAATAATGTTAATAGCGAACACAAAAAGCTATATAATAAGCCTGCCCAACTTAACGTGATAGAATTGGCGAAAAAGGCGGTTAAGATAATAACCGAGTCCGCATTAAAGAGAGAGGTCGAGCGACTGGAGAGAAGTCTGACACAGATGTCGGGCTATCTTAAGGAGATCCGCAGCGAACTCAAATCAACCACTAAGAACATGGGACAGATGATCGATGCGCAGAAGCAGATGATCGAGATGCAGAAGCAGCTTATCGCGTCTATGAAAACTATGAAAGCAGCAGCGCCAAGACAAGTCAGGAAACCACGCAAACTAACTGAGATGAATATCTTCGTTAGAGACCAGATAAGGTCTGGGAAGAGCTTTGCGGAGGCGATAAAGGCTTGGAAGGAATATAAGGCATCGAAGGCTGTTCAGGAGAAGGCTGAGACCAAACCCATAAGCGAGTCCGGAGAAACTTAGCCCCAACCTCAGCTGAGACACAGCAGACCGGAACGGCGTAAATGGGAACCTGAAAATATAAAATAAATTTTTATGACATTTATTAGTTATAAATGCCACCAGATATCAGAATTGTTAATCGCGCGTTGACAACATAAGCGCGCGTGCCACACACAACTACATTACCAGATATTCTTAAAAGCATGTCGTTTTGAAATAAAACTTTTAATAAGACTATGTCGGTTGTAGCGCAAAGAGCATGGAGATCAGCATCGCAATACTGCTTGCTATGCTCGCTGCAGCTTCGCCTTCTATCTTGTCCATTGTGGGGTTAGCTGGAGGCACGATAATAGTACCAGCCCTAGTGTTGTTATTTGGGCTCGAGGCGAGATTTGCAGCAGGTACTACGATTTTTGCTCTAATTTTTAGCATCTTCTGCGCGCGCTTTAATCACTTTCACTCAACCCTCTCCCTCAAGCGTTTGCCTCCCCCCATCTTTAAAAGAAGGGTTTACAGGGTTTTTCGCAGGAATGTTAAGCGAGTGTTCGCTTGAGGATATTGAGGGTGTTGGGCCTGCAACAGCCAGGAAGCTCAGGGAAGCAGGGTATGTGACCGTTGAGTCTCTTGCTGTTGCAACAGCCTTCGAGCTCTCCGAGGCAACTGGGATAGGCTACGATACCGCGCTGAAAATATCTCAGGCCGCTAGGGAGCTCGTGAAGATAAGCCTTGTCACCGCCGACGAGGTTTTGAAGAGAAGGCAGCTCGCCCAGAAGATCACGACTGGAAGCAAGAGCCTAGACTCCCTGCTTGGCGGTGGAGTTGAAACCCAGGCTATGACGGAGCTGGTCGGAGAATTCGGAACCGGGAAGACCCAGCTCTGCCACACCCTGTGCGTTACCGTCCAGCTTCCCAAGGATAAGGGCGGGTTGGAGGCCGGCGCGTTATTCATAGATACTGAGGGGACCTTCAGGCCTGAGAGGATTGTGCAGATAGCCAAGAAGCACAGGCTGGAAGCCGAGAAGGGTCTTAAGAACATTATTTACGCCAGGGTCTACAATTCCGACCACCAGGTTCTCTTAGTAGACAAGGCCTGGGAGATATGCAGCCAGCGTCCAATAAGACTGATCATAGTAGACTCCCTGACCAGCCAGTTTAGAGGCGAGTACCTGGGCAGGGAAGCCCTTGCCCTAAGGCAGCAGAGGCTTAACAGTCACGTCCACAAGCTGCTTAAGCTTGCCGAGGCCCTTAACCTAGCCGTCGTTGTTACTAACCAGGTTGTCACTAATCCTGGCCAGTTCTTCGGAGACCCGAACAAGCCGGCCGGGGGAAACGTCGTCGCGCATGCAAGCACCTACCGTCTATTCCTGAGGAAGGGGAAGGAGAACACCCGGGTCGCATACCTTTTCGACGCTCCACACCTTCCCTACGGGGAGGCGCCTTTCATCCTGGGGGAGGGTGGGATTGCAGACGCGCCGGGACCTGGTTAAACAATACTATGAGAACCTGAGCCCGCCCCCATTGTTCCCGTGGGAGCTGAGCCGGAAGCACATTAGAATAGCTATTCGTGAAGGAAGACTTGTAAAGCTGAACACGCTGAGAAACAGGGTAAACCTGGTGGCTTTGCGGAGGCTCTGCGCCGAGTATGCTCCGACGCGCGTCTACATGAGCGTCCTAGACTACCTTTTCCCTGAGAGGGTTGGGCTGAAGAGCGAAGCAAGACATGCCTACCCTATTGGCGGAGAGTATGTTGTCGACGTTGACAACTCCCTGTTTAGAGGGATAGATAGCCACGAGCACCCCAGGACATGGGTCTGCTACGAGTGCCTAGAGATCGTTAAGAAGTACACAGTCAGGATCTGCGAACTCGTCGAGGAGAACTATAGCAACATAATTATAGTTTTCAGCGGCGCGAGGGGCTTCCACATCCATGTGCTCGACTTTCAGGCTGGAGACTGGGCTTTCTTCGACGAGCATGACCCGGTTGAGAGCCACAGGGCCGCTAGGTTTCGCTACACCCTCCACCTCTCCAGGATGCTCGAAACGCGTTTAGATGAGCCCCGCTTCACGCTCTCAATAGACCCGATGAGGGCTATAGCTGTCCCCTACTCTCTCAACGCCTCCACCATGCTTGCTTGCAGACCCGTAGGAAGCAGAATAGACCTTGAGAGGAAGAGCGTAACCAAGATACTTGACGAGGCGAACCCGGCTCTATTAATATGGCCGATTAAAGCCACCTCTGAGCAGCACGCCGCGTTGCAATAAACCATCTAGGCTAAAAACACCGTAGGCCCGTGTTCACGAATATCTTTCCATGCTTTTCCTCATCCGCGAAAATGCAATGTCTAAAGAAACTCCGATTTTTGGAAGGGGGAAGGAAACAGATAAATCGAAGAGCAGGCTTATTCCTGATCGTGGTGACTAGGGCGAGAGATTTAATCGAGGATGCTGAGGACTTCCTAGGGTCTGCTTTAGACCTGTTTAAAACCGGAAGATGGTCAAAGGTATGCTTTAACGCGCAACAGGCGGCTGAGCTTTCTCTCAAGGCGGCTTTAAATCACTACGGCGTCGAAAGGAGGACGCACTCACTTGTCGACCTGGTCGAAGAGCTGATTAAGATAGACGAGCGGTTCAAAGCCTTTCAGGAAAACGCTAAGATACTGGACCAGTATTATATTCCGACAAGGTATGCCAATGCTTTTGCGAGCGGGCCCGCCAAGAGATATTTCACAAGGCTACAGGCTGAGCAGGCAATAAGCCTAGCGAAATCCATTTTCGAGGGGGCGAAGAAGATTGTTGCCGAAGGAGAAACTTAAGAACATCGCCTACGAGAAGGTTAGGGAGTTTCTACGTCAAGTCGAAAAGCTTAAGCCGAGGCTCGTCGTGCTTTTCGGCTCGTACGCTAGGGGAGACTTCACTGAGGAGAGCGACATAGATGTGTGCATAGTAGCGGAGAATCTTCCCGAGAACATTTTCGAGAGGAGGAGCCTATCCGGGCTTTACAGGGTAGGCAATCTGAGGGCCGTCGGATATTTCCCAGAAGAGTTCTTAGAGGAATTAGAAAAGCCTAACTTTTTCCTGCACGATGTGCTTGAGGACGGGATAATTGTTCACTACGACGAGTCTTTTCTGGAAAGCGTAATGGTGAAAAGAAACATGGTTAAAAAGAAAATGGGTTTAGTGAGGGAAAGCGATGGCTGGAGGATAATTAGGAAGGAGAAATGAAGCAGGCGAGCAGGCCCGGCTTGGACACAGGCGGGCAGGCCCGACTTGGACACAGGATGATAATCTAAACTGTTAAGCAGCATATTCTCTTAAGGCTTGGCGCGCCCCCTGCTCCTTCTCATTTTTAGGTAGGCAACGCATATTAGAGTTACGATGATCAGAATACTTACGATCAGCGTGGCGTTTGACACTAGAATAACCACTGTTAAATCATTATTGATCGAGGCGTCGCCATCCAACGAAGTTGTGATATTCATGCTGGTGACTGAAACGTAGAATCTTCCCCTAGGGACGGAGGTGAAAATAGTCTTACCAGTCCTATCCGTGCTCTGCTCGAGAACATCACCGTTAGGAAGCATCATCCTTACGCGCGCCCAGGGTGTCTTAAAACCCAGGATGTCTTGTACGGTTATGCTTACATCATATATTGCGCAGCGAAAAGCATGTTCCGTGGGAGAGTCAACCCAGAAAGTCCTGTAAGCGTCCAGTTCGACTGAAACGCCCCGCCAAAGGATGCTGGACACTATCCACCGTCCTTCATCCAGCCACAGCGACGAATAGCCGGTTAGCGTTCTGGAAACACCGTCTGGGCCTACTAGCGTTACGGAGTCGGGGACTATGTTTCGCATGCCGGCTGCGTCTCGAAAAACAATGCTGACCAAGTATTGCTGCTTATACTTGGCTGAAAGCGTTAAATCTGATGAAACATTAACAGACATGGATGTCTTTTGAGTTCCATCAGTCCACTGGATGAACTGTGCTCTAACGCTGGGAGACATGTTATAGTATTCTTGAACCGTTACGCTGTATGTTCCAGGGTTAACATAAGTCTTCACCCTGCCATACTCGTCGGTCGTAAACTGGTCCTGGTTAATCCTGACGATTGGCGCGTTGGCGAATGGAGTCAATACCGTTAAAGAGAAGCCGGTTATTACAACAGCGCTGGTGCTTGAAGAACACTCGTAGTTTCTAGAGCCTGAAAACACTGCTTTAAGCATATACGTGCCCCCGGTTCTCGGAGTGTATCGTATGCAGGCTGTTCCAGTCTGGTCTGTGACAGAGGTCCCTATTAGAGCATCGTCAAGGTAGAAGCTTATTGTCTGGCCCGGCAGAGCGTTCTGCCTACCGTCCCTTAGAACAGCACATATCAGCGTCTCAGCACCCGTTTTCATCCCATACGTATACGTGAAGTCGACAATAGTTTTCATCCTTTGAACCAGTAGAACAGTGGGTTGGGCTACGGAGCCGCTGTAATTCTCAGTAGTCTGGAAGACTGCTTGAACAAGATAAGTTCCGGCGTCAAGGATCGAGGCTATAGTGTAGACGGCTCTTCCAAAGGAGTCTGTTACCGCAGTCCCCATCAGGCTTCCGTTAACGAGAAACCTGACTGTCTGGTGTGGAAGAGGATTGTTTTTCGAATCGTACAGGTAGGCAGTCAGCTGAACAGTATCGCCGTATGTGACTGCCGGAAGCGCGTGCACATCCACATAGATACGGGTGGAAGCGCCATCAGGCTCTCCGAAAGACATCTCTACTGGAGATAGAATAAGGAGGAGAAGGAAAACGGAACATGCTGTTAACAGCATGTTCACTACGCCAAGCCCCAAACGCTTCATTACGCGTTTTCCTTTCCCAACACACTAATAAAAGCTTTCTTAACGCTGGATGAAGAAATAGAATTATAAGGCATAATACGGTTCAGAATTCTTTCCAGGACAAGACTTTTGTATACTTAGCTGCGATCTGTTTCAATTACTCGTCTTCAGTTAAAAGTGGTACCCTAAGGGTTGCGCTCGCAGGATGTAGCAGGCATCGTAGAAATGCAATATTGTTTTCAACAGCTAAATCGAGTACAGCCGGATGATTCAAATCTCTCCAGCCTATCACATTGAAGCCGTCCATTAGGAAAACCCTGGTTAAAGTTGCGACCAGGCCCTTAGCCTCACCCGGAGCCATGTCTTTCGAAAATTATCGAAAACCAATTGATCCCTGCGCGCTGTACCAATTTTCGATGTAGCTTCTCCCCTCGCTTCCTTCATAATGTAATAGTTGTTGAGACATTTTTTATAAATTTTCTCAGTCATAGAGAAAAATAAGATATTAGCATCTGAACGCAAAACGCGCGCTTCTCCTCTAGGAAACGCCTTATCTCCTCCGGCCAGTCCACCTCATTCCTTAGCGTACTTTTTAACGTCTAACATGCTGCAAGCGTCAGCTGTGCCACTCTCTTCAGGGATGAGTCAGACCTCTGCCGCCGCTAATAGGGTCCACCTTCCAATCTGCTCATCTCCCTGGCGGTCCAGTGGTAGTTGAGGCTCGATTATTATCCATCTCCCCTTGGTCAGTCCGAATCTCGCCAGGTCTGGGAAGCTCCAATACCTGTATCCCGGCAATTCCTCAAGATGGACGAGCACCATGTAATGGTAGGCTCCAGTCGCATTCTTGAACGATCCCACGGCTGAGTTGATTCCAACCGCCTCGAAAAGCGAGGCACAAGAATCGCATAATCATCGCAGTCGCCAGACCTCAACCCCAGAGTTTCAACAGGAGCCCGGAAAACATTGTTAACCTCGTACTCGTAGTGAATATACCTGCGTGTGAAGTTCAGTATCCTTCCAATCTTGACAACCGGCGGATCAGACTCGCTCAAGTCGATTATTAGAAGCACCTCGTTGATTTTACTTCTCGCAATATCATAGCTCCGCCTCCCAGTGATCCTTTCAAATTCGGCCTCCACATCCGGCAAGTATGGGTTGCCAAGATCGTGCTGCGCAAGTCTCGCCGCGAAAATAACCTGATCCTTGGTCGGGTTTGCACTTTCCTTTGTACCGTCCAACCCCTTAATCTGCCTCAATACATCATAATACGATTGGAGGCTATTACCAATCTTCAAAACAGCCTCAACATCGAGTTCCCTCCTGAGAACACTGTAATTCCCCATCAGGAACATGTAGGCCGAGCTGAGATTTGAGAAGCTTGTGTAAAGCGACTGGTAACCCTCCTCCATCTTCTGGTAAGAGGATGAGAGCTTGAAATAATTGATCAGAAAGAGAGCGAGGAGAATATTCTCCAAAACGATGAAAACAACCAAGCCTATGAGAATCCCCCTTCCCGTCTTATGCTCCGGAGGCGGCGGCGGGGGGAATGCGAAAACAACGTTTCTACTTATGGTTTTCCTCCCACTCATCTTTCTGCCACTCCCGTTTCTCCACCATTATGCGTTAAAAATCTTACACATCAAGTTCCCAATTTTCCTAGATAAGAAACGTGTGTAAGCCTTGAAAACATGTGGCTGAGCGCGCTAAAGCGTTACCATCGCTCAGAAAAACATTAGAAAAACCTGTGCAGCCCATAGTGGAACAGCCACAGCAGCCCAAGCGGTAATGCTCCACGACAGAATTTTTCTACCGTCTAAACCTCCTAACGGAATCATGTTGAATGCTGCTAGCCACAGGTTCACTTGGAAGCCCACAGTACCTATTAGACCCGGCAGACCGCTTAGTCCACTTAGGAAGAGGAACAGGATAGCCCAAGCAACGTTAGACATAGGGCCTGCTAGAGACATCAGCCCAATCCGCCTTCTTTCAGAAGTCTGGGGCAATTCATAGGCGTGTATACGTGGCGCCACGTATGTAGCGCCCGGGGCGGCGAAGATAAAAGATCCGGCTGTAAGCAGGGATGAGAATAAAGCAACGGCAAGCCCCATAGGCCACAGTCTGAATTCAGACCAGTAGCCGTATCTCTGGGCAGTAAACTTGTGCGCCAGCTCGTGCGATACGAACCCTGTTCCGACAACGATCAGGTAGATGATAAGAATAAGCGGCAATATTGAACTAGGGTTGAGGACATATGTGATGGAGAAACATACCGTTAAAACAACCCATGCGACCAGCAGGTGCGTAACCTCAGTCCTACTGGTGATCCTCGATATTCTAAGCCTGCGCCTAGGCGGAGGAGGGGTCTCACTATATATAATGGGGGCCTCGCTGTATGTTTGTCTTTGCATCTTCACCAGGTTTAGCATTCGGCAATTGTGTGATTCAGGAAGCCTATGGTAGGAGCAGAAAGTACCCTTACAGTAAGAGCAGGTGAAAGGCAGAATTAGTTCCGCGCCGCAAACCTCGCATTTCACCATCTGAAACACCACCCGAATATGCCAACCATGCTCTGCTTCCTAGGCCCCAATGCCGGAGTACACCGGCTGAGGCCGTAGGCTGCTGTCTCACCGCTCAAGCTCCACCAGCCATAGATAAAGCGGTACTAAAAGCTTGCTATTAGGAGTAGGCGGCTCAAAAACCTGTTTAAGCTAGAGCGCGCGCTAAAGTTTGTAGAAATTCGGAAAAAATATATCAACCCCTTCCTTGAATAGGTTATTTACGAACTATAAAGAGAGACGGGAGATAATTGCTAAATCGCCAATTTCATTTAGCCACTTGAAACGTATAAACATAGCAGCAGGCATTTTGCATCTGATAACTGGCATTTTAATGTTGTCTCTCGGTGTTCTATTGGAGTGGAATCAACCCGTATACACGTTCTACTTGAAGTTCGACATTAGCCAGATGCCCTTCAAGGTTTTGCCAAACCCTCAAATACTTTTCACGGCAAGTTACTTGGACGCGATGGTTGCTTCTTTTCCGCTTATTTCAGCATTAGCCCATTTCTTAATCGCTTATCCAAAAAACAAAGACTATGTTGAGAATTTGAAAAAAGGAATGAACCCCTACCGCTGGTATGAATATGCTTTCTCCAGCTCAATAATGATCGTGCTCATTGCAACCTTTGTTGGAGTTTGGGATTTCTGGTCACTTGTAATGATCTTTGTGCTAAATGCAATGATGATCATGTTTGGATATCTAATGGAGTTGATAAATCAGAGCACGGAGAAAACGAATTGGACACCGTTTATTCTCGGGTGTATTTCCGGGAGTCCCATGGATTGTAATGTTCGCGTATTTTGTTTCAGCAATCACTTCTACGGGCACGAATCCGCCTGCATTTGTTTACGCAATTTTCTTCGTATGCTTCATTGTTTTCAACATCTTCGCTTTAAACATGGTTCTTCAATACAAAGGCGTTGGACGATGGAAAGACTACTTATACGGCGAAAGAGTCTACATTATTCTAAGCCTAGTGGCTAAAACACTACTCGCTTGGCTCGTGTTCATCGGAGTATTCGCACCGTTTTAGATAAAGATTCCGCCTGATTTGCAGATGAGAGTATTGAGCGCCCGGGCGCATCCTCCTCCGAGAAGGAGCTCGAGTATCTTGAAGCGCGCGTAACCTTTCTCTAGCTACCAAAGTTTAAATACCGGTTTCGTTTCTAAGGTATGAAATGCGCTTAATGTATCAGCTACTCTTAATTCTAGTTGTTATTACAGTTCTAATTGTTTTTCTCGGGCGTGAAATCATAGTTTTTTGGCTTAATCTCTCGGAATTCGGAGAACTATTCTTCAGACCATTATACTTCGGCCTGCTGAGCGGGCTTGTTCTTGCTTCACTGGCCCTGTTTAGGGTTGATTTTAAAAACAGAAGATCAATAACCTGGTGGTTCATCAGTCTTGCGATTAAGCTAATACGTTCGTTAAGTGTAGGTGAAACTGCTCCTCCAGTATTGCCTGACTTCGAAGGCTTCAAAATGCGGCCCCTGAAGTTTCTAGTCTGGCAGGTTACGAAAGTTTTGCTCGGAATGGTCTTCTTTGCGAACATAACGTTCGGCATGGCCGTTAACGCCATCATGATGGGCTGGAACCCGAATATCGAAGCATTCCCTAGGCTGTTCAGTCTTCCCTTCTATACTCCCCCGATGAATATGGCCTACGCTGAAGAAAACGTTATACCTTTAATCCCGATGCTGACGCTTCTGGCTCCGCCATTGCTCCGCGCCCTCTGGATGCGCTTAATACTACTCGTGGCGGCGACTCACATTGTCCGCATAGTTTCGCCCTTAGTCTCGACTTATGTCTGGGGTTTAAGCATGTCCAGCCCAAGAAGGGTTACGCTGACTATACAGGCCCTTGCCGCAGTCTTTCTTTCATGGTTTATGTTTACCGGCTTCTTCACTTCCTTCATTGATTATAATACCAAGTACCTGGTTTTGGGGCTTGCCATTGCTAGTGTTGCTCTAGCTGTTTTTGCTCTCATGGATAAGAGGAAAGACGCGATGGGGGTGTATCCGTGGTATCGAGGACGACAACTATACCTCCGCCCACTTATTCTGGTCATGATCGCTTTAGCCGTCGGCTCCATAATCGTGTTTAACAACACTATTGCGAACGTGAGGAAGCTTGAGATGCTTGGCCCGTATATTTCTCAAGCCATTTCCGTGAACAGGCATCTTGCAGAGCTGGACAAGATAATAGAGATGCCGTATGAGTTTGGCTTATCATCCATTCATCCCAGTCAGATCGATGACTATGTTAAGAAAAATAAGGGGATGTTGGAAAAAGTACGCCTCTGGGACCAGCAAGCCTCATTTGACAAATTAAGACCGGAGATAGGTTTGATACCCTATATAGATTTCGCGGATGCAGACATCCTCCGTTTCAACGGGACGCTCTACTGGAGTGCTTCAATGGATCTTATTTTGCCTCAGACTGTCCGGCAGGAAGACCGATGGTACGCCACCCATTTCGTTTACACGCATGTGCCTAACGGCTTCCTCATGCTTGATGCTCACACGGGAAGAATCATTGATGCCGCTAAGTTCTTTCCACAGAGGAGAATATACTATGGAGAGGGAGGGCTGTTTCAGAAAACATGGGTCGCATACCCCGTTGGAAGAACAGTGAGCGATGAAGTAGGGGGCTACTTCTACGATGGTAAGGGCGGAGTAGACATCTCTCCGCCTCTAAGCTGGTTCTTCGAGCCCAATTTTCTCCTTTCATATCCTACGACAACGATGAGGGTTCTCAGGTACAGGGATGTCTATGAACGCATGCAGCTGCTCTTCCCCTACTTCCAGTATGAAATCGGGGGGCAACGCGTGGATATGTGGCCGGTTACAGATGGTAGACAAACCTTCTGGATAATGCCCCTCATGGTGTTTCTAGACGCTGGGAAAGTGCCGTGGAGCCGTGGAAACTACTTGGGAAGGCTTGTGGGGTATGCTTTAATTGATATCTACCATGGGGATATCCGGCTGATAATTACCGGTGAAGACTATTTCAGCCAACTATTCAAACTTGTTTACAGCGAATACGTTTCCACGAATGTGCCTGAATGGCTTAAGACTCAGATCAGGTATCCTGAGGAACTCTTCGAGTGGAGGATCTCCATGTACAATTTCTACCATGTCACCGACCCCTCAGTCTTCATCGCAGCCAAGGAGTTCTTCGTCGTGCCCAGTGGTCTAGACACTTATTACATCATGGCCCAGCCCCATGGGTTCGAAAAACTGGAGTTTATAGGAATACTGTCGCTTGAGCTAAGGGGAGCATTGGGGGAAAACCTTGCCGGATATATGGTGGTTAGAAACGACTATCCGCACACCGGCGAGATGTTTTTCTACAAGGTGCCTCTTGAGGCGGAGACCAAGCTTTTAGGCCCAACCGCTATAAACGAAGCATTGGAAAGAAACCCGGATTACGCCGCGTTGAAAACTCTTCTACGAAATCCCCGCGTGGGAAACCAGATCTTCTACAGGATTGGCGACTACGATGTTTTCTTCATACCGGTTTACACGGCTCCCGGAGGCGGTGTTGTAACCCAGCTCGGAACCATTGCGACCGTGGGGGCTGACTTCACCGGCGAATACTACGTAGGTCTGGGCTCCACGGTTGAAGAAAGCTTCAGAGCGTTCCTAGCGAAAATCGCCGGAGTCGAAATACCTCCGCCAACGCCTGAAAAAAGTGAGGAGGAAAGGATTGCTAGACTGGTGGAGGTGTTTGAGGAAGCAGGCTTAACAGTACTCGTGCCTACAGCTGTCAACCCTGACGTCTCCTTCCATTACGGGAAAACTAGATACGTTTATGAAGAGGACTGGGTTGAAATCCAGCCGTTTCTTAACAAGCTTCTAGAGATATGCCGTGTTCATCAAGTTAAAAGAGTATTCGTGTGGTATATAGATGGGGAGGTGAACATCGGGATCTTGGTGCGTGTCGAAGAAGTGGTTGAGCTCCATTTCATAACGGTTGAGCTCGAATAGGGATGTGGCCTTGAAGCAGGGAGGAGAAAAGCCGGACGAGCTTCTGAGAAGCGTGCTGACGATTGTAGGCATAGCTGTTGCAGTCATACTCCTAATAGTGCTCTTTAAACTGAAAGGAGGAGTATTGGGCGTTATCATCGGAACCATTGCGGCTGTGGCTTTAATATTCTGGTTGGTTGAGGCCAAAAGGATTTTTGAGGGGTATAAAGCCCAGTCTTCAGAGGAATACGAATGGTTCTACGACCTTATCGAGGAGGATGAAAAAATAACCTTTGCGGCGAAGGTGCCCGGTCCAGCTGAAGAGGTGAAAGTGAAAATTGTCGGGGGCATGTTGGAGGTGAAGGGAGGGGGAAACTTTTTAAAACGGATACGGGTGCCAAGGGGCCTAACACTGGAAGACGAGAAGTATGTTAACGGGATACTGCAAGTAAAGCTCAGGAAGACAAAAACACTGCATCAGAAAAATGCCTAAGTAAAATTAAATATTTTAAACGGGCGTAGAAAAGTTTAAGCATACTCTATCATTCCTACTTTCCCCCGGGAAAACCGTTTCTATAAAACAAAAAGTTTGTAGCGCGCATGCATCCTTTAAGGCCTCTTCCCAGCAACCCTGTAAAGATTGTGGACTATTGCACCGTAGAGGAAGGATATGAAGTCGCCCACATCGATATCTAGGAAACTCCATAATCCTTTTATGCTGTTCGTGAAACCGGCTGAAGCGCTCTGCAAGAATTGTAAACGAATACTGAAAATGTTTCTCCCTAGGGTCTGCTGTAAGAGTATTTTTCAACCTCCGCCTTAATTCGTTTTTCCTCATCCTCGGAGAAGGCTTCCGGCACATCCGAGATAAGTACATCATGATCAAGTAGGCCCTCCTGCCTATTCTCCATTATTATTGGAGGTTTCAGGCTTAAGAACCAGCGTCTACGTTGCTTTCAGTTTTTCTAAAAGTTTATATAGAGTATACTCATGAGTATAATACCCGTGAGTATACCATTTTACGATAGGAAGGCAGAGCTCTCAGCCTTAGAGGAGGCAGTTTCCTCGAGGAGGGCCGAGCTAATCATCCTTTACGGTCGGAGGAGGATAGGGAAGACCGTGCTCTCGAAAAAGCTCCTTGAGCAACATCCCGGCGCCTACATCTACGTCGGGAGCTCAAGCATTAGGGAATTCCTGACGAACGCCTCAAGGGCCATGGGCAGGACTTTCACCTCCCTAGACGATTTCTTGGAGTACGTCTTCTTGGAATTTGGTAGAGGGAACAAAATTTTGGTTTTAGATGAGTACCAAAGGATTTCGAAGAAGCTCTCGCCCAGAATACAGTATCATTGGGATGCGAGCGCGAGGAAAAGCCGGGTTAAACTCATGCTGCTCGGTTCAACGATCGGGATGATAGAGAGAGACATCAGCTACACTGGCCCGCTCTACGGGCGGGCGACGAGGGTAATCAGATTAAACGGATTCGACTATGAAACCGTGAGGGAAATGTTCAGCGAGAAGGGGGAGGAAGAAATCATAAAGATATATTCCATTTGGGGAGGGACTCCGCACTACCTAATGTTGTATGAAAGAACCAAGGCGGTGGAGGAAAACATCAGGAACATGTTCCTGAGCCCGGGAGCGCCTCTATACGAGGAGGTTGAAAGGCTATTGTCAACTGAGTTAAGGGATTCTTCGAGGTACCTTGAGATACTCGAGGCGGTAAGCATGGGGAAGACAACCCTAAAAGAGATATCGGATTACACCGGCTTAGAGAGGAATCAATTGAAGAAGTATTTGCTCATCCTCGAGAAATTAACCCTGATAGAGCGCGAAGCAAGCGTAATAGGAAGGGGGATACCGAGGTACAAGTTCAGGGATAACTTCCTCCATTTCTACATGAGGTTTATCCGTCCAAACGTTCCGTTTATAGAGTTAAGGCAGGAAGAATACGTCTTGAAACGCATAATTGAGGGGTTACAACAATACGTAGGCAGGGTTTTTGAAAAAATATGTCTATCCGTTCTTTCAAAGAAACTTCACGAATATAAAATCGGATCATACTGGGACAGAGAGGGGAATGAAGTAGACGCAATAGCTATCGGTGAAGGAAAAACGATTTTCTTCGAATGTAAAACGGGGAAAATAGATCGGTCTGATGCAATAAAGTTCAAGGGGAAAACATCCGTCCTTGCGGAAAAACTAAACCTCACAAACTTCCAAAGATGCTTCATAGTGCCCGAGAAAGACATGGGTGAAATAGAAGGCATAGAAATCCTAGAGCTTAAACAGCTACTATCCTAACAGTCTTTACATCAAAGTAGTGCGGAAAATAGTTTCACTTTTTAAACTGGTTAAAACAGGTTGGCGGTGCGCCCCAATAGTTTAGAATTAGTTAATTCTAGGTAGAATGTACGGTGCTCGGTTTGAGGCGGCATGTTTCCCTTGATGAAGGTGTTAGGCTAATATTTATACGTGCGCGTAATCTATCCGGGAAAATTTTGGAGAATCTCGCGCGCTCGGCTAAGCTTTTTAAATAACCAGTGCACGCTAAGCGGTAGTAATTTGAAAACTCTACTCTATAAGGAGGATTGGGAAAGGGTTTCTGAGACATACAAGGCTTGGTGGGAGGGTGAGCTAAGTAGACCATTAATATATTTAACGTACATACCGCCTAATGTAGATATTAACGATTACTATTTAACCTTAAGCTGGGCTTTTATGAGGTTTCCTCCAGAGGAGGCTTTAACCGCTATGTTCGAATACTTCTCCAAAACATTATTCATGTGTGAAGCCTATCCGAACGTGTGGGTAAACATCGGGCCTGGTGCTCTATCGGCCTTCCTAGGCTCTGATGTAGATTTCAAACCCGAGTCAGGAACCTCCTGGTTTAAAGGCTCATTCTCCCTAGACGACCTTTTAAACGCCGAATTGAACCCGGGGAATAAATGGTGGCGTTACGTAATCGAATGCACCGAGAAGGCTTCAACCATGTGCAGAGACAAGGCAATAGTCGCCTTCACAGACCTTTTAGACGTGGCCACCAGTCTAGCCCACCTTAGAGGCGGTGCCTTAAAACTGGTTAAAGACATGTTCTACGAGCCGTCTAAAATTAAGATGGTTTTAAACCGTTTGCATCAAATCTGGTTCCACTGTTTTGAAAGAATCTCAGACATCATAGCTACGGATGTTTACGGTTTTTCGAATTGGGCTACACTATGGAGCAAACGCAAGTCATTCATACTTCAATGCGACTTCAGCGTATACCTTTCACCTAAACTATTCAACGAATTCATACTCCCACTGGTGGAGGAAGAATGCAGATTCTTCGAAAGGAGCTTCTGGCATTTAGACGGGCCTCTTGAACTCCCCCACCTTGACAGGCTTCTAAGCATAAGCGAGCTCAACGGTGTACAATGGGTCCCTGGAGCCGGAAACCCGGATCCGGGTGAAAGCTGCTGGGTTCCACTGTATAGGAAAATACAGGAGGCTGGGAAGCTTCTTCAAATACCCGGGATCCCAATATCTAAAATAATACCTGTTTTAAGCCAAATATCGCCTAAAGGCGTTTTCATTCAAACTTCAACATCAAGCCTTGAAACAGTTGAAATCCTCCTTGGAAAAATGTCTGAGAAGTACGGTTTAGCTTGAAATGTTGCGGCTATTCTTCAAGGTGAAGGTTTTTCGAAAAGGCTAACATTAGACTGTGGGGGAGAATGAAACATTAGCGGATAAGGGTGGGCAAGTATAGAATACTATTTGAACCAGCTTCCGATGAAGCGCGTGCTTTTTATTCTCTGCGCGTAATCAACCACTTCCATAGTGGAGTGAATTTAATTTTTTCATTTTCAATTTCTAATTCATCATCATAACCCCAAGTTACTACGAGTAAATCTTTGCATCTGAGTTCTACACCGGCCTTAAGCAACGCCCTTATCTCGCGTCTCTCGATTTCATCTCTACCATTGGCATAAGTAACCTGGATGAGTTGTTTAATTTTTTGACCCTCCTTCAAGACGAAATCCACCTCATTTTGTTGACGATCCTTCCAGTAAAAGATTTCAAGCAAAGGATTATCATTTATCTTCCTCATCTCTTCTATAAATACAATGTTCTCCATCAGCCTTCCAAAATCCTCTGAAAACCGGACTGCCTTTGAAATCCCCGTATCGCATATGTAAACCTTCTTGGGCCAAGATTCCCTCAGAGAGATTTTTTCCGAGTATTTTTTAACAAAGAAAACGGCCAGCGTATCCTGCAATTTTTCAACGTAATCGTAGACGGTGTTTTTCCCCATTCTTATACTGTTCGACTTAAGCAGGTTTACAAGCCTATTTACGCTAAACTCGTGCGAGAAACTTTGAAGTACTTGAGAAAAAACGAACTTTGCCACTTCAAGGCTTTTAAGTTCATGTCTTTCCACAAAGTCTTTAAAGAAAATCGTGTCCTGATACTCCTTCAAAATCTTCTCCTTATCCTCCTTCAACACGATTTCCGGAAAGCTGCCGAATTCAAGGAATTCTCTCAACAAGTTCCTTATTTTTGCTTTCTCCAGCCCGCTTAGGACTTCCTCCAACTCAACTCCTTTGGCTTTTAGAAATTCTCTGAACGAAAAGCCGAACAGAAGATAGGTTAAAGACCTCCCCCTCAGTTGAGTAGCCACTTCCCTGCTTAAGAGCTTGGAGGAGGAGCCCGTAGCAAAAATTCTATAACCCCCTCTATTCAAGAGGGTTCTTACTATGGTTTCCCATTTCTCTACCCTTTGAACCTCGTCTAGAAAGATATCCGTTGGAACCCTGCCAGTTGTTTCGGTGAAGAGGTTTATCACATCCAGCACCTCATCAAACTTAACGTCTATCAAAGCGGAGTCTTCAAAATCTAGGTAGAGACAGCTTTCCTTATTCCCCCTCATCAGCTGGTAGAAATAGAAGGTTTTACCCGCCCTCCGAGGCCCTGCTATTGAAATAACCTTGTCTTTTACCGGCTTTACGGAGAGCTCTCTTTCCACTAGGGGTGGGAGATTTTTCGTGTACCAGTCTTCGATGTAGCTTCTCACCCTTGCTTCTTTCATAATGTAATAGTTGTTGAGACAATTGTTTATAAAATTTTCTCAGTCATAGAGAAAATATGATATTAGCGTCTGAAAGCCCGCAATATGGTTAAAAGACCACTCTTAAACCAGAAATCGGATTTTGAGGAAAAGATAGGCAGAATCAGGGTAGCGCGCGATTTCCTAGTGGACGGCTTTAACGATATTGGACTCATAGCGGCTTCGGGGATAGATAGGGAGCACGGTAATTTTATTGAGCAAGTTTTCGCCAGCGATCTCAGTCAGAAGAAAGCTTTCATCCTCATAGGAGACAATCCGATAATGTTTCCATACGAAAGAATTCCAAAGCTTCTGAAATTAGCGCGCGCGATTTTCTCTTAAATCCGAGAGAAATGATGTGGCAAATCGACTTAACCGAAAAGTTCTTTTTGTTCACCTGAAACTACTTGAACAGCTTGGAGTGTCGTCGTTCTTGCTTTAGCGCGCTAGAAAGCGGAAACAGGTGACACTTGCAGCCAACTATCGGCCTCGTATAGAAATGTTGCTGAGAAGAGCATTAAAACAAGCAAAACAGAGGAAAAGTAGTTTCTATTGGGGGCTTGTGGAATAGGTTTAAAACTCGTTTAAATTCTCGGAATTTTTGTAGAAACGAGAAACTCAGCATCACCGCGTTTCCCATAGGTTGACGAAGAGCTTTCAAAGCCCTCTGGGGCCACTAAAAGCAGGTTCTAAGCATGGTGTTAAATGATACTGCCAATTAGAAGGATTATGAAAATTGCACTGGTGTGTAAGAAGTATGCTACAACGGAAAATCTTCTCGCCGATATGCTTTTCAGTGAAGCCATCAATGCAACACCAATTTCAGTGGGAAGAGGGGAAGCAATAAGAAACCCTGATAAGGACGCCAGCAGATATTTTCGAAGAGAACCAGGTATCTTTTTCTGAGCGTACAGAAAGATTTTTCCCCTGAGAGTTTTTGCACTTCGTCACTAAATCTATGTCTTATAAAATGAAAGATAACTAAATCGCCCAACAAAGCGCCAAGACCTGCAATAAATCCTGCCAAATACAGGTTTTGCTCCTTCGCAAGTATTAGTAGCACAGCGGCGGCCGGTGCTGCAGTAAATGCGTAAGCATAAAAAAATCCTGCTAGAAAAGTTCCAAAATATCCTAGCAAAACCAAAGTATTGTGTAGAGGAGCATAGGATCTGCCGCCAAATAAGAAGTGTGCTATCACGTAGCTCGAAGCGAGCAAAAACAGTTTAGGATACTTTATTCTAGATAGAATATCGCATCAAACCCATTGATATGCGGCAACAAACAAACCTCCGTCTTCATGAAAACAACGCGCGCACCCATTAAGCCATGCTTGATTCTCTCCAATTTTGCTTTTCCACCTCTTTCAATTTCGAGCTTTTCATCAACGGCTGAAAGGATGTCAGCGATTTCTCGTTGTTCAGAAAAGGTGGAAGAGGCATTTTTAGTGAACATACTAACTCTCTTTTTAATCCGGGCGCTGCATCAGCCAAATGAAATCTTGCAGGGTTTAAGCAGGTTAATTCAAAAAATAACCATTCAAGAAAAATTTCAAGACTTTTAAGGAAGAGCAGGACAAGGATGAACTTGCAGTCTGCAGCAGCCTTATCAACTAATGAGTTTAACTCTTCATGCGTAACCCTCCTTGGGAAAAGCGCACGCTGAGTCACCCCAACCGGCCTCTAGCCTGAGGAATGGTTTAGCCTCATAGCTTAAGCGCGCGCTGAACACAGGCATACTGTTCTAAGCCGTTTAGCGCAATATTCTCTTAAATCTTAACGCCCCACGAGTTTCTAACTCTGTTCAGCAGCTTCTCCACAGTATCCTGGTTCCTCAGACTGTTCAAGCCTGCTCTAACGCTCACGTTAAGATCCTTGACAGGGATCTTACCTGTCTCCCACTTATCCTCGCTCAACACGAACAGTGGCTTGAACAATATCCTGTAAGGGTAGAGGACTCTGCCGACAACAGCCTCGTCGCGCCAGAGAATACTCTCCTCTATGGCTTTGCCCTCGACATTAGCGATACCGACAATGCCGCGGACAGGGCTCGTAACGTAGAAGAAAAGCAGGTCTCTGTTAGCAACCTTTTCCCAAGTGTTCTTAAGCCTCTTGTTAACACCCCACTTCCCTTTCTCGAGAGAAGTCTTCAGGTTAAGCGAAGACCCGGTTGCAACCCAAACGCTCATAGGCCTATTTCCATTAGCTTCCAAGATATAAAAAGCTTGAGCCTCAAGAAGCTTGTGTGCGCAATAAGGCTGGTGCCATTCGAAACGAGCCCAGAATAACGGAGAAATGGTTCTTGGCATCTCGCTGGCTGAAGGGCCATTCAGAATACTGCTAGGAATGATCATCCTCACTACAAAACCAGGAAAAACATGCTTCAAACATTGTTTGCTATTTCCCTTAGCTTTTCTCCAACAACTTTGAGGAAATCTTCAAAATCTCTTTAATGAAGCCTGATTTTTCAACGATGAATGAAACAAACTCAGATGAGCCGGGCATTCCTGATAACCCTTTCAACGCTCTTTGGATACAGTTTCAGATACGTTTCGATTTTCCTTCTATCCAGGTTCCTCGCATAGTGGCGTATTGTTGAAATTATTTTCTCCTCCGGTAAACCACGGTATCTAAAAACGTAAGCAAAATCCAGGAGAGTCTTCTCCGCGTCGGAGAACCTAATGCCGTCTCTATCTACCACCCCTAGGCTGAGAAGCCTGCTCTTAAGCTTGAGAAACTTCACCTTTTCACCGGCTATCTCTATTTCCTTAGGCCGATAGATTTCATTATTCACTACGAAGATCGTCCTAAAAAACTCGTGAGTAAGGCCATTAAGCCTGAGCGCAGTGTAGAGCCCGAAGTACCAGTTAAGCCCAAGCCTGTTCAACCCTAGAGAGATAACCCTGTAAGGGTCCACGGATTTCTTGAGCTTGAACTCCTCAATAGTCTTCACATAATATAGGCCTCTCAGGATCCTGATGAAATACCCATAGGATATCATAAAATTAATCGTATTAACATGGTTCACCCGGAACCTTTTACAGTTTTTCTCCATCTCTTCTCTAGTAATAACGCTGCCTCCGAACTTCGATAAAAGGAACTTCGTTACAATTCTCATGATAGTTATTCATGTAACAACCTTTAAAAATCTTTCTGATTGTTACACAAGTCATTAGGTTCGGTGATAAAGAAAGTCTTTATCAAGCATCGCAAGCTTCCCGACGCGCGCGTACGCTAGTTATATGGATTTCTCGATGAAAATTAAGTATACGCGTGTTATGCACCGCCCATGAGACATAAGACAATCGCGCGCTGTTCTTAAGCCTCTTAGCACGCGCTAAGGCACTAGGGGGAGCTACCTTCAACCTGTCCAATAAGTTTATGAATACTGAATACTTTTACTAACCTATCAAACCGATGAATAAGACACCAGAGTATTTTCTAGTCTCCGTGTCCACTCGCGAAAACCTTGAACTGTGCGAAAAGCATGCTTTAGCCGGTTTCACAAACAGCATCAACGGGCTCTGGACATTCTTAGACATCGATGAGGGGGATTTCATGTCTTTCCTTTATGGCGCAAGAGTGTATAATCTTTACAGGGTCTTAAGGAAAGAGGCTTTCAAGAATGCGGACAGGCTTCCCCCGTGGCCTCCTGTCACGTTCAAGATGTCGGGCAAAACCTATTACTTTCCCTTCAGGCTACATCTTGAGCAGGAGAGGGTTTTAAACGAGCCTATGGTGAGGCCTGAATTCGCATATGTTGCTGAAAACCTGCTTTTAAGAGGAGGATATAGGAAGACGCATTTCCAGGCGGATACAGTAACCCTATATAATGTTTCCAACATGGGTTCTCGCTTCGAAGGTGAGAACGAGCCACTTCATCTAGTTAAGGAAGTTTTTCAGCCCAAGATCGTGTTTAGAAAAGGGAAGGAGGATTCAGAGAGGTTTCGCTTCCATGAACTTGTTTTACAGAGCTTGGTTAGAAAGAAGATTAGAGACGGGGCGCTGAGCATGATTCTGGAACGCTTTGAAGTGAGCCACCCGCCTGGTGAGTTCGAGGTTCTGGGGGAAAAGGCGTTGCCAGAGGGGTTCGTAGACATTTTCATTAAAATGAAGCATCCGGAGGGGGGCAATTTGTACCTTGTGATTGAAGTTAAAACAGGTGGAGCACGCCCTCAGGAAGCGGCTCAACTCGAGTCATACATAAATGAGCTTGGAAGCGAATGTAAAGGAGGAGTCTTGATAGCGAAAAGCTTTTCTAAGAGGACAATGGCTGATTGTAAATCCAAGAGGATTCTGCCGGTTAAATACTATTTTAAAAACTTGGATGAGGAAAAAGAGTATGCTTATGAGGAATTATTGGGTTCCTTACGGTTGGAACCGACGAATCTCTATTAGGTTCTAAAAACGTTTTTAAACGTCCAATCGTATAGGGGATCCTTAGGGATGAAGGAAGATGCCTGAAGTAGAATCCGGCGTCATTTCTAAAATCATAAAGTGCAAAGGGTATCATAAGCATGTACCGGAATACGGAGAAAGAGCTTGGATTGCTGAAGGGGAAACGGTGAATGTCATTTACTGGGATACGGGCAACACTTGGTGCGACATAATGGACGTGGTTCCTAAAAAAGGGAAGGGACAGAAAGAGGTCGTAGAATTTTATAGAAAGCTCAGGAAGGCAGTAAGGGAATATCACTGAAAAATTGATTTCGAACCCCGGTCTTTATTAGCACGCGCTGTGGACATATTGCCCTTTACGAGGATAAGGATATTTTTCTAGATTTCATGAGGAACTTACTCGGAAAAGAGAGTGCACGTCAGCTAAACTTAATATACTTTGAAGGATACCGTGAAACGGAGATGTTCGTGCTGGATGAGCCTGTTAAGGCTAGGATTACTAGTTTCCTGACTGAGTTTGAAAAATGGCTTGACACGGATGAGGATAAAGAGGTTTTGAGGGAGGACAAGTCGCGTGAGTTCAGAGGCTTGCTTAATGCAGAGGCTATCGAACGGCTTACGGAACCCGATTTCCGAAGGATAATAGTTTCCCTGTGGGCGTACGTAGGCTGGACTAACAAGGACTACGTTGCGGACAGGGTTTAAAAAGCACCGACTTTAACACTTTAAGATCTGAGCTTAAGAATCTGCTTTACGGCGCTGCACCACTAGCAGACCGGTACGACCGGTTTTTCGAGAAGGTGAAGGGCATAGCGCGCGCTAAACTGGAGCTGAGCGATGTAAAATGGCGTTAGAGCTGGGTGGTGGGAAAACTCGCTTAGTTATGCTTATTAACATCCCCTTCAAAAACTATGTAGGGATTGAGCCTGAAGTCAGAGTTCCTGAAGATCTTAAAGGAGGATGAGGAGTTTAGGTATGCGGTCGCGGGCCTCATAGGCCTAGATGAGATACTGAAGAGGCTGGATAGGAATGAGGCGGAGCTCGTAAGACTTAGGGAGGATATGGTAAAGCTTAGAGAGGATATGATTAAGGGTTTTGAAAGGCATGATAATGAGATTGCAAGGCTTAGAGAGGATATGATTAAAGGTTTTGAGAGGCATGATAATGAGATTGCAAGGCTAAGGGAGGATATGATTAAGGGGTTCAGCCTGGTGGAGAGGCATATCTCAGCGTTGGGGGCGAGGTGGGGGTTGATTAGCGAGAAGGCGTTTAGGGAGGGAATAAGGGGGCTTATTGAGAGAGAGTTCAACGTCAAGGTGGAGAAGTGGGAGGGATATGATGAAGCCGGCTTAGTATATGGGTATCCAAGCATGGTCGAGGTCGACGTAGCGATCCACGATGGGAGAACGACGCTGATCGAAGTTAAGTCTCATGTCAGGGCCTCTGATATCCGAGCCTTCAAGCTGAAAGCATCTTTTTACGAGAAAAGGGAAGGCAGGAAACCCGAGAGGCTTCTGGTTGTGACTCCGTATGCTGACCAAGATGCCGTCGAGGCGGCGAAGAAGCTCGGAATAGAGCTCTACACGAAGGTTTAGCATTGCTGCTGACATTTGAAAAATTTTAAAAGAGTAGTCAATAAATTAAAAGAAAGCGGGCGCTAAGTATATTATGCATCGAGGCGGCTGAGCTTCTCGAAGTCTTCCTTGAGGAATTCTATTTTTCCAAGTGGAAACTTATAGAGTCTGGAGTGCTTATCTACGATTATCCTACCGCCTTCGATTTTTCCTTCAAAACCTCGCGCCCAACCACCTCCCCACCTTCTATCACTTTCGTTCTGACCCTTTCAGGGACAAGCCTGTAGTCGGCTAACCTAAGCTTGTAGCCATCAAGGTTATAGGCCTTATGCCTCGGCTCCTTTAACGATTCTATCAATTCATCTCGCACGACATCCTCATATCTCTTGTCGAATTCCTCGTCTCTCTTTAACGGCCACTTGCAGATAACTCGGGACCAAGTCCTTCCTCTAAATGGATCATCTCTAAAAAGCTTCGTTTCCTCATAACACTTCCTCCCTTCCTCGCTCGGAAACCATTAGCGCGCGCACGCTACCCCTGCTTCCCTCACCATCTGGTCCAGGACAATTTTCATCGCTTCAACATCAAAAGCCTTGGATCTCTCATCATAACCCTCTAAACGCTTTAAACGGTCAATAATCTCTTGAAATACGCCGTGGATAATCTGCTCCTTGCCCGCGTGAAAAGTCATAAAAGGGTTAACGAGGCCTGCAGT
This sequence comes from uncultured Nitrososphaerota archaeon, assembly GCA_964635675.1. Classification (GTDB taxonomy): domain Archaea; phylum Thermoproteota; class EX4484-205; order EX4484-205; family JAAOZP01; genus JAAOZP01. Next base: position 13,053 of record CAZWPT010000043.1, on the reverse strand, counting down.
CATCGCTCCACCAAGAAAACCATATCTCTCAATCAGAAGAGTATCCGCACCGTTACGGCTTGCCGCAACCCCTGCTGCTACTCCCGCAGTACCACCACCTACAACAACAACATCATGCTGAGATACGATATTCAACTTGAGTCACCACACATGATAATTGGCATGCGTACGCTCAGTTATATTTCTATCGAATCACGAGCACACGCTCTTCTAGTCGTTAAAAGTTTCCAGTTTCACCCGGAAAATAGTATCAGCCCTCTTCCCCGTAAACTTCCTCTATGCTTCTCGTGGTGACGATTCGGCTTGAGACCAGCCTCTCGAAGTCAGCCAGTAAGAAGGATCTGCCCATAGACAGTTTTTTGAAGAGCAGGTAAAGCATAGCTTCGGAAGTGAATAAAGCTCCTTTTGTAGAGGATTCTTTCTCAATATCGCTTAAATTCTCCACTTTCCCGTGGGAGGGGGCGATGAACGCGAAATACACCTTGCTGATCCCTCGTTGCTCCTCAATCCTTCTCTTAGCGTACTGGACATAGTTTACCATAGCCCTCTTATCCTTCGCATCCAAGAAATAATCAGATCTGTTTTTACAATCATAGATCACAGCAAAATCCTTCGAGTATATGATCCCATCCGGATACTCGCCCTCCTTTTTATACCCCATCTGCTCCACTTCAAATCCCAACGCGCTGAAGATTTCTGCAACCAGTTCTTCATACTTAGAGTTGGAAACGCTTACCCACCCAATCCAGCCATGATGATGGAGACTCTTCTTCTAAAAGCATTCTCCACTCCTGCGGAGGCTTTACGCCAAGCTTATTGAAGACGTCTAGAATTCTATCTGGAGGAATGCTGAAGAACAAGCCTTGACCCCCTAGCTCGCGCAGAAACCTAAAGCTTGGCACTCCCTCAATTTTCGCGATAAAATGAAAATCGAACTGTACTCCTTTTTCATTCTCCTCCAGGTTTTTTACTGTAAGGAAGCAGGGAGGCCGGGAACTCTTCTCTTTAACGCATACCCCTATTCCTGCGAGAGGCAGAAGCATTGAGAAAACTACTCGTGCGGGTTTGCTATTCTAACTTTAAGCTTTTTATGAGACTAGTAAGCATTTCATGCATTACCGGGCCTTTTTCATAATACTCCTGAATTATGTAAAAATCAATCTCTGGCTCTGGGTGATCACTGTTAAATATCGATACCTTGAAGAGTTCTCTTGACGCCAGATAGCGTGCGAAGAACACTTAAAGCCAAATAGTTACTGGAAACGAGAATTTCAAAGGATTGGATTAAGTAGTATGCATAGGTTGACGATGCACGCTTTAAAAGCTCAGCATTGACTTCTGACAGTCCTTTCTGTATATGCTAAGCCGTAAGCCCCTCAAGTGTGCACACCTGTTTCTTCCATTTTCAACAACCGCGATATAGTATTGGACATCTTAAGGGCTGCATTGAAAACTTCTAGAACCTCCTCGTCTGTCAGCTCTCTTTTAGCCCATAGGTTCCATAATTCGTACGCTCTTTCCAGAGCTTTAACGGCGTCTTTTTCATTGGGATACGCTTTTTTGAACTCTTTTACCACGTCTTCCTTGGCTGCGACATAAATCGCGCTTAGGCTGAGGAAAATAGATGTTGTTCTAAAAACCAGTGAGAACAACCTGTAGATCTCATGGCCACTCTTAAAATCCTCCAAGACTCTTCTTGCTAAGAGTATTTCGTTTTCTCGAGAGGGCCTCTGAATAAACTCTTTAATGTCCGTACCGTAGAGCAATCTGCCTTCACGCAGAAAAATGTGATACTCCCATCCCATACCTAGCCAGGACTTACCGTCTTTGACCTCATCCATTGTTGTAATAGCCAGGCTGAGGGGCTCCGGATGGTAATTTTTAACCTCTTTTAGATTCTTATCTTCTATTTCCTTGCAAATCTCATAAAGTTTTTTCTTAAGGCCTTCCTCCTCTTCCTTCACCACGATGTACAAGTCAATATCGCTCCTCCCAACTATGTAGTCACCTCTTGCAAAGCTCCCGGCTGCGTAGACAGCCACAACTTTATCGGCAAGTTCCCTCTCAATAATACCTACGAATTTGTCGATAGAATCTTTATAATCCTCTCTACTTACCATCACTGTTACATAGCGTGGAATACCTCTTTTTAAGACTATCGTTAGTAAGGCATGATCTCCTTGGCAGACGCTTACGTCATGGCAGTGCGCGCCGAATAGCTCTCTAACTAATGGATGCGTATTCCTATGAGCAACCCCGCCTTTGGAAGTTGTTCTAACATGGCTTATGAGCACTCTACTCCTAATAAAATCGTGACTCAAGAAACTCAGCCATCGGACTGCTGACGGATGGTACTGGCTCTTTAATCAGGAAGACTGCCTTACCGTCAGGATAGAAAGCCACGCCCCAACCATCCCTATGCTTCAAACCCCTTTTAACAATGCCTCTCCAGAGGAATCTCACACTAGCGCGCGCTGGACGGCGATCTCAGACTACTTCACAGCCCTAAACCCGCAGAAGAAAGAATACATATAAAGCCTCTATTCTTTCAAGAGTTTCAGCATTACTACTTGAAAGCATGCAGGACAAACATGGAGAGTTGAACTTTGCTGACGGAGCATAGGCCCAGTAAGGACTACTGCAGGCTACAGGTTTACTCTTTTAGGATTATTTTGATTATTTCCCTTATTTTGCCGAGGAGTTCACTCATGTTTGAGGCACATATAGTGCCACAGTTTCTCCGGCTCGTTAAGGAGCCTCCTGGTCTCCTTGATCTTTTCCTCAGGCATGAGGGGTTTGGGTGATTTAACATTGACATTGAAGTATGCTATGTATGATTTTCAAGTGGCTTCAACGCCTATGGGAGCTGCATTCAGCTTCCTGAAGTATATTCCAAGGGTTGGTATTTTATCTCCTCTCCCAAGCTTCAGCTCAACGCCTTGAATGGATCTTATTTCCTCTATAAAATTGCTTAGCTCCCGGAACTCATCATCAGAAAGTTTTTCACGAGCCTCCCCTACGTATTCTTCCAGCGACCATGGTTTAACTCTCTCCGGATGCTTGGGCCTTTTCTCCACTATGAGTTGTGGAAACCTTTCCTCCACTATCTTAGAAAGCTCCAGTATTCTGACGGGAGCATTATCCCAATCGTTCTTCCAGCATACTATTAGATCACACTCCTCAATATTATGGCGATGCGATAGGAAATTACTGCTGAATAATTCGAACTCGACTCAGCCTTCTTCCGTCAACTTGAAGAACAATATCAGTAGGTTTTTCCGTCCACTCATCCACATATATTTCGGATGCCGTGAAACCCAGTTTTTCCAACTCCTCCCCAACATATGGCATCAAACATCCAAAAAGTAGGTAGACCTCTCCCTCACTATCTGGCTCGAATAAAAAACCAGATCTAGGCTGGCTCATTCACACCATATCTCCCAACATCAGTTTTAAACTTTCTCAGCATTACACGTTTTTAACTCTCAACTTTTCCATAAAGCTTTCTCCTGATCATCGCGCGCTTCATACTGCTAATTTTACTTGGCCTCCGCTAAGCCTCCGTATAATGTTCTCTAAGTCCTCGGGCTTGATGGCTTCAATCTTCTCCTTTGTTTCTTCAATGACAGAAACCCAGCGTTGAGAACCTCTAGTCTTCCTAACGGCTACTATCATATAATAGTGGAATCTATAGGGTGATCTTACCTTAATAGGTATCGTAACCTCCCTATGCTTTCTAATCTTCTCTAGGTAGAGCTTGAATAGCGCATCTTCATTCCCGCATGCTTTCCACTCATCTGTCCCAAAGAAACGTTGCAGTGTTTCTATTTCTGCGGAGGTCTTATTTTCTTTTAGAGCACTTCTAGAAACTCCGGTAGATTGATAGTTTATAATAAGATCCCCGGTAAAATCGAAGAGATGTTGCAGAGTCTCCCACTCTATCTCTAATCCCTCAGGATCTACAAAAGCAAGAAAATGAACGGAGCCAGCTTCTAAACGAGCTTTAGCCATGGCTTTAAATCCCGGGCTGTTAACATCTTCGTTCCTCACTTTTGCATTTGGAAGTAATTGTCTTAATCTTTCTGCATATTTTTCTTTCTTCTCAAACAGAATCAGCTCGTCGAATTTCTTCCTTGGAACCCGGTCTGCGATAAGGGGTGAGCCAAACACGATGAGATTGTTCAAATCGCTTATCCTATCTAAGCCTGGCCCAGCGAAAAGGTCGATATAATAAGCCTTATCAAAATGGGCTTTAATTATGGCCGTATATATGTCGGCGTAATATGCTAGAATGGCAAGCTTTAAAATAGCCCGGCTTTTACATGAATAAGCCTCCTTATTTTTTGGAATAATTGGTTAGCCTCCTGACTCTGCCCCCTTAAGGTTTCTATTCTGCGAACCCACCATTCGAAAGGTGTAATTTTTCTTCTCCGACCAGACGTATTCATTTGGATTCACTTAGAGTAGCAATTACAAGTGCCCCGCCTATATGGGACGCCTAGTTTTTCAAGCATCACCACCGTCTCCTTGCAAATACTTACTTTATCGTCACTATAGCCTAAAGCAGAGAGCTTATCCAGCATATACTCGTATATCCTCCTCCTTAGTTCAGACGGTAATTTCTTCCCCCAACCAGTATCTTCTTTAAAGAACTTAGCCCAGCCCATATCTACCCCTGCCTTTTTAGCATAGTATATTGTTTTCTTTAACCCCCTTGGTGTTCCAAGTATTATCTTAGCAGGCTCCACCTCAGACATGATTCTGTATAAAATATCTTCATAATGCGTTTCCCAGTCTTCTATAGGAAATATTGGGTCGATCCTTATCCTCACCTCATACCCTGCCTCGTAAACCATTTTCGCAGCCTGTATTCTTTGTTCCGGCGGGGCTGCAGCTTTCTCCCAGATTTTTGCAACCTCCACGGCGTTAATACTCCAAGTGCACACAACCTGTTTTTTAACATGATCAGGCTTATTTAGCAAAAATTTAATATTGTTTGTCCCTGCCTTACTTAGCAGAACGATCCTGTGCTTACGCTGCTCTCCAAACTTGTCAACTATTTCACTCATTAAGGGCGGGTTCATCAGGGAATCGGATAATTCGCCGCTGTTGAATAAAGCAGGCTTGCCACCGTTAAAATGAGGGTCGTTAAATACCTCGTCCAATGCATTGAATATGTAATTTGGTTTCACGTAGCTGGGTTTCATGTTCCCTTTCTTTGTTCCTCTCAAATAGCAGTAGGAGCAATCGAAAGGACAGCCGAAAGCCCATCTTAATTCCCAGAAGGGGCCGCACGCTATGTCTGGAGGAGTTTTCGCGAATAATTTCACTATGCCTTGACCGTATTCGGTTCGAAGCGGCTTACGGATAGGTTCTTTCACTATGGCTTCAGGATGAGTAATCGACGCAATAATCCTCGGGGGGAAGAAATCAGGAATCCTTCTGCTTGACTTGGCGATTGTTTCCGCCTCTTTCTTCCTTATTGTTCGCCAAGCTTTTAAAGCCGCTTCTCTACGTTTCTCCTTCTCTGTAAGCATCTTCCCCCTTCCTTTACTGTCTGCCACTGTCCTTATAAGAACCCCTACAGGAAAGGTTTTTAATCTTTGATTTTCATTAGAACTTTTAAATAGCATAAGTTGGTGACTTATGTGTGGCTGAACTAGTTGAAAAGAAGGAATCGCTGGAAAAATCCTTATCCATCGGGAAATACGTGAGTTTTGAGGCTGTTAAGACAAGCAACTTACATTATGATACGCGGGTTTTCGCTCCCCCTGAAGTAAGGGTGGATAGCTATAGAATATCGTACCCGCTCATTAAACCGTCAAGGCTAACATCAAAAAGCCGTGGAGGCGTTGGTAAAGAACTGTCTAACGGCTGGGCTTTGAACTTCGCAGTAGGCTGCACCCATGGATGCATCTTCTGTTACGTCGACTCCATTCATAAGAAATTTGGAAAACACAGGTATGGAGCGGAGGTGGAGGAGAAATGGGGGAACTATTTTCTGATTCCGAATAATATTGAGGAGGCTGTTGAAAAAACTCCTTGGCACAAGTGGAGGAACCGAGAGGTTCTTTTAAGCTCTACGCATGACCCCTATCTTCCTCAATTAACGCCTATTACAAGAAGAATTCTGGAAAAAGCATTGCGTGCTGGAGTGAAATTCTGCATTCAAACAAGGTCTCCGCTAGTAATGAAGGACTTCGACTTGTTGACGGAATATGCGAAAAGCATAAGGCTGCAGGTGTCGATAGCTACGATGAACGAGAATTTCTCCAGACTGATTGAGCCCAGAGTTTCTCCTCCGATGGCTAGGTTAAGCGTAATAAGAAACGCTAAGGAATCAGGGCTAGAAACCGGAGTCATTTTAGCACCAATATTCCCACCGACGAGAACGAGGCCAAATGTGAGAGAGGACTTGGATGAAATCATGAGGCAACTCGCCTCGATAAAACCAGACCACATATACGGTGAATCTCTACATGTAAGAGGAGGAAACGTAAGGCTCATAAAACAAATTCTTGGAGAAGATTTCAACGATTTAAAGTTATTCGAATCTGAAATAAGGCATTTGTTCAAATCAAAATTAAAGGAGTACGGTTTGAAGGGAACGTGGTGGCCAGAACACAGATATTTCGAATAGTTTAACAACTCATTTTTCCTCCTTATTTATGGGGTTTTCTCTTAAATCCAAGAGACATGATATAGTAGATTGATTTAACCGAAAAGTTCTTTTTGCTTACCTGAAACTACTTGAATAGCTTGGAGTATGTCGTTATTACTTGCTTTCTCAATCAGCTCTAAAGTTCCTTTAATAGATTCTACTGCTCCTTTAGAACAGGATGCCCATATAATTCTATAAACTTCTGCCCATTTCTCATTACATACCCGTAAAGATTCATAGAAGATCCCCTTACGTCTAAGCTCCTCTAGGATACATCTCATAAATACATTAACAAGTTCTTCGGAAGAGTATTCTCCTGAAAGAATTTTGCTTTCTTCCTCTTTACTTAACGGTGGTAGGTTTTTCTCTAAATGCTCCTTCCTCAATCCTCTTTTAAATCCTCCTGTTGAGAGAATATAAATAATGTCGACAAGTCTTTTACTAAGAATCTTTGAAATAGACTGCCATTCTATTTCTGTTATTCCTTCGGGGTCAGCAAAAAGCAATATCGATGGTCTTTTATGGCTCTGTATTTCCTGTAAGATTGAATCTATTTTCTCGTTACAATCTCCTTGATAAATAATAACATCGTTACTGGGAATTGAAAAATTATATGTAGACTTAATTTCTTCTAATGCTACGCCCACTCTCTTCTTGAGTGCATCACACCTTCTATTATCTTTCTCTATAAAAAAACCACTTAGTGAATCTGATATATTCGCCTCTCGTCTTTATATAGTGAATACCTCTCAGTAGAGAGATGATTGGTGAACCTAACATTTTGAATTTATTGTTAACAGTACTTGCCCCGCATCCTGCAAATAAATCTATGTAAAACCACGAATCCGAATATTTATATTCTCCATTCTCCTTTGTCGTAAGTATTGTAAGATATGGGCGCAAATACTGGGCTAAAAGAATAAGTTTCCTTATGGACCATACGTTAGCTTCATACATTTCTTCAGAAGCATCAAATATCTTTTTTGATTGGTTAAGAAATCTATTTCTTCTTTAAGTTTTTCGCTCAGAGTCTTTCTTTTAGAAATATTCCGCATACGCAACTACACCTGTGTTTTTTACTACGAAGTCTCTGAAAACATGTGGGTTTATCAAACTCACAGATATAACTAATATCGGCATAAAAACAAGTGATTGCAATGTAACTGCCGAATTATATGTTATAGTGCGAATTCTCACTATTGTAGATGTTTATGTTTCTCCCACATATAAACCTAACGTGTGCTAAATTCACTAAGTGCGCGCTCCATTAAGAGCTCACACTCTTGCTTTTACTTTAAACTGTTCAACCCATACTCACATTTTTCCCTGAATTCGCAAGACAAACATTTCGCTGGCTTCCTGGTTGGTATTGGCTCCCTTTTCTGCTTCCAGAAGTCAAGAGCCCATTCAAGCTCCTCAGCCGCCTTCTTCAAATCGAAACGGTTAAGGTAGACAGAGACTTTTCCGAGAACAATCTTATCAACATCCCTCTTCTCCATCAATGCGCGCACTACATGCAACGGAGTCTTCCTCAGCTGAGGATCGTCTCTAGATTCCAGAGGCGCCATGACTAATGCGTATCTAAGCCTGCTCGTATCCCAACCCATGAGATGAAGAAGATAGCAGTATAGCCTAGCCTGAACATGATGATCCGAAAATGGGATCCGTCTGCTTGAAAACTTGTGTTCAAACAAGAGTAACGGATAATTCTTGAAGAAGAGCACCGCGTCGCAGCGGCCCGCAAGAATAGTGTCCCCGTGCTTCCCGAGAAGAAGCATCTCCCTAATCAGTATAGGTTTTCCCGAGTAAATCTCGCGAAGAATCTGTCTCCAATCTGTTTTAACCGCATCCTTCAGTAAAAACTCGTGCGCCTCCTCCCCCTTCTTCATGCCTAGGGTTTCAATTTCACCATATGTATACGCCATCTCAACCTTCTTCTCACAGTAATACTGGGCAGCAACATCCGAGACGGCAATGCATTTAACCCCGAAACGCAGGCCCGGAGTCCCGGCCTCAGCCAACTCCTTTACAAGTCTTCCAAGCTCCTCCATTAGTAATATTACGTACGTGCTACAGGATCATAATAAATACTTCGAAATAGTTTATAGTGCGTACTTAATTTAAATATGGCGTTAATGCTACGAATTGCGATGGATGCCTATTGGTTACTGACCCCTGATGATAAGTACAATCTCTATACGTTTTCCAAAGAGGAGGATCTAGAGAAAGAGATAGTGAAATTCGCTAGAGAAATATTTGGCGAGAACACGATTTACATCGACACGAGGAAGAAACTCACTGCTAAGGAGCTTGGCGTATCGTCAATCCCTGACGGCTTCCTTATAGGCCTTTCTATTCCTAATGACGTTGCTTTCTACATAGTCGAAATTGAACCTTCGTCTCACGATGCACAGGAAGTAGCTAAGCAAATCCTAATATTGAAATAACATATAATGCATCTGAGCGCACGCTACTAATTAAAACCTAGAAGTTTTCTACAGTGTTTAATTTCCTCTCTTACCTTTTTGCAGCTGTCATCGTCATAAACACTAAAATTTCAAGTAATTTAGCGGTAGTTTCAGTTCCGGTGAAGTGAGTTCCAATAAGACCCCCCTCTGTTTTTTTAATTCGTCGAAGAGTGTACGGATATTTACTCCATGGAGGAGCCTTGACGGGCATGATGTTTTCTTTAGCCAAGTGTTCGATAAGCCTATTACGATCTCGGGGATCCGCACCAACAGTTAATTTCATTATCTTACTTTAACACGCTAAAAAGAAAAATATAGGTTTTATGGCAATAATGCTAGGGGACAAATCAAAGTAGCGAAATAGGCATTATCACATCATAAAGAGCTAAGAGGCCGAACATTATAAAAGTTTTAGAAGACGAGGAGGTAGAGGTTAGCGCGCGCCAAGGCAGGGAAAAAGATGTAATAATCTTCAGTATTATGAGTGCCAAGACTATCTTTCGTAGACGATGAAAAAGGCTGAACGTCGCCTTTACGAGAGCTAGGAAAAAGCTCATCATCGTAGGGAATGCGGATTCAGTCAACAAGAATCAAGATGGCCTATTATAGCGCGCGCTACAAATCGATTCTTGTAGAGTCAGCGGTAGTAGTGTTTTCTTTTCGGCTCGTAAGTATAGTGTTGTTTTTCAGAGCCTTTCTCTGTGACTATTTCCGTGTGATGCCACCCTTTCTCAAGAGGCGTCACCCATACAACCTTATCCTTCTTTTCAATCTTCTCCCCGGACATTTCGGTTTAAATAAAGCGTAAAGCGGCTCATAAGGTTTTTGCAACGTTATGCGTGCTAGGCGAAGGAAAAAGGGAGAAGTAGAATACATATCCCTGGAGAAGATCGAGTAGGAGAGATAAGCTTATTGCAACAATAGCGAGTTTTTCTCGAGAGAAGAGCCCTTAAACAGCTTGAAAAGATTAAGGGAGAAATGCACACCAGGATTGTCAAAGCCCTTCTTATTCTTCAAGATGAAGGGTTTTCGAAAGGGCTTGACATTATAAAACTTAATATTGGAGTTCATCTTTAAACAACAGGATATGGCGAGATGGTGGCTTGCGGTAGGCTTGCCTGAGCACTGGGAGGTTGCTTTTAAGAATGGTAACATCTGGGGATTGAGGGAGACGCTTAAGGCTCATTGGGAAAGCCTGTCGAACGGCGACGGCATATTATTCTATGCGACCGACCCTGTGAAGGGCGTGATAGGGCATGGAGTAATTCGCTCCAAGTTTAAGCAGGATAAGCCTCTTTGGCCTCAGGAGGTTAGGGAGAACAGGGTTATCTGGCCCCTACCGGTTCGAGTTCGACATTACCTACTGCCTGTCGAGGGAAGCATGGGAGAGTAGGAGGCTGACCTCTGAGAAACTCATCCCTAAGATCGGCTTCCAACACATAAGCGAGGAGCGGCGGTTCAACTTGTCAGCCGCGTTTTTAACGCTCTGACAGAGATTTGCGTAAGTTATATTAACTTCAGCGCGTAGAAGGTATTGTCGGATAGTGAGAGGAAAGCTGAATAAAAGCCTTGGAAATCATTACGGGTTTAAAAGTGCTTTAAAGATAATAGAGCCGGAAGTTATGGCCTGCAATTTGCCGCTGAGACTTGACCCGTATCTTGGTTGCGAGCATAATTGCACCTATTGTTATGCCAGAGCGTTAAAAACTATGCGTCGACAGTGGAATCCTGAATCCCCAAAGTACATCGATACTTCTTTGTTGCAAAAATATTTTTCAAAAGTTTTTTCTTCGAAAAAACCGCCGGAAAGTCCTTTAGGCAGAGCAATCTGGAACAGGGTGCCTATACGAATAGGCACGGATACAGATCCTTTTCAGCCTTGCGAAAAAACTCTTAGAATCACTAAGAAGACTCTTAAAATTCTTAATGACAATAGTTATCCTTACATTATAACTACAAAGTCCGATATTGTTTCAGAACCAGAATATGTTCAACTGTTAAAAACCTCGCCGGCAGGAGTAATTGTCCAATTTACAATTATCTCTTTAAACAGTGATCTTGTAAGAAGGCTCGAACCCGGTGCCCCCGATATCTCTAGGCAATTGACCGCTATGGAGAAGCTTAGAGACGAAGGGATTTACGTGCAAACACGAATCTCCCCAATAATACCAAGCCTCACGGATAGTGAGGAAGACATGGAGGTCCTGATCAATACGCTGAAAGAAGCCGGTTCAAAGGACCTAATAGTGGAATATCTTAGGTACAACAGCTTCACCAGACGTTGGATGACGAACGCCCTTAATGTTAAACCCTCCCACTTCGACGAGATTTATACTAAAGCGTATGAGGAATGCAGCCAGTCTTTTCCAGAATGTTGCAGGCTGAATAAAAATCGTTTCCGATGTCAATGGACTCCACGCCTGAAAATGATCAACGGGTACTACAGGATGCCGCTACGCTTAAAACTAGAGAAATACAGGAAGTTTAAGGAGCAGGCTGAAAGAAACGGTGTACGCTTGTTTGTGTGCAGCGAGGAGTTTCCTGAAATCAATGCCTGCATGAACTGCTGCGGCATTACTGGAGAAGAAGCTGGGAAGCATCTCCGCTTCAAGCATGATAATGAGGCTTGCGCCAACAGCCTCGCCTGCTTAATCAGGGAGCGGGGACGAGTTTCCGTAGAAGACGTGTTAAACAGCATGTTTAGCATAGATGAAAACGCCTTTAAAAGACAGTTCAACAATCTTAATAAGTACTTGGTCAACGTGAAGAGCGACGGCCACGGTGGTTGGATGTATGAAGAAGTCTTCCCGATCTAACATTGAAACTCCTCTGATTTATGTTTTGAATAATCTTGAGAAACCAGAGTTTGCCGTTGACCTCTGGGAGCTTTTTGGAAGCGAAGACAATTTTCATAAAGCATTAGTGGGGAAATGGGATCTCAGTAAAAACGATTTTAAAGAAATAACCTGGGATTGGCCGTTAAGCAATATGAAGCATATCTTCAATATTTTATACTTTATTTCGTATATGAAAAGTGGGCAAAAATATTCTTCTGAGGATTTTGAGCGTCTCTGGCAGGATATTCGTAGTTCGACCGATTTACTTAATGGTTTTTCAAAGATCGGTGTTGAAGAACCGGTTTGCTGCTTATACGTCATTAAGTATAGGAAACAGTTTCCGGCTCTTATTATTGAGCTTAAGAAAATTGATCATGATCCTGAACGGAAGCGGCCACTACTTATAACGTTCATACCCAGAAGTTACTTTATACTAGATGCGGAAGCATGGCATAGTGTGAAGAAAGGGTCTAGAGAGTTAAAAGAGTGGGTTAGGATTTACAGAATGAACTGTGAAGAAGCATTGGCTTTTAAAAACATTTTCGCCAAATACATAAACATGAAGCAACCGGTCTATGGACTGGTGCCTAGAGTCTCTCTCTTTAGAATTGTCCGGAAATCCAAAATTTTTCTTTATAAACCGGTTGAGCGCCTGGATCAATCTATAATCGTTCCAGACAGCATGATATTCTGGGAACTTTTCCACGAAATTACTAAAGCACAAAGAGAGAAATACACAGCGCAACTAGGCTCCCACTATATCACAAACATCCCTATCGATGCTTTAAGCAGAGAATCAAGTGTATATAAGCATGAAGCTGGTGTTGCAAACGTTCTAGGTCACGTGTTATTGGAAATATTTGGAGATAAATACTTACAGTATGAGTTTGATCAATCTAGTTTAATTCATCACAAAAAATCTAGGGTTTTTAGGAGAGAATTTCGAGTAAGAGAGATCGACGGTGAGAAAAATAATCCGTTTAAGGAAGCGGACTATGATTATGCTCTTAAGCTAGACTTGTTAGGGGTGAATGCATTGGTATTAATTGATCTTACGACAGCACTTTGGCGGAAAGGTCTACTCAGC
>CAZWPT010000042.1:0-36895 GCA_964635675.1 uncultured Nitrososphaerota archaeon | reverse complement strand
TTCCTAAGCTTCTCCAGGTCCAGCGTTCCATGCTCCTCAACAACCAGCGCGCCATAGTGCTGCATATATTGTTTTTTCTGATCCTCGAGGCCAGGCATGAAATAGCTGGCTTCAACCCCTAAGGAGTGGCCGCTCCAGATCTTAGGATAAAGCTCGTTAATCCCTGATGCTCTAAGGTTTGTAGTGAAATATTTCCGGAGAGAATAAAGGTTGATCCTGCCGTTCCGATCGTTCTTAATCCCTGCGCGCTTCTTAACCATGTTAAACATCCAGGCTAGGTTATCGTAGCGCATCCTTATCCCCGCCTTGTCTCTCCTGACGAATAACGGGCTTTCATCACTCGTATTGATCCCCAGGTTCCTACGCATCTCGAGATAAGCCTTCAGGCTCGAGATCGCCTCAGGTCCGAAAAACGTGTAAAACTTTATCTTGGTTTTCCTCCGGACCTTCTCAATCACAACCGGAACCTGGTTAGCCTCGAGCTGAGCCCTAACGTCTCCAACGTCAAGCTCGAGTAAGTCGGATGGTGCAAGTCCGCTATCTTTAAGGCAATCTATGAGGGCGCGCATCCTCGGATCCGCTGCAGCCCTTAATCTTCTAAGCTCCTCCCTGGTAACGGGGCGAATAGGCTTCTCAACCCATGTCCTAAGCCGGGCGTCAAGCTCGAAATCAACCCCATTAGCCTTAAGGAAACTCCTCAGGATAAAATAATAGGATTTAACAGTAGCCGAAGTCCTCCCCCGGCCTCTAAGATCGCTGAGCATCTCAACAACCCTGTCCCTAAACAGGCCGGGCTGCTTACGAGCCAGCTCGACAAGCCCCGCCGGAGACTTTTTGAAGAAACCAGCCCAGATTTTTAAAACATAAGAGCCATACTTAACGCTCTCACTGCTCCTACCGGTGGCACGCGCCAGCTGAAGCCACCTTTCAACCGCCCGATCCTCAAGGATCCTTTTAATCTCCCCGCTCCCCCTCGGCTTCAAGGCTAAACATAGGTCTTGAAACAGGTTAATAAACATTTAAACCAAACCTGAAGAAACATTAAGAAATAGCGACGTGAAGATAAGGTAGCAGTCGGAAACTTAATAAGACCCTGTTCCACCAGCATTCTAGGGTTTGGGTAAAGGAGAATTCGCAGCCAGAAGCCTGATGAAGGTTCGTAGGAAGTTTAGATGGAGCTATAAGTATTACACTAAGAGGGTGCTCAGACTGAAGGAGCTTTACGACCCGCTTGAGGGAGCCCCCATGGCGAGGGGTGTCGTGCTCGAGAAAGTCGGGATAGCCAGCAAGCAGCCTAACAGCGCGGTCAGGAAATGCGTCAGGGTCCAGCTTATAAAGAACGGGAAGGAGATAACGGCGTTCGTGCCGAAGGACGGAGGCTTAAACTTCATAAACGAGAGGGATGAAGTAATAGTTGCAGGGATCGGGGGCACGCTGGGCAGGTCGATGGGAGACATTCCGGGGGTAAGATACAAGGTTATAAGCGTAAACGGGGTTTCTCTAGACGCCCTTTTAAAGGGTAAGAAGCAGAAGCCGACAAGGTAAGCTTTATATAAACTGTCGCAGACCGGTTTAAACACGACTCTTGGCTAAGACAAGCGTAGAGTGCAAGCTGTTCGACAAGTGGGATATTAGCGGGATAGAGGTTAAAGACCCGGGGCTGGCGCAAGTAGTCAGCCTAAGGCCCGTAGTCATCCCGCACTCCGGGGGGAGGCACGAGAAGAGAAAATTCTGGAAGTACAGCGTAAACATTGTTGAACGCCTAGTCAACAGGGTTGCTCAAACGGCCAGAGCAGGCGGGAGAAAAGCTAAAGCCATAAACATAGTTAAACACGCCTTTGAAATAGTAAGCATCCAAACCGGCAGAAACCCTGTTGAAGTCTTTGTCGATGCTCTCGTAAACTCCGCGCCCAGGGAGGACACGACGAGAGTCAGCTACGGTGGAATAGTCTACTACCAGTCCGTAGACATCTCCCCGGGGAGAAGATTAGACCTAGCGATAAGAAACATAGTGGACGGGGCGAAAAGGAAAAGCTTCAAAACAAGGAAAAGCATGGCGGAAAGCCTCGCCGAGGAAATCATAAACGCCGCCAGCAACAGCGAGGCAAGCTTCGCCGTCTCTAGAAAAATAGAATTAGAGAGGCATGCTGAAGCATCCCGATAAGCCCTTAACTCGCCCCGTAGAGCTCTCATGCTTCATCCACCGGCTTCAGCCCACGTGTCCTGTTGAAAAGAGAGAACCACGTGTAGAGCGCGCTACATGAATATGACAAGCCTAGAGTAATTATAGCATCGCAACAACGTTGCCAGTCTTCACGCGTATTTAAATAGACGGGAGGAAAAATTTTTATTATCCGGCTGCGCTAAAAAACCGAGGGCCCGTAGCTTAACCAGGTTAGAGCGGCGGGCTCATAACCCGTAGGTTAGGGGTTCAAAAAGGCCCCCTGGAAGACTGGGGGTCTGGAAAATCCCCTCGGGCCCAGTTTTTTTACTTCATTCTTCTTAGACTGACATCAGAGATGTTTCAGGATATGCATCAACTGCAGCAACTCATTCTAGCAAATTATATTTACTCAACCATGCTTGACATATTTGCTTAAATCCTAAAAGTGTAAAAAATATCTTGTTGAGAAAAGGTAAGTGCGGATTTAACTGTGCAGGCTGTCCCTATTTCAGGAAGCCATGCATTGGTTGTGTAATAGAAACATGTTTAGTAGATAAATGCGTCAGAGGTACCTCTTATACCGGGATAACGCATCCTAAGAGTTTCTGTAGGATTAGGCCGTACTGCCAGATCGGAGGAAAGAACAGACCTTCTCCCATGTCTATCCCGTCTTTTGGGAGGAAATTAATGACGAAGATACGATTTCTCAGTTTCGTGCCTGAAATCGATGCCACTGACGAAAGGTCTTGGGTTTGGATGGATGGTTTTCAAGTATCAGCGGTTTTCGTTCCGCTTTGGCAACTACTTGCAAACGAAGACATTCTGGCTCAGGCTTCTAGCAAGGGTCTTCACGACTACCTTGGCTTCGACGGAAAGATACTCTTGTCAACAGTTATGCCGGATGAGCTTATCGACAGGCTTGAAACCAAGGATTACTTCAGGCTGATCGGAGACCTGAGGCCTGATGCCACGATGATTCCTGACAACTACACCTATACTGATGTCCCACTCTACCAATCCTGGTCTCAGACAATACGCCTCGTCTCCTTCGCGAATGAGTTTCTCAAGCTTGATATTCCCTTGATTGGCCTTGTTAAGGGAGCTAATCTGCGTCAGATGGATTGGACCATAAGGAGGCAGGTTGAAATGGGCTATGCTTCCTTCGCAATGCCAGCCAGGGAGCTTTTCGAAGAGGAGAAGCTTGACGAGTTCATCCCATATGTCCTGTTAACTTTAAAAAGAAGCTTTGGAAGGAAGGACGATTTCGAGCTCATTCTTTATGGCGTTGGTTCAAAACCCTGGAGGTATAAGGATGTTAGTTTAAGCAGTCTCTCTTGGTTTCTGAGGGCCAAGCATGGAGAATATTACTGTGACGGGTTGTTCTACGACCTCAGAGACCCTTCTATAAGGTTCGAGGAGTGTTATTGTGAAGCATGTGAAAGTATGATGCCCCAGGACATCATCGACCTCTGGTTTGAGGATAAGGAGCGCGCAATGAGAATACTGGCTATGCACAACCTACTTGACCTAAGTCGGCTAAAGCGGAGAAGGAGATAGGGGAATGGGCGGAGGCTCAGCCGTAAAACAGCACGAGAGAAGATTCCTCCAAGGGGAACCTGAGGGAACTGGTAGAAAAGAGGAGTGCGAGGAAGCCCATTGGACATTAAAGACCTTTGGAGAGTACGAGGTGCGTAAAACGGAAGGTGGCGAATATGAACTGGTTAAGGTAGGTATTGTCATTAGCACGTTCTCAGGGGCACGCGTTGAAGAAGAGAGAATTCTCTTTCCTCTGAGCCGCGGAATGTTGCTGGAGGTTTCAGAAGAAGGAGTTAGAGGAGTAGCTGTACCTGAGAAAGCAATCCTTTTCGGATTCATATCTTCTGATGGAAGTTGTGCTTATCATCGAAAAGTAGACTTAAAAGGTAGATGTCACACTAGTTATTCAGCAAAGTTCTTTTCTGAAGATGAAGAGCTCATAGAAAAATTCGAGGAGTTATTCAAGGAGGTATATGGGCTAACTCCACATCGCTACGAAAGGGAAGACGGTTTAATCAGTGCAGAAGTATACTCTAAAGGAGCCTACTATGATTTAAGCGATTATTACGTCAAGACAGGAGCCTATGAATTTAGAGTTCCTCGATGGTGTCTTGATGAGGATGGAAAGAGAGCATATTTAAAAGGCTTCTTCTCTGGAGATGGAACTGCTCATATGACTTATAGAGGAGATCTTCGGATACGATTTAGCTCTAAATGCAAAGAAGGTTTGGAAGGTTTACGTCAGATTCTTATGGACCTAGATTTTCATCCTAATGAAACCTATGAAGAGGAAGAAGAAACAGGAAGTGTAATATATTATTTTTCGATTCCGGCTAGAGAGCATGAAAAGTTCATAAAAGAGATAGGAAGCTTTAAGCCTAGGCACATAGAGGTATTTGAAGAATATAGAAGTTTAAGAGGCGGGGAAGTTGAGAGGAGCTAGGGTTTGGGGATGGGGCGATGACCCGGAATTAGCTGGGAAGAATGCTCAAACCTATTTAAACAGGCGATGGAAAAGCACGATGGAAGAATGCTCTATCACGATAGACGGTAGGGATGAAGATGTATTTTTTGAAATTACTGTATACATGAGCAAACCTGAAGGCGTAGAAGACTTAACCAACGATCTTTTCAGCATCGCATTAACCAAGGCGGACAAGGTATACTTCATTACCGTTAATCTATATGATCATATGGCTTCGAACGAGAGAACATATAGGAACAGCCTGTCATCCGTTAAAGAAGCCTACGAAAAGTTGGAACAGATTCTCATTCAGAGGTTTAAGGATCATCCGAAAGTTAGACCTTTACTAGAAGGCGGGAAGACACTAATAATAACCCCAACGACTTCGATATCATGTGAACTGGAATCAAAGCGCTTTAATAAGGTGATCGTATGGGCTGGTAACTGCGACCTTGACCCCCTTCTGGACCATATCCACTTTCTTGCTAAAGGACTGGTCGAGCATGGGATTGCCACCCGCATCGTAGGATATAGCTTGAGGAGTGACATCGATGGGTTGACGATAGAGGATTTGTATACTAGGGAAAATAAGGTTTTCTTGTGGCTAAGTCGTTCATCTGCTAAGTAAGTATCCGTAATGAGTGGCCGTTCATTAACACGCGCTATACTTGAGTAAACACGCTGCAAAAGCACATCTAGTGGTATTTGATCAATGTTGGCAATTGCAACCTAATAAAGGAAGTTCATGAAATGGCCTTATAAAAAATCGTCCTTACGCTATTTTGGACTTTTGCTACGGGCCATGTAGAATTCATCTGACTACGTTTCGGCCGAATCAAGTATTTAATATTTTCGAAGAACATGTTGCGTGGCAAGGGTGATCAACTGGATGAACTCCAGCGAAGTCTGTGGCATGTTTAAATCTCCATTTCCCCAATCTTCCCGAGAAAGACCAGGTCCAGGCTATATGCCTCCGCCTCCTGCAGGTTTATCGAGCCTGTTTTCAGGAACCCCCTAAGCTCCTCTGATATTCTCTCAGGATTGTTAACTATGAGCTTCCCAATGTTCTCGTTGAAAGCCGGCATTAAAAGTATCTCAACCTTGCTGCTTAGCATACCTCTTACCCAGACCGGTATCACATACCTGTAGCCAAGGTCGTCGAGAAGCTCTACAGCCGGGTGGAAATGCCCCACCACGACTGTTCTGACACTACCCCCGCCTTTCTTACCGAGAATAGTGTCAACCCTCTTATGACCATGGGTGAATAGAATCCCGTTCAACAAGACTCCATCAGGATCCATCAGCTCAACCCCCTCCGGCAGGACAGCATAAAGATCCCCATCATGATTACCCGGGACAACCCCGACCCATTCGAACTTACTAACTATCTTGCGCATGAACTCCGGGATCTCCATCCACTCCAGCCCCCTCGGGCCGTAGACAGTGTGCTTCAAGTCTCCAAGGATCAGTAGCCTCCTAGCCGATGTTTTTTCAGCCAGGCTTAGCACGCGTGTAAGGATCCTCTTAGTGAGGCTTGGAAGCTTGATTCCTTTAAGCCGTATCTCGCCCTCATAGCCTATATGCGTGTCCGCGATAACAAGGGTTTCCCCGGCCAGTAGAGCCGGCTCCCCTTTAATAAGCTTAAATCCTGTTCTCGCGTTCAAGCCTCAAGGGAACAAGGGGCATGATTGAAGATAAGGATAGCGCTGACAGGATACCTGAGGAGATTGCTGGGCTTCTTAAGGCTCAGGGTGTTACACGCGGGTGCGAGGAGAAGATTATCAGTACATTCGGCGAAAGAGGCAGGAGGGCTTTGAAGACAGTCGCATCCAGAAGGGTGAAGAAGTATGTTCTACAGCCTTCGAACAGGATTAGGTGGATTATCGTCGGCAGGGAGGAAGAGTACCTTGTGATCCCGCTGGTGAAGTATTGCAGCTGCAAGGATTTCTTCTATTACGTGATGACTGGAGAGGCGTATGCTTGCTACCATCTTCTTGCGCAGAGGATTGCTGAGCTTTCAGGATTGTTCTCAGAGGTAAGGGAGCTGGACGAGGTTTACGACAAGGTTATTGCTTCAAGGATCTTCATATACTAGTATGGCTGCAACCTGAATATCTCGTAGGTCAGCCAAGCTGTCACCGTCCAGGCTGCTAAAACCCCGTCGTAAACCGAAACCTTCTCCCCAGTCATGCTCCATATTTCCCCAGAGGGCCTTCCCCTCGGATATGCCCCTATTAGGAAGCACGCAGGCAAACCGTCTTCAAAAATGCTCTTAACGTAGTCCCGGATTTCAACCCTCCTGCCAACATGGGTGAAGAGTATTCTACGAGGGTATTCGTCTAAAACCCTTAAAACATCCTTTTTCGCCACTGTTTCCATAAGGATTCTTCCACTAGGATCCAGGATTCTTCCAGTCGAGAGAAGCTTCTCCATCAGCCCTATGAAGTTCCCGTAGGTCACTGGAAACCTTACTTTCTCCCTTGGAACAATCCATTTTCCGCCTATTGTGTGCACCAACACCCTTAGTTTCCCAGCCCTATAAACGGGGGAGTCTGAGACTATTTTCAGGCACGTGTGCAGAATATCTGGCCGGCCTTTTTTCTCGCTGTTTTCAAGCTTTAGAATAGCCTTATGATGGATGCTTCTCTCAAGCATTGTTTGCATGGGTTTTTTACCCTTTTTAGCCGCGTTTTTAACAACCTGCGGGTGGTTGGCGAGCTCCTTCGGCACGAGTTCAAGGCTTGAGTCGAAAAAGCATATGAGGCTCTTCATACCGAGACCCGCCCCCGCTAAACCTTATAAAACCTTTGCCTCTAGACGGAGACTGAAGACTGTTGGAGGCTGTGCACGTTAAAGCGGTTCCGGCGGAAACACTGATAGAAAGGCTAGCAGAATACCTTAAGGAGAACGTTAATGAGGTAAGCCCACCGAAGTGGGCGCTTTTCGTTAAAACAGGCAGCCACAGGGAGAGGCCCCCGGATCGTTTAGACTGGTGGTACGTCAGGGCTGCTTCAATACTTAGGAGACTGTACGTGAAGGGCCCGACGGGTGTTTCAAGGCTCAGGAAAGCATACGGGGGTAGGAAGAAATACCCGATGAGGAGGGCACATAAGGCTAGGGCTGGCGGAGCAATAATCAGGAGGATTCTTCAACAGCTTGAGGCAGCAGGCCTCGTCGGGAAGTCGAACAAGGGTAGGTGGCTCACGCCTAAGGGTGTCTCCCTCCTAGACAAGCTGTCTCGGGAGGTCTCTGGAAAAGGGTAGTTGGGAGAAATGAGTGAAGACGAGGAGATTGCAAGAATACTTGAGCAGCGTCGCAGACAGATGGAGAAGGAGCTTGAGGAGAGCAAGCGCAAGCAGGAGGAGCAGACGGTCATAAAGACTTTAAGCCGGATTGTTTTCACACCGGAGGCGAGGAGCCGTTTGAACAATCTTAGGCTGGTTAAGCCCCAGCTTGCAGAGCAGGTTGAGAAATACCTTATAGCTCTAGCACAGCAGGGCAAGCTTAAAATACCGGTTGAAGACGGGTATCTGAAGGAGATCCTAGAGAGGATATACTTGTCTTCAAGGAGAGGAATGGGGTGAGGAGAAATGGCTAGGAGCAAGACGGTGGGTAAGAAGCTTCGCCTGCAGGCTGAGTTGAAAAGGTCATACGCTGTTCCAACCTGGGTCATAGCTAAGACACGTGGGAAAGTCAGGTTTACGCACCGCTGGAGAAACTGGAGAAGAAGCAGGATCAAGCTTTAAGGTGGTTGCTTATGAGCGGGAAGAGTGAGGAGGCTGTGTTCTCGATAAATCTTTCAAGAGTCAAGAACGTGCCCTTCCCGGATAGGCGTGAAGTCGCCATCAGGAAGATCCGGGAGAAGGCTTCCAAGGCTTTCAAGGGTAAGAGGATAGTGATAGGGAGTGATTTAAACGAGTATGTTCACTCCAACCTCGGGAGGGTTTTGAAGGGTCGCCTAAGGGTTCTCGCCGTCGTCGAAGAGGACGAGGTTCTCCTGAGGCTCCCGGGTTCAGAGCAGCGATAAGTCATGGAAGTAGCCAGAGCCTCAATCTGGAAGACTCCTTTCATAGGAGCATACTCAAAGGTCTTCGGGGTTAATGCTGTGGTTAACAAGAATACTCCTCAGGGTTTCCTGAGGAGGCTTAGGGATTTTCTCAGGGTTGACTCAATAGCCGTAACTAACATAGGTGGTGTCCACGCGGTTTCATCAATGATAGCGGCGAATTCGAACTTCATAATTGCTCCTGACACTATTGAGGACGAAGAACTCAGCGAGCTGCGGTCGCTCGGGAAGGAGATAATGAGGGTTGAAAGCAGGCTTAAAGCATGGGGTAACATGATGCTTCTCTCAGATAAGGGAGCGCTTTTTTCAACAAGGGTTTCTAAGAATGAAGCCAGGATGATAGCCGACTTCCTTGGGGTCGACTATGGCTTCGCAAGCCTTGCTAACTACGTAGCTATAGGTGCTCTTGCAGTACCCGGTGACGAGCTTTGCTTCGCCTCCAAGCTTCTGACAGAGCGGGAGAAGAGGCTTCTGGAAGACCTGTTGAAGCTCAGGGTTTACACCGTGTCTGTGAACGACGGGTTGGCTTTCATAAGGCTCGGCATGCTCGTAAGCCCCTACGGGGTGCTCGTCGGCGAGTCTACAACCGGGGCTGAGCTTATGAACATTTCCCTAGCCCTGAAAAATTTTTAATAACCCCCGTCTGCAGGCTCAGGCATGCCCCTGTTCAAAGTGAAAGGCGTGTTCAGAAAACCACTGAGAGAAATCCCGTTCTCTATAAGCGTGGAGGCTTCTTCAGAGAAGATTGCCCTAGAGAAGGCCTACTCCCTGATAGGGAGCAGACACCGTGTTAAAAGGGAGAATGTTAAAATACTCGGTCTAGAGGAGGTTAAGCCTGAAACCAATGAGTGAAGAGGAGCTTAGAAAAGCCATAACGGAGCTCCGGTCGTTCGAAACAATTATGGAGGAGCTTAGATCGAGATACCAGCTTGTAGTAGCCTCTATAAACGACCTTCAGGTTTCCAAGTCTGCCCTCGAAGCGATTTCTAAGGCCGGCGAGGGTGTTGAGCTTTTCCTAGACATAGGTGGAGGGGTCTATGGAAAGGCGGTTTTGAAAGACACCAACCGGTTCCTCGTTAACACGGGTTCAGGAATACTTATTGAGAGAAGCCTGGAGGAAACGCTTAAAACGGTTGAGAAGAGGCTGAGCGAGCTGAACGACGCACGCGGGTCAATAGAGACGCAGATGAACAGCCTGCAGGCTAGGATAGATGAAAGCAGAAGCAGGGTTCAACTGCTCTACGAGAAGCTTAAGAAATAGTGCTCCTAATGAAGGTAGGCGAGCTTTTCAAATCCCTCGTGGAGGCTGTTTCAACAAGGCCGCTCAGCCGAGAGAAGATTGAGGAGGTTCTTGAGGACTATGGGCTTAAGCTCGTTCTATGCGACGTGGCCCTTCCGCTTGTCGACGAGTTGAAGAAGACCCTTGGCGAAACCCTTGAGGGCCGGAGGACCCCTATTTTCGACAGGGATGCTGTAAAGAAGCTTGTCGAACAGGAGTTAACGCTCTTCCTCCTGAAGATACTTGGCGATTCTGAGATAGACCTCGTCGAGGAGGCGTGTAGATCACCGAAGCCCTTCAAACTTCTTTTCATAGGTGTCAACGGCGTTGGGAAAACCACTACGATAGCTAAGGTCGCCTACATGCTTAAGGAGAATGGTTTAAGCGTACTCCTGGCTTGCAGCGACACTTTCAGAGCCGGGGCTATTGAGCAGCTCAGCCATCACGCTAAGGCGCTCGGGCTGCCTATGGTTTTCAAAGAGTATGGCTCAGACCCTGCGAGCGTAGGCTTCGAAGCGGTCCAACAGGCGTCTAAAAGAGGAGTGGACGTTGTTCTCATAGATACTGCTGGGAGAATGCATACTGACGTAAACCTCATGGATGAGCTTAAGAAGATTAAAAGGGTTGTTGAACCCTCGTACACCATACTTGTCGTAGACGCTTTAACCGGGAACGATGCTTGGAACCAGGCGGCTGATTTCGGCGTCCACGTTGGCTTCGACGCGGTGATATTGGCAAAGCTCGATGCTGACGTTAAGGGGGGGGCTGCACTCTCCGTATCCTTCATATCTAAGAAGCCCGTAATATACGTGGGAACTGGGCAGAAATACTCCGACCTTAAGAGGTTTAACCCTAAAGAGTATGTCAACAGCCTCATGTCGCTTGTTTAAACGCCGGGGGAAAAGAATATATCCCCGCCTCCTCCTAGAAACCTCGGCATGGGGCTTACGGACAGGGTTAGGACTATAGTCAGGGTGCTTAAGCTTAGCGAGAAGCCGGACGGTTCAGAGCTGAAGCTGTCGCTGAAAATATTTCTCATCGGCATCCTGATAGTAGGGGGGATGGCGTTCGTGGTGCACATTGTCGCCTCGCTCCTACAGCTGACGGGTGTGAAGCTCGGCTAAAGGGGTTTTTGAGTATGAGCAGGGATAAGGCTGTTGAACCGAAGTTTTTCCTGGTGAGAACCTCCATAGGCCAAGAGATGTCTTCAGCCCTAATGATAAAGAACAGGTGTGAAGTGGAAAATCTCCCAATCCACTCCGTAATAGTCCTGCCCGGTTTAAAGGGCTATATCTACATTGAAGCTGACTCACCATTCCCGGTTGAGGAGGCGATAAGGGATATTAAGCATATTAAGAGAAGGGTTCAGGGTAGCCTCAGCCTCAACGACCTCAGAAGGTATTTCGAGGAAAAACCGGTTACTACAGAGATTAAAGTAGGGGATATTGTTGAAATAGTCGGTGGGCTGCTTAAGAAGAATCGTGCAAGAGTTTTGGAGGTAAACCCTGATAGGAACGAGGTTACGGTGGAGCTTGACGGCGCCGTGGCGCCATTCCCAATAACGCTTAAAATGGACAGCGTAAGGGTTGTTGAGGAGGGTCAAGGTAAGCTTTAAACCGGTTTCCCCGGGGCAGGCTATTAGGAAATATTTTTAAGGCTTGCAGGAGGCCTCACGTTGAAAGGTGTGTAAAGCTGGCTAAGAAAACCCTCAGCCTGATAGTGGAAGGCGGTAATGCTTCACCCGGGCCACCCCTAGGCCCAGCCATAGGCCCCTTAGGGATTAACGTTGGGGCAGTAGTGGCTAAGATAAACGAGGTTACGAAGGAGTTTAAGGGGATGAAGGTCCCGGTTGAGCTTGAAGTGGATACTGATACGAAGCAGTTCACCGTGAATCTTAAAACCCCCACGACCTCGGCTCTGATAGCTAAGGAGGCGGGGATAGACAAGGGTTCTGGAACACCCGGCAAGGAGGCCAAGGGAAACCTAAGCTTCCAAGCAGTTGTGAAAATAGCAAGGATGAAGATGAACGATACCTACTCTAAGACGCTAAAGGGAGTGGTTAAAGAGGTCCTGGGGACTTGTCAAAGCATGGGTGTGACTGTTGACTCCAAGCCCGCTAAGGAAGTTATCAGGATGCTTAAGAAGGGGGAGTATGACGAGACTTTAAGCAGGGAGGATGCTTAGAATGTCGGTGCCACTCTCAGTAAGCAAGAGCTCGCTGGAGGATGCTTTGAAGAAAGCTCTCTCCCCGGAGTACAGCAGGCCGAGGAGGTTCAAGCAGAGTGTTGAAATGATCCTATGCCTGACGGGGGTTGACCTATCTAAGCCGGATCAAAGGTTCACGGAGCTCGTGGAGCTTCCACACAGCCCGTATAAGTCGGAGCCTAAGATATGTGTTTTCACAGACGGCTCCTTGACTACTGAAGCAAAGAGTCTTGGACTGGATGTTCTTTCAAGAGACGTTTTAAGCAGCATGGCCGGTAAGAAGAAGAACTGCAGAAAAGTCGCACAGTCCTATGATTTCTTCATAGCCGAGGCGCCGCTCATGCCACTGGTCGGCAGGGTGCTAGGCCAGTTCCTCGGGCCTAAGAACAAGATGCCCACGCCAGTTCCTCCAGCCTCATCAATAACGCCGATTGTTGAAAGGCTTAGGAGGAGCGTGAGGCTCGTGCTTAAATCCGACCTCGCTGTCTCATGTAAAATAGGACACGTGGAAACGCCTGTTCAACAGCTCCTCGAGAACGCTGGTGCAGTCCTGTCGGCGGTTGAGAGAAGACTCCCCAGATCGGCGTCGGTGAGATACGTGGGGTTTAAGACGACCATGGGTAGGATTGTTAAAGCGTCGAGGGAGGCTAAGGCTTGAGCCAGCAGGTTCTTAAAACGAGAATTGTAGACGAGATTCTTCGCCTGATAGAGTCGAGCAGGACGATTATGCTCGTCAACACCTTCAGGGTTAAGTCTGTAACGATAAACGAGGCTAGGAAGAGACTTAGGGGAAGAGCTATTCTGAGACACGTTAAGACAACGCTTCTACAGAAGGCTGCGGAGAAAACAGGCTCGCAAGCTTTGAGAGAATTCTTAAAGAAGCAGGCTTCCAAAGGGTCTGTGATGCTGATCGTTTCAAACGAGGACCCGTACGAGCTGCAACAGGAGCTGAGGAAATATTCAATAAGGCTGCCGCTTAACGCTGGTGATGTTGTCGACAGGGAGATAGTTGTCCCAGCCGGAAACACTGGTCTTCCAGCCGGCCCAGTGATCTCTTCTCTGAACGAGGTTGGCTTGCCAACCAGGATTGAAACCGGAAGCATATGGATAACCAAGGACACCGTGGTAGCTAAACCCGGGGACGTGGTTACGCCGCAACTGGCCTCTGTTCTTTCAAAGCTTAACATCAGGCCGGTTGAAGCATTCATAAAACCCTATGCGGCGATTCACAACGAGATAGTATATAGCGAGGAGGTTCTCTCAATAACCCTTGAAGAAGTTGTGAGAGAAGTCTCAAGGAGTATTGAAAACGCTTTGAAAATATCTGTTGCAACATTCTTCCCGACGCCTGAAAGCCTCGGTATAATGCTTAGGGAAGCCTCATCCAAGGCTATTGCACTGAGCCTTAAAGTAGAGTATTACGATGAAAACACGGTTAAAATACTGTTGCAGACAGCGAGGGCCGCGGCGAGCCAGCTTGAGGCAATGCTTGAAAAAGCCTAGCATTAGGGTTCTAGTGGTGCTTAGGAAACGTGTCGAGCCGCCTTAATGCTTAAAGAAGGTTTAGCGGGCTTAAAAGACGCTTTGTAAGAGTGAATAAAAGCTTAAAAACACCCCGTGTAAGAATGCTCAGAAAATTCTGAGGTGGATGCTGATGTCTGAATACATCCATGCGGCACTGCTCCTGCACTCTGCGAAGCAGGAGATTACAGAGGACAGGATAAAAGCCATAATGAGGGCTGCAGGCATAGAGCCTGATGAAGCCAGGATAAAAGTACTGGTCTCCTCTCTTTCAAAAGTTAACATTGATGAAGTATTGTCGGCACCGCTGGCAGTAGGTCCAGTAGCCCAGGCTGCGCCAGCAGCCCAGCAGGCGCCGGCTGAGAAGAAGGAGGAGAAGAAGGAGGAGAAGCCAGCAGAGGAAATGGCTGGGCTGGGCGCACTTTTCGAGTGACAACTCTCTAACACTACCGGATACTGTCCCAATCCAAACGTTTGGAACCGTGCTATAAAAGATTAGTCTAGAAGTACGACTTTTATCTTCTCGTTTGCAGACCTATAGGCAGCATCTATTATTTCCTGAGCCTTATAACCGTCGTAACCAGAAACTGGTGGCTGGGTTCTGCCAACAATAGAATTGACAAACTTTTTGATCAAGTATTCGTGCGGCTCACCTATCTCAGGCAGCGAAGGATTGATGATCTTGATTTTACCGTCGTTCGAATGTCTTCTGTTTCTCGTGTACAGCACTATCTTCCTTTCTGCAAGATTGCATAATATGGTTCCCTGATCACCATATAGCTCAACTGACCATTGTTCGTTTTGCCGTGTCCAGCCAACATCCACAAGCACATGAACAGAATTCCCGAACTGGATTAAAATCATCGCATATCTTCAACCTCTATGTTTTCTATGTTTTTACTGATTTCAGCGGAAACGGCTTTGGCTTCCGCGCTAACAAACATTCTTGAAAGGTCTATCCAATGGGAGCCTATATCCATTAGCACCCCGCCTCCGGATTTTTCCTTATCAAACAGCCACTTCTCATAGGGGCTGAAGGAGGAACGGCGTCTAGAACGTCATAATCCACTCTAAACCTTGCCTGAATTAGTTTACCTATCGCGCCTTCGTTTAACAGTTCTTTTGCCTTAACGTGTTGAAGCAGAAACCTATTTTGAAAGTCAACTCCAAAGTATAGACCTCTTTTTAGCCTCCTCCACCATTTCTTTTGCTTCCTTAGAGCTTAATGCTAGAGGCTTTTCGCAAACAACATTTATTTTCGACTCAATCACATCCAAGGTTACGTCTTTATGAGTGGAAGGAGGAGTGCAAACGCTTACCAAATCTAGACCATTCTCCTTTATCACATCTTCATGGCTCATGTAGGCCTTTGCATTGAATTCTTTAGATAGTGATTCAGCCCGCTCCTTTACAATGTCAGAAACCGCTACAATCTTAACGAAACCAACTTTTAGTATGCTGCTGCACGCACCCTAGCTATTCCTCCGCTCCCTATTATTCCAACTCTTATTTCTCTGCTCATCATTAGGACGATGCTACTGGATTAGTCAATAAATTAAACGTTATGGTTAAGAAGTAGGACAAGGGGGTTTCATATCTCATGCTTTCACTAGATTCGCTTCTGCATTTGAATGATATCTACGGGTATGGGTAGACCAGCCTCTTTTAAACACATGCTAATCTTTCCCTGGACACACCCAGTGTAAGAAACACGCTTACCCACTAGGCAAGTCTCAATCACGCAGCCGATATAAGGCTTCTTAAAATAAGGGTGGCTAACGCAATCAAGCCCACACCTGCCCCTCCTAAACAAACTGTTTTTAACACCTACGGGGTTTAAGCAAACAAGCTGAAGGATCTTAAAAACAGTGGTTTCAGAATCTAGCTAGTTGAACCTAGGTTTACCGACAGGCCTCAAATCCCAGCTTCCCACAGGAAAAACTTTAAAACATGATTCTCCTATAACAACAGGATTAAGATATAGGGCCGATCGTCTAGATGGCTAGGACACCTGCCTGACACGCAGGAGGCCGCCGGTTCAAATCCGGCTCGGCCCATTTTTCAACCTAACTTGTAATACTTGGGCATGTTCTCACTGTAGCGCGCGCTTACAACAGGCTGTGACGCTAACGATGGATTATGCTACTGTCAAAGCGATAGCTGGTGTCTCTCCAACGGTGGAGCAACTGGCCTAAATGCGTAAGCATGGAGATAAAAGCTTCTTGCAGCTCAGGGAATTGCGCTGAGTCTTCACAATGCACTGTTGTTAAAAGTTTTTGTGGATGCTTATCTGATGATGACTGTCCTCCTCTAAACAACATAAAAGGAAAATGTAGAAGTCCTTCTGGAACTGGTGGTACTCCTTATGATTACACCTGCGTGTGGCCTAAATGCTTTTCTACGAAAATTGATTGTGTAGACAATTCATGTTGTACATCTGACGGGCCAGTAACAGATCCTACTAACCCTGAATATGGAAAATGTGTAGGTCAAGGAATTTATTCAGGAAACACAAAATATCTCTGTGACCCACCAGGATGGAATGTTAAAGAAGAGAATGAAGTAAAAGTTACGAATATTTTTGAATTATTTTTAAATACCATTTTTCATTTTTTCCATAGACAAATTGCATTACCATATCTAATGCCATGACCAACCTTTATTGTTCCATCCTCTATTGTTAGCGCGCGCGCTTAAGAAGGACGATGTAATAGCTATAATAGAGATGAAGTCGACGATAACCGGGAAAAGCTTTGAGGAATTACTTGGTGGTGCAATTAAGGACCTTAAGAACCATCTTCAGCTCGATAAATATAAGAATGTTAAGCACGGCATAGCTATAGGATTCTCATACGATCCAAAAGAGGTGCTTGCAGGAGAGCCCGGCATGCCCCCGCTCATAAGAGTGTATACGAGAGGTGAACTCGAGGGATGAGCGTGGTTGAGAGGTTGAGGGCTTTGCTAGCTGAGAAGTTCGAGCGCAGGCCGTGGGAGAAGGTTGAGCTACTGCCTTCTCTCCCTCCTGAGAAGTGGATGATAGCCATTAGACTATCTGACTTCGACATCTTCATCAAGGCGTACAAGAACGGAAAGATAGAAGTCGATGCCGGTCCTGAACCAACTGAAGACGAAATATCTGAGTTCTACCTCTGGAGGAAGTACAAGCGGAAGTACGAGGAGGAAGACCGAGGAGGAAAAGGAAAGGATTGTGAAAAAGGAATTTGAAGAAATAGGGAGGATCATCGAGGACTTTAAGCAGAGGAGGTTCGAGGATTACATTAAGGAAGGGGGAACCATCGCGTACTTCGCTGGGAGACACATGTGGGGGGATGAGGTAGCTAGGAGGGTTAGCGAAAAACATGGTATTGAAGTCGGATTCGAGATAGACACAGAATCAGACTTCATCACGACCTTCGACTCAACAGGTATGGATGATGGACAATTAATCAACGAGGTCATGAAGAGAGTTAATGCTATCGCAGAAGTGAATCAGATGTTTTTTAATAAGGAATTGATGAATGAGTTCTTGGCTAGTAAGGGGATAGAGGTTAAGAGGAAGCGTAGCAGGCGAAGATGAGTTTCAAGATTTTTTCCTAAGGGAAAATTGTGTCTTAGTAGGTGAATGGAATAACCATGGTGTGCTATTTCTAACATCTTACTTGTAATACTTGGGTATGTTCTCAGTGTAGGGCGGTCTTATAATCCCCTTCTTCGCCACTATTCCTGTTACCAATTCCGGGGGAGTGATGTCGAAAGCGGGATTCATAACTTCCGCACCCTTAACGGTTATCGGTTTTCCTGCTATATAACTTCCTAGGGTTTCTTTCTTCAATAGGTATCTCCCCCAGCTTGGTGGCTAAGTCGAAGGTTGAGAAGGGTGCTGCAACGTAGAAAGGTATGTTGTAGTGTTTAGCTAAGACGGCAAGGGTTAGTGTTCCAATCTTGTTAGCGACGTGTCCCGTTGCAAGTATCCTGTCTCCACGTGCTAGACCTTGTCAACCATCCTCCTAGACATCACGTAGCCGACTATAGAGTCGCCTATCAGCTTGAAAGGACACTGTACCTCCTGAGCTCCCATGCGGTGAGTCTAGCTACCTGAACTAATGGTCTAGTCTCACTGGTCATGACGAGTATTCTCCTCCCCTTCTCCCACGCGACCCTGATTATTCCGAGCACCGTGCCGTATACGACAGTGCCTAATCCGCCGGCGTTGCAATGCGTCAGAATCCTATCGCCATCTCTTACTATCTCAAGACCGTTCCTAGCAATCCTAAGATTTGTC
This sequence comes from uncultured Nitrososphaerota archaeon, assembly GCA_964635675.1. Lineage (GTDB taxonomy): Archaea > Thermoproteota > EX4484-205 > EX4484-205 > JAAOZP01 > JAAOZP01. The sequence continues at coordinate 18,878 of CAZWPT010000042.1, read as the reverse complement.
TCAACATCCTCGTTAGCGGTTTTCTCAGCTTCTTCGAGCAGACGCTTCTTAACCCCCTCGACAGTCTTCTCCTCCTCGACGGCTTTCAAACACCTGTCTATCGCCTAGCTGAGAATCCTCCCGGTAGACTTAACACTCCTTAGAAGTTCGGATGTCTTTAGAATCCCCCTATGCTTCTTAAAACTCTTTCCCCCTATAATCTGTGGAACATCTAGTGCAGGCCCGAGTGCTACTAGGTTTATATAAGTTTACGGAGATATGCTGGTAAAGAATGGCGATGCGCGTGGAGCCTCCTCTCGTGCTCGGGCTTGATCTTGGAACGTCAAGCGTGAAGGCTATGCTTGTCGACAGCAATGGTTCAGTAGTGTTGAACACCAGTAGGTCATATCCGATTGAGTCTCCTCATCCAGGATGGTGTGAGCAGGATCCTGCTATATGGTGGCAGAGCGTTAAGGAGGCTGTTCACGAACTCCTAAGTAAAACTGGGTTCGGCGGCGACTCTGTTTCAAGCATCTGCGTCTCCGGCCAGATGCATGGAATGGTCCTTCTAAACAGCTCCAGAGAGGTTCTGAGACCTGCAATAATATGGTCTGACAACAGGACTAGGAGTCAACGCATTCAGATTGAGAATGAGCTTGGAACAGAGGCATTGATAGAGATATCTGGAAATAGGGCGGCCACGGGTTTCGCTGCCGTAAGCTTTCTATGGGTTAGGCAGAATGAGCCGAGGATCGCGGAGGCTGTGAAAACACTTCTATTTCCAAAGGATTATATCAGGATGAGGCTGACAGGCGTTATCTGCACTGATTTCAGCGATGCTTCAGGATCCCTGCTTTTTGACATACGTAGAAGAAAATGGTCCCATGAAATAGCGTCCATTGTGGGCATAGGGCTAGACGCCCTTCCGGAGATTAAGGGTTCGCACGAGGTTGCTGGGGAACTTAGTAGACAGACGGCGGAGACATTAGGCTTAACGCTTGGAACTATTGTTGCAACAGGTGGCGGGGACTCTATGGTTGGTGCACTCGGCTGCGGTGTGGTACGTGAAGGAGTCTGGTCGGTTAACATAGGTACGGGAGGCCAGGTTCTAAGCCCAACCGTTAGACCGGTGGTAGACAAGATGGGTCGAACTAATACTTTCTGCCATGCTGTTCCCGACATGTGGGTTGTTCAAGGCTCAACGCTTTCAGCAGGCTTATCTTTAAGATGGTTTAGAGATGCTCTTGGAAGAGAGGAAAAACGGATTTCAGAAATCTTTGGGATAGATGCTTATGATCTTTTAACCCTGGAGGCTGCCAAGGCACCTCCTGGTTCGGAAGGACTTGTTTTCCTACCCTACTTGATAGGTGAGAGGACTCCTCACAACGATCCTGCTGCGAGAGGCGTCTTTTTCGGTCTAAGCCTTGCACATGACAAGGCTCATATGGTTAGATCTATCTTAGAAGGCGTAGCTTTCGCGTTAAGGGATTGTAAAGAGGTTTTAACAGGACTCGGGTTGAAACCTGAGAAACTGGTTTTCAGAGGAGGAGGCTCAAGGAGCAGGCTCTGGAGAGAAATACTGGCCAGTGTCCTCTCGGAAACCGTTGTGAGTGCTGCCCAGCTTAACGATGTTTGCTTTGGCTCCTGCCTACTAGCTGGAACTGCCTGCGGACTATGGATGAACCTGGATCAGGCGTGTGCCAAAACGGTTAGGTACGGTGATTCTTCAAACCCTGATCCATGCGCTTCAAAACTCTACGATAAACAATACCGCCTCTATGTTTCTCTTTATCATCATCTCAAACCCCTTTTTCAGCTTCTCGCGGAACAAGCATAAGGAGCCTAACAATTCTTTTCAGAAAAGACTTTAGGAATACTAGTTTCATAGGGAGGCTGGATTACTCCCTTCTCAGTAACTATCCCAGAAATCAGTTCAGGAGGTGTGATGTCGAAAGCAGGGTTAATAACCTTAACCCCCTCAACAGTGATAAGCCTGCCGAGAAAATGGGTGACTTCCGCAGAGTCTCTTTCTTCAATAGGAATGTCCTCAGGCTTAGTTGTAAGATCGAATGTCGATAATGGTGCTGCAACGTAAAACGGCAAGTTGTAGTGCTTCGCAAGAAGCGCCAGTGTAAGGGTCCCAATCTTGTTCGCGACATGACCTGTCACAAGAACCCTGTCCGCACCCACGAGAACCTTGTCAACCATGCCTCTAGACATAACGTACCCAGCCATGGAGTCGCATATCAACTTAAAGGGAACCCCATATTTCTTAAGCTCCCAAGCAGTGAGCCTCGCACCCTGAAGCAGTGGCCTGGTTTCAGTAGCCAATACTGAAATCCTTCTTCCCTTTTCCCACGCTAACCTTATTATTCCAAGAGCAGTACCATACTCTACAGTACCGAGGCTACCCGTGTTGCAATGAGTAAGAATCCTGTCACCATCCCTAACCAGCTCTAAACCGTTCCTAGCAATCTTAAGATTGGTTTCAACATCCTCGTCAGCAATCCTATCGGCCTCCTCGAGAAGCTTTTTCTTCAAATCCTTCACCGTCTTAGCTTCCTCCAACTTCCTCAGGCATCTTTCAATCGCCCAGCCCAAGTTTCTTCCAGTCGGTCTAGCGAGCCTAAGCTCCTCCGAAGCCTTCAATAGCTTGCTTCTCAGCTTCTCAACATTACTAGCCTCGTACCGTAGAGCCTCCAGGGCAAGGCCGTAGGCCGCAGCAACCCCGATTAAAGGAGCACCCCTAATCTTCATTTTTCTAATCGCAGAAGCTATTTGACGAGCATTAGTAAGCCTGAGCCAACTCTCCCTGAAAGGCAGTTTTGAGGAATCAAGCACGTAAACCACCCCATTCCTGAAGAATATGCTCCTCATTCCGTCTAAAGACACGCTCTATGGGAATAAAAACTTGCTGAAAAACAGCGTGAAAACACTTATATCCAGAAACCAGCCGTAAATATAACTGGCGGAGGTCGCCAAAGCAAAGCGGCGGCAAAGCCTGGTCAAACAAGTATGAGGCTAGAGGCGCGAGGCTTAGGACCTCGTCCCGAAGGGGTTCGTGGGTTCAAATCCCACCCTCCGCACTCCTCTTAAATTAAATTTACATCACAAGGGTTTTCTCCATCACTAAACACAAGCACACTCTCCGGCGGAGACACATGTTATTTAATAGTCTATTATATAGTTTATGAGTGGTTTTGCTCCGCAACAGAGCCGATTCTCTAAAAGCTTAAGCAATCATTTTAGAATAATATCAGTAGGTGTGTTACTGAGTTGAAAGTAGTTTTTAATTTATGAGTCGAAACACAAGAATACCGACTGTGGCTGAAACTATTACAATGTTGGAAAGGAGATTCCGGCCTTCGCCAGCAGGCTAGCCGATTCTACTTGAATAAGGTTTTGAATATGATGCTGTTTTAATCGACTCTCCTAACCATCCGGACGGCCCGACTATAAGCATCAGGAGCCTCGTTGACAGGCCTAATGGATAATGGGGCAATGCATGCCGGCACTACGGTAGCCAAGTTATAGTGCGCGCTGCTTGTAAAGCCTCAGGCTGGCTTAAGGCTCCATCAGAAGTCTAAGAATATAGTAGTATGCTGGCTTGGGATTATAGTGCTCGTCGAAGATTAGGGCTGAACCATACCCGCTGAAAAACCCGGGGATCCAGGAGTAGCGGTCCGTGAAACCCCACATCACGAAGGCCGTGCATTTCTTGTAGGAAAGACAGACCTCAAGCATGTCGCGGTATATTTCCGCCTGCCTAATTAGACTCTTAGAATCCGCGGGCAGCCTTATGCGGACATCAATTTCAGTAATGTGAATCTCCAAGCCCAAGTCGCCTAGGCGTTTAATGTTGGCTGCAACTTGTTGCGGCGCCGGATAGTATTCTGTGCTTATATGCATCTGCAGACCGACGCCGTGTATCGGCACACCTTTCTCCAAGAGGGTTTTAACAAGATTGTAAACAGCATCCGACTTCACACCCATGCCTTCAGCACCGTAATCGTTGTAGAAGAGGAGCGCCTCCGGGTCTGCTTCATGTGCCCACCTGAAAGCCAGCTCAATGTACTCCGGCCCTATGTTTCGCAGCCAGATAGTTTCTCTCAAAGACCCGTCTTCGTCAACCGCCTCGTTAACCACGTCCCACGCGTAAACCCTCCCTCTGTAACGGCTAACAACCGTGGTAACATGGTCGTGCAGGATGCGTATCCATTCCTCACGGCTATAGTTTCCACGCGTAATCCATTCAGGCAGCTGGTTATGCCAGACGAGCGTGTGCCCGCGAACCTTCATACCGTTCGCCTCTGCAAAACTGATGATTGCATCGGCTTCTGCAAAAGAATAGACGTTACGCTCAGGATGAACCCTTTCAAATTTTAAGGCGTTTTCCGTAGTTAAAATGTTGAATTCCCTGCTAAGCGTCTCAGCGTACTCCTTAATTCTAAGCTGGTCAGCACCCACTGCTGCACCAACATAAATACCGTGTTTCTCAGCAAGCACTCTTAAGGGCTGCACAACCCCCCTTAACTGTTCTATTTGAGCACTAAGCCTTGAAACCTGTTGCCGCAACTCCTCCACTTCTCTTTCCCTGATCATGAAGCCCACCGCATATCCGATTACGATTCCAATCAATAAACCGACTATAAGGCATTCCTTCGAAAAAGCCAGGGTGCTCCTCATGTTTAAACAGGTTTTGCTACAAAGTTAATAAAATTTTACAAGCCGTTTTTCGGATTAAGCTTATTAACCTTTAACCCCTTTAAAAGGTGAAGAAAATGGTTTTGAAAGTGGGCGATAATGCTCCGGATTTCACTCTCCAATCGGATGAAGGTAAGAAAGTATCTCTAAAGAATTATGGGGGGAGAAGGGTAGTGCTCTATTTTTATCCGAAGGACTGCACTCCGGGATGTACTCAGGAAGCGGGGAGATTCATGGATTTGGCTGGAGAGTTCGGCAGGGATAATGCTGTTACTGTTGGGGTAAGCATGGATAGCGTTGAGTCGCATAAGAAGTTTAAAAAGGATAACGGTTTGCCTTTCACGCTCTTAAGCGATCTGGAAGCGAGTGTTATTAAGAAATATGGAGCATGGTGGAGAAAGGATCTTTACGGCAAGCATACTATGGGTGTTGTGAGAACAACATTCCTTATCGATGAAGAAGGGAAAAATAAGGGAGATCTATAAGGATGTTAAGCCCGAGGAGCATGCTGAAAATGCCTGCTGGATTTAAAAAACCTATGTTCAAACAGGCAGGCGCTGTGAAAAATGCCCCCGGTAGCTGGACAGAATGGTGATTCAATAGTCCTCCTGCAGGCGGGGAAATAGGTTAATGAAGCCCCTGTCTGAAAAACAAGTGTCTCGGCAAAGAGTCATTATGCTGGTCGACCTAGACTATTTTTTCGCCCAATGCGAGGAGGTGAGGAATCCTTCTTTAAAGGACAAGCCTGTAGTAGTATGTGTGTATTCTGAGCGAGGTGGGGAAAGCGGTGTCGTAAGCACTGCAAACTATGAGGCGAGGAAACATGGTGTTAAATCAGGCATCCCAATCTCCGTAGCTAGAAAGAGGCTGGTGAACGTTGACGCTGTTTTCCTCCCCGTTGACCACGAGTACTACAACAGGGTTTCAGAAGACGTGATGAATATCCTTAAGAGTCATGCAGACTTCTTTGAGCAGGCCGGGGTTGACGAGGCCTATCTGGATGTTAGTGAAAGGGTTGAGGGGGATTTCGACAAGGCTGGGGAGCTGGCTAGGAGGATAAAGGAGGAGGTTAGGAGAAGCAAAGGGTTAACATGCTCCATAGGCGTTGGTCCGAATAAGCTTGTCGCTAAGATTGCTGCCGATAGTCAAAAGCCGGATGGCTTGACGGTTGTTAAACCGGAGGAGGTTAAGGCATTTCTTTCACCGCTGCCGGTTAACAGGCTGGTGGGAGTCGGGGTTAAGACTCAGAGCATAATGGAGAGCCTCGGCGTTAAGACCATTGGCGACCTAGCGGGCTATGATGTTCAGAGGCTTATCGAGCTTTTCGGGGAGAAGCTGGGTGTTTACTTTCACAATGCTTCCCACGGGGTGGACAACCGGCCTGTTAAGGAGAGGGGTGAAGCCAAATCCATAAGCAGAATATCAACTCTGAAGGAAGATACTCGAGACTTAGATGCTATTATGAGGAAGACAGGCGAGCTTTGCGGCGAGATTTGCAATGAGCTCTCCCGGCGGCGGCTGAGAGTCAAACAGGTCGGGATAATAGTGGTTGCGAAAGATATGAGTGTTTATAGCAGGTCGAAAACGCTGGAGCCGCCTACCAGCGACCCGGAGGATCTTAAAAAGAATGCGAGGGAATTGTTTGAAAAGCTGCTAGGGGAATCGGGGCTTGAAGCGAGAAGAGTAGGCGTCAGGGTCTCGGGCCTTGTTAAGGAGGAGGGTCAGAAACCGTTAAGAGCCTTCATAAGCCGCGTAGACTAATGCTCCCGCCGAGTCAGTCGTCCATGAGGCGTGACCCATTGGCGAGCAGTTTTTCACTAGCGTCTAAAAAGCTTTAGGGTTGCGCCCGTAACTATTGATAGACCTATGCAGATGAGGAACCCTCCTATGAAACCAACCCAGCCAATAGCCTCGTTTGCCAACATGTTTAGGAAGAGGCTTAGGGCAAGCAGGAAAACCATTCCTGAGGCAGTGTCTATTTTTCTTTCAACAGTGTCGCCGAGGATTATTCTCAAGCCTAGAATAACTATTTGAAACAAGCCGAAGATCAGCATAAGGTTCGCAGCCGCCCTGTATAGGGCCGGGTGGTTGTTTGCCGGAGCCGGTAGCAACACGTTGCTTGAAAACTCGACCATTTGAAAATCATTGAAAAAGCTGATCGCCTCATTGCTCAGACCCGGGTTCATAGCCCAGGTGACTCCTAAGAGTATTATGAAGACCCCGGTGTTGAAAACACCTATCCAGTCGGCCCCCTCTTTCCTTCTTGCTTCGCTCACTCTAAGTTACTTAAGGCTGATCTTTTATAAGCTTTTAAGCCTATGAGTATTAATGGACCTGTTGAGTGCTGTGAAAGAAGGCGGTGTAACAAGGGTTCTCTTCATCGAACCCCCTAAGGATGTTTGGTTCGTGATGGGCGACTACTTAGCGCCACCATACGGGATAATCCAGCTTGCAGCCTATCTTGAAAGAGAGGTTGAAAACCTGGAGATTGAAGTCCTAGACTGCAACGCTCAGCAGGTGGATTGGAAGGGAATGGAGAGAAAAATAGAGTCTTTCAACCCGCATATTGTTGCTTCAAGCGCCTTAGCGACCTGCAACACTTACGTTGTCGCTAGAACCCTTGAAACAGTGAAAAAGGTTGACCCCAATATTCTAACAGTTACGGGAGGGCAGCACTTCACAGCAACTGCCCAGGAAAGCCTTGAAGAATATCCAGTTATAGACGTGATAGTTAGGGGTGAGGGTGAGCAGACCCTTGCAGAGCTAGTTATGAGCAGGGGTGAAAGATCCCGCTTTCCAAAGATTGAAGGAATCTCCTTCAGGTGTAATGGCGAGGTTAAACACAACCCTCCTAGGCCGCTTATTGAAAACCTGGATAGTCTTCCCTACCCCGGCTATCATTTCGTCAAGGATCTTGTTCATAAGTATCATTTCACGGCGATGGCTGGCCGAAACGTTCCTTACGCTCTGATCGAAGGCTCAAGGGGCTGCGCGCACTCCTGTACTTTCTGCTCCCAATGGAAGCATTGGCAGAGAAGGTGGAGGGTTAAATCTCCCAAGCGTGTTGCGGACGAAATGGAGTTCTGCTACAGGAAATATGGAAGCAGGTTCATCTGGCTGACTGACGATAACTTCGGCTTGGACAAGCGTGCGAGCGACTTGGCTGACGAAATCATTAGCAGTGGAATATCAGAAGATATTATGTGGTTCACTCAAGCTAGGTGCGACGACGTTGTGAGAGGCAAAAGTATCCTGCCGAAGCTGAGGAAGGCGGGGCTCCGCTGGGTTCTCCTGGGAGTGGAGAACCCGGATCCAAGTATTCTCGAATCTTTCAGAAAAGGCATAACTAGCGAGGAGGCTAAGGAGGCGGTGAGGCTCCTCAGGGAGAACGATATTTTTACCCAAGCAATGTTCATAATAGGCTCCCGCAAGGATACTTCAAAATCGATCGAAAACCTGAGGCTTTACACGGATGAGCTTGACCCGGATTTCGCCCTGTTCGCCATCCTAACCCCGTTTCCGGGAACAGAGCTTTTCGAGGAGGCTAGGGGGAAAGGCTGGATAGAGGACTACAATTGGTCTCACTACGATATGGTTCACGCAGTAATGCCTACTGAAACGCTTTCAAGGAACGAGGTTCAGGAGGAGCTGTACGAGTGCTACAGGCATTTCTACGGCTCATGGAGTAGAAGGATCCGGGGATTATTCTCCTCAAACCAGTTTAGAAGGAGGGTGTTCTTCTACATGGCTTTCAGAGGAGTCATTAGACAGATTAGAAGCCTCTCGTGGTGAAACCTATGCAGCAGCCCTTAGGCCTCTCGATAATCAGCGTAGCCGTCTATCTGGCCAGCCTGCTGGTGGTTTTAATAATCGTTTTTAACCCGCCCTCAGTGCCTAGCGAAAACCTTGTCAGAAAGACTTTAACCGGGATAGTGTTCAACGCGATTTGCCTGACAGGCGTTTTCGCATCTGTTTCTCCGGAAACCTGTTCAAGAGTTTTCTCCAGGAGGGCGGGGAACAATGTTTTTCCTCGAAAAAGGATCGAGGGGCATCATCCTGTCTGCAAAGCCTTCTCGGCGCACGTGGTTAAAATAGGGGGGCGTGTGCTCTGCGCGGCATGCACCGGCTTATTTCTAGGAGGGGTTTCAGCCGTGTTCTTGTCCACAGCATACTTCTTCTCAGGGTTAAGCCTTGAAAAGAGCCCTCAACCAGTGTTGACAGGGGTGTTAATGGTTATGCTTGTTTTCCCAGGGCAGGTGGCCAGGGGGTTTGCACGCATGCTTCTAAACATTCTTTTCCCAATCGGAGGCACGCTGGTTTTAATAGGCATCGACAATCTTTTCGGAAGCCTGTTTCTCAACGCTTTCATCACAGCACTGATAGTTTTCTGGATCATTGCGAGAACCATGCTTTCATCATGGAACCATTGGAAAACCTGTTCCGGCTGCAAGTCTCGCTGCACTGTGGAAAAATAAATAAATATTTGAGTATTATCTGCGCCTACTGTAGATGGCTCCCAGTAATATCAGCACGCCGAGCAGTATTAAGAATAGCGGGCCTAATTCTAATTTAAAACGTAATTGTTCCGGCAAAAGAAGGTTCACCCCCATGAGAATTAGAAACGCTCCGAAAACGATAGCTATAATCTGGCCGAATCTTGGGATACCGAAACACTCGTCCTCACGCCTCCAGTACTCTCTAGCCTGCTGAGGTGGAGGCGGGTATAATGATGCTCCACACTGCGCGCAAACCGTTGCGTCATCCGCGTTTTTATAACCACACTTAATGCAGTACACCATTTAGCTTCAAATATCACTATTGCCCCTTTGATATAAGGCTTTTGGGCACGCTCTAAATACTCTTACTTCAGAGAACGGGCTTAACCAAAAAATGCTCCGCTCATCACCATGAATATTCTCAGTCACGCGACGGACTATATTGAAGCTCGGTGTGCCTTTGGGCATAGTGTGCTTTTACTCTCCGCAAGGGGGTCTAAATGCCTTGCAACGTTAATCAAAGCTCCAGCTACATTCCGATGGTGTCGACGTAACCTTCTATTCTAAACACCATCTTCGGCACTGTTCCAGCTTCCCTGAACCCCGGCTTACCGTACACGTGGCGCACCCTAATGTTGCTGGCGTAAACATCCAGCACAAGTAGCTTTAAGCGGGCTCTCCTTGATTCTTTAACAAGCGTTTCCAGCATCCTTGTGCCGATGCCAAGGTTCCTATACCTCCTAGCGCGCGCTAGCCCTGTTTCAGCGTTAGCATGCGCTTGGTGTTTACATAGTATGGTGAAAACGTGCGGCCCGCGGGGTAGCTCTAGCCTCTCATGTTCGGTTTAACGCCAGACCCCGGCTCCTTCCACGCATTAAAAGTGAACCAGTCAAGCCTTTACGTAAAGGCACTGTATAGTACTCCGTCTCCCAATTGGTATGCGCTTGATGCTTTAGAAACTGAGAGATAGTCGAAAACATTCTGGGGAGCAGAGACTATAGGTATAGGCAGGTCTGCAAGATTCTTCTCGGTCTCCTCTAGCTCTATCCTCCTCCCACCGTTTCTTTTCCACCAAATCATCTTCATCTCACCTCCAAAATCAGTTAGAATTCGATGAATATTTAAGGCAAACTCGCTTTTTACGCTCACCGCCTGTGTTCTCGCATCGTGGTTACATCACGTGAGTTTTTAATCACGCTTCAAGCAGGCTTAAACATCCGGATCACGGTGGTTTCAAAGCTAAAAAGCTTTGGCGTCAATAAAAATAATTCAGAAAAAATTTTCTGAATTAAGAATCCTGCTCCGGTTTATGGTGATACGCTGAAGCATTCTGTAAGCGTGAGAATAGGTTTAAATACGAAGGAACGCTAAGAGGAAAGGAGAGCATGCCGGTTGTAAATGTAATAATAGGTTGGGGGTTACGAGCCCCTTAACATGCTTGAGCTGGCCAAGTATCTCGGCAAGCTTCCAGAACCTTACTCGGGCAAAATGATCGAGATAGAGGGTCACAGGCTCAAGCTCAGGTGACGGCTAAACATCATGCTTCGCTTGTTAAGAGTCAGTAGCGTTTTTAAGAGAAAATGAACTGAATGAGCATAGATGGTCTCCCTAACTCAAGTGTGCGCGGTGTGCGTAACTATCCCACAACCCCAAGCGCCGGTGGTTCTCAAAGAATTACTGCTTCTTTAGTGTTGAAACATGGTCGAGTATTGCGGCGAAAGACTTTTCCATTGTTAGAAGACCCCCGGTTGGTCCCCCCTCGCCTATAACCAGGTACTCGTTGGGCGAGTGTGCTAGGCCGCCGTGGCCCATTCCTCCAACTATGAAGGGAAGCCCGAGGGGTGGTGCTGCAAACATTGAGAAAGGTGCGCTTCCAGCTATTGTGGGCCAGACTTCAACCTCCACTTTAAACTCGCCAAGTGCTTTCAACATGGCCTTCGAGTATGGTGAGTTGACGCTCATCCTAGCCCAGCCGTAGCCTTCTTCAAGCCTCCTTATCCTTATCTCGCTGAACCCATGCTTATCCAAGTGCTCTCTAACCAGGCGCATCGTCTTCTCAACCCGCATCTCGGGCACGAGCCTAACATCCATCTTCACAGTCATCCTGTGAGGCAGGAGTGTCTTTGAGCCAGGCCCCGTGTACCCGGACCATAATCCGTCAATGTTAAGGGTCGGCGAGAACAAGTATTTCTTAAGAGCCTCAACTCCATGCAGATCGTCTATGAAGCGCTCCACCTTCATCCTTTCCTTAACCTCCTCCTCGTCGAAGGTTCCAGCCAGCCTGCTGAGGAGAGCCTCGTCCTCCTCGCTTGGAACCCTAACTTCATCGTAGAAGGCTTCGATAAGAACCCTGTTACCGGTTTCGTCAACCATTGTTGAAAGAGCCTTCACCATTCTCCAGGCTGGGCTGTCTACCCAAGCCTTGTTGCTGCCGTGTATGCCGAACTCCGTAGGGCCTTTCCCCCACTCCTTGCCGTCGAGTTCAAGCTCAAAATAGATTATTCCCTTAACCCCCAGGGTCACTATCGCCTTGCCCTTTGAATTCTGGCTGGCGCTGGGAAAGAACAATACATCCGCCTTCTTAAGCTGGTCCTGACACTTTCCTATGAACTCCGGCAGATGCTTGCTTCCAAGCTCCTCTTCCCCCTCTGCTGCGAAAATCAGGTTGACCGGCGGCTCCTGCCCGCTTTCAACAATAGCCCTGACGGTGTTAAGCAGGGCGACGAGAGGCCCCTTCGTATTCACTGCCCCTCTGGCTACCAGTGTCGCCCCGAAGGGCTCCACCCTAAGTATCTCCCCTGCGAAGGGGTCCACTTTCCACCCGGGTTCGTCAGCAGGCATCGTGTCGTACATCGTGTAGACAAGCACGGTGAGTGGCGCGCCGACGTTAAGCTCCCCGTATACAACCGGGTTTCCAGAGGTTTCAACTAGACTCGTGTTCTTGAAGCCTGCTCCACCAGCCATCTCCCTCAGAAGCTCCGCCGCCTCTCTAACGCCAATGTTCTGAGGCGAAACTGAGGGCTGCCTGACGAGCTTTAAAAGTTCTTCAACATGTTTTTCAAAATCCTTCTCAATCTGCCTGTAAACCCTAGCCCTGTCCATCGCAAGTTAGGACCCATATTCAAGAGATATAAACTATTCAGCTCTTGAACACCCGGCTCCCCGGGCATCTAACTCTCGTCTCCCAGCCTGAGCCTAAGTGCCAAGCCTGGTTTGCTGCTACCCGAAGATCCCGTAGCCTCCGCTCACAGGGTCTTGAAAGACTGCTAGTTTAGGCGGGTTGAAGGTGAAAACCGTGAAAACAATTGCTGCGGAGACTAGGGTTAACAGGCCGATTCTCCCGTAGGCCCTTAGGTTCTCTCTCGCCATCAGCCTATAGCTCGCCAGCTGCCCGATTACTACAGCAGCTATGAAAATAATAACATCCATAAGAAGGTTCTCCGCGATGAAAAAATTATAGGTGTAAAAAGAGAAGACGATGATAACTGGCATAAGGCAGATTCCAATAATTTTTGCGGCTAGAAAGCTGCCGACTGTCTTTAACCTTCTATGCTCAATCACCATGTATGCTAATGCCGGCCAGTAGGCAAGCTTCAAATGCTCCCAGACGCTTTCGTTAACGGCGGAGAAGACTCCGACAACCGGGTTTCCCCCGGACAGTTCGAAGGTGAAGTGCAGCATGCTTCCGAGGAGAATTATGAAAACTGCTCCAGCGAGTTCAAACCTGAGAATCTTTTTACGAAGCTCATCCATGGTGTTGAGTGTTACACCTTAACCCGCGTACTTATGGCTTCACCCTTAACTAATGGCCTGCGGAGCTCCCTCCAGAACCTCAAAAAGGTATCTTCTAAACCCTCCTAACCAGTTTTCGCCCTCCATCCCTCTGAACCTTGTGTGCAGCCCGCTTACTAGGGAGAACAAGTTCCTTGTTCTCAACACTTCCAGGAGCAGTATAATCTTTAGTGCCGCCAGCCTCCTGTAAAGCCCAAGCTCCCTTACTGTACCGCCTTGTCTAACATACGCTTTCAAAAAGGCTTCTGAAAGCCTTCCCCCAGGTCTTCCCTGGATTCTTTCGCTGAAGTCGAGGAAGTTGCAGATGTATGCCACGTCGAAAGTCGGTTCAGCAACCTCCGCGTTCTCCCAGTCGACAACGTATGCTCTCCCCGCGCTATACACTATATTGTCTAAACCGTAATCTCCATGTATCAGGAGGGTTCTTCCCTCCGACATTCTCTCCCTAAGCAGTTTAGCGTGCTTCAGACATCTGACGAGAGAACCAGGAGGGTTGAGGGTTGTGAAAATAAGGAGGGTCGATAAAAGCCTGATGCCGTCAAGCTCCCGACCCGGGTAATTCCCCTTATCCTCCAGAATGCCTCTGAGCTCACTGGGCTTTACTGCATGTATTTCCGCCAGGGAGCGGGCTGCAGCCTCTAGGAGGCGGTGCTCATCCTCCGGCTGGGTTTGCTTAATCATCTCCATTATGAGGAAGGGTTTTCCAAGCGTCTTTTTGCTTTCCTCGAACGCGTATACGTTTGGAACCGGTAGTCCCTTTGACCCGAGTTGCTTCAGCAGCCTGAACTCTCTGGCTGCCTTGCCTTCGCCAGCGTAAAGCCTCAGTATAAGCGTGTCCAGTGTTTCGCCGTTGGCTTTAACCTTCAGCAGATAGGTCTTGTTGCTCATGCCCTGCTTCCTGTATAGGGTTAGGCTTTCAACCTTAACGCTGCCCGGTGGCGCTAAGCCTTTAAGCCCAGCGTGATCCAGGTAGGATTGGAGTCTTTGAAGAAGGGGCGAATTGTTCCGGGAGCTGCTCAAACCGTTTTTCAACCCATGGATTAACCTATTAAACTTAACCCGGGTGCTCGCGCTCCCTCTGCTCCGGGGGTGGTGCGTCTTCTGTTTTAAGGCTTTGCCTGAATCGCGAGCCTTCCGACGATCGCGTCGCACTCTTTAAGGATCAGTAGAATGAGCACCGAGAAATACGGTGAAGCCCTTAACCTGTGCTTGGCTAAAAAGGGTATGGAAACCAGAATCAGTAGTGATGGTGAATGAGTCAGCCCGTAGTGTCCGAAAGGCGTGCCCAACGGAAGCGGGGAAGCATAGTCAACGTCGGGAGCCACTCCAAGAATGGTTGCAAGCACCCCGTCGCGAGACCCGTTGCTCCTAAGCCTTGTTAAAGCCGCGTATGCAACCAAGTATCCCGCGAGAGCGTGAACCGATCCTATCATAACTAGCCACCGTGGCCCTTTTACTGTTCAAGCTCGCCTAGTGAAGCCAAATAACTGTTTACGAGCCCGTCGTGGAGCCAGGAATATAGGAGAGGCAGAAAAATACCGGAGGAAGCCTTCAGGGTTGTCTGGCTTGACAGCGAGTTTCTGGAGAAGGTCTTGGAAATATGGAGGAGCCTAAATGCTTAATGCTTGTCGAGAACCAGGATTCAATAATAGGGCTACAGCATGATGAAAAAGCTCGCCAAATTTATATAGCTGCGGGACATGAGGAACACGGAGTGTTAAGTTTTTAAAAGAATAACGAGATTAAACATCTAAACAGGCAGGTGGAAAAACCTCTTTACGGAGGCGTATGCGTAGAGCAGGCTGTAGGCTAGTCTCGACAACCTGTCTTCAGGTGGGGGATAATACATAACATAAGGCTCCCTAAAGGGGTTGGAGACATCATGGCCGAACCTGTCCCTGAAATGCTGGTAATACCATTTCTCCAAGAGCTTTCTGTCGAGCTTTCTCAAGCGGGGTTTCAACTCAACCTCCTCCCTGGGCATGAGTGTCCTCTTCAAGCCTGTAAACACGTGGTAGCAGTTCAGAACCAGTATTACTGGCCTGTTTCTCTTAAACGCCAGCCGCTCAATCGGGATCTCCCTGATTTCAGTTGCACCCTTTCTCCCCGTAGGCCCTCCCCAAGGGAACTGCCCCTGTGGCAAGGTAACGTATTCTACTTCCCTCCTACTTGCCTCGCTAGTTTTCAAGAAGACTTCTACGCCGTGTCCACCGTGCTTCACAGGCTCTGTGGAAGAAACGATAACCTTCTCCATCATGCCGGTTGCTATGTTGAAATGTATCTGTATTTGCTCGTAATCATGGTTATGATCCTTGTTGAGTTTCCTCCAAGTGCAGTCCTGCCTACTCCAGTAGACCTCGTAGAGAACGCACAGTTTCCTCTTCTCCGGATCAATGATCAACCGGTATGCTATGAACTTTGGTGGCGAAGGCTTTGCTCCGTATCCTCTCGGGTCGAGGATGATCGGCGCGAAATCCTCTGCAAGTCGTGTGCGCGCGCGCGGCGGACTGCGCGTTGCACAAATGTTTCAGCATCCTCTAACTTTTAAGGCACGTCTTAATTTTTTAACGAGGAAGGGTTAGAACGGTTCAGGTAAATAGAGCCTATGGTTTAAGGTTTAATCGAGGGGCGTCGGGTATCTCGTAAGGAAGGCAACCATGAAAAGCACCACAGTGTAGACAAGGGTGACTATTCCTACTGCAAAGAGACATACCATGATTACTCTGAGCCTTTCCCCCCTCTCCACCCCCGAATACAGCAGCATTGCTGCGAGCAGTGTGAGGAGGAAGCTTACGTTCGAGGCTGTGGCCGTGGCCAGCATTATTGTGCCTAAGGCTTTATTCATGTTGATCGATATGATTGCTGCCACCGTCCATGCGCCACTTACGAAAAGCATCAGGAGTGAAATGATCACGGTCCACACCGAGGGCTTCTGTTCGCTCAAAGCTTCATAGAAAATTGATACGCCGCTGTTTAAATACTTGTAGCGTCCTCTCTGAGGAGCCTTCCCCCCCGTGTCCCCGGCTGCTTAAAAAGCGTGTCTAAGCATGCTTGAGGCGAACCATAGCCCGGTCCGGGTTAAAACAGGCTTAGCAAAGCATAATTACTGGGAGGCGGCTTACTACTCGTGGCCCCGGTGTTCAGGCACTGGAGGGTTCTAGCTAGCGTCACCAACCTGTTCGTTTTCTGGGTTCTCATTCTGCAGACTGTCGGAGTAACCCAGTACTTTGAGCAGCGGGTCTTCGAGCTCACGCTAATCGTCCTCTTCTCTTCAGTAGCCCCCTTGCTCCTGATGGGGAGCCAGATAAAGGATTTAAACGGTTTCCAGGGAAGCATGAGTGGGGAGCAGCTTACGTTCCTGGCTACCGCGCTTTTCGTCATACCGACGGTTTTCCTCCTAGACCCCTTCACACCCGCCTGCGGAATACTCATCCTTCCAATTCTAGAGGAATGGTTCTTCAGAGGACTCCTTCTTTCCACTCTGGCGAAAATAGATTCCCCCATGGCAATATCCGTAAGCAGCCTAGTGTTTGCCCTAACACACTTCTTCCACTACGGGCTCGGCGGCTTCCTCTGGCCCCTGTTGTTCGGCGTGGTTGCAGCGGTATGCCAGGTTCGCTACAAGAACATTTTTCTCCCCATGTCTCTACACGTATTCTGGAACTGGTGGAATAACTACGGGGATAATCTACTCGCCGGGTCAGGATTAACATATTTCGGCGGATTCGCACTCGGCATCTCATATGTTCTCAGCAGCCTTGTTGCAAGGATAATGGAGCAGATGCAGGCTAAGAAGAAAAGCTTCTGGTGAAACCAGCCTCCTAAGCCGAAGAGGCTTCAGCGTCGACAGGTTTTGGAAAGGATGATTGAAAATCTATAGGGTGGATTTGGGAGAAATAATGTTTTAAAGCACCTGAAAACTTTAGGCTTAGCATTGGCGACGGAGGCTCGGACTATAGGAGTTTCTGCCCCAAGCGGTTTAGAGGTGAGCGTGAAAAATGATAGGAGCCCCCAAGGATAGGGTTTTAAAGTGTGTTGACAGGGGTCTACGCTGTTTAGGGGAGACCGTTAAACGCATCGTATACTGGTATCTTGAGAACGAGCAAGGGTTGAAGAGGGAGGAGATACCCGACAAGCCTCAGGAGTTCATAATTGGCCTCGAAAAAATATATGGCTCCGGAGCTAAAATCATAGAGAGGTTCATAGTTTCTGAAATGGTTGACGAGTTTGGAGTAGAGACCAGCAGTTTTGCTGAGGGAATAGAGAAAACCCTCTCCCAATAATCTTTAAACAGTGTTCAAGCACTCGGTAAGCGTTGAAGAATCCGCCTATACCAGTAACCTCAATATTTTGCCCAGCCTCGCCGAATGCTTATCTACCTAAGTATGTCGGGTCTGTCGCTCGTTATGCCATCAACGCCTTTCTCCGCGTACTCGCGTGCCTCCTCCTCATTGTTCACCGTCCAAACTATCACCTTCAAACCGTTTTCATGCACCCTCTTGATCAAAGCAGAGTGCGCGAAACGGTAATGTGGCATCACGTAGTTCGCCCCCAGCTCCAGTGCTGTTTTAACAGGGTTCTCGTGTCTCACGTAAATCAACCCGGTCTCCACGTTCTTGTCGAGCTCCCTAATTCTTCTTAACGCGTTTTCCAAGAAAGATATGATTACCACGTTATTCTCCAACCCTTTTTCACGAACAAGTTTTAACACTGCGTCTTCAATCCCTGCTTCCTTCAACTCCATCAGTATCTTCACCCTTTTATCCAGGAAGTCGAGCACTTCCTCCAAAGTAGGTATCTTCTCACCCTTTCCTGCGTCGAGGCTCTTTATCTCTTCCAGCGTGAGCTCGCTCACCAGTCCCTTCCCATTCGTAGTCCTGTCAACCTCAGCATCATGGATGACCACTAGTTCACCGTCCCTCGTCCTTCTAACGTCCAGCTCAACAGCATCCACACCAAGCTCCAACGCTTTCCTGAAGCTGCGCAGCGTGTTCTCCGGCTCGTAGAATTTCGCTCCCCTGTGGCCTATTTTCAGCATGATGCTTGTTTGAAAATGTACCCGGCAATGCTATATAAACTGTTTCACCACCGGCTTAAAACTTTGAAATGCGTACGCCCAGCCGTATTCGGCTTAAAAAGATATAAGACGCTAGATCCCTATGTTGCAGAGGAATAGGGGGAATGCTTTCATGAGGGTTAAAGCAGTGCTGTTCGATTTAGGTGAAACCCTGGTGAAAACATGGATACCGGAAATCGTGTTTAAAAAAGTATTGTATTCGCTGGGAGTCGACAGGTCTGTTGACGAAATAAGGGAAGCGCTTGCAAGGACAGATGAGCAGTTTGACAGTCTTAATTATCGTTCACTGTATGGAAAAATTCCTTATAAAGAGTACTGGAGTAAGTGGAATTCGCTTGTTCTGAAGCATCTCGGAATCCCCGAGTATGAGAAGCTGGTCGGAGAGATTGAAACACAATGGTTTAAACACGCGGATTGCGAAGCCTATCCTGATGCTGAGGAGACGCTTGTTAAGCTGAGGAGGATGGGTTTAAAGACGGGGCTTGTTTCAACAGGCTATGAAACGGATGTCTACGCAATCCTGGGAAAGACAGGTCTTCGGAAGGAGTTGTTCGACGTTATAGTTGGGGCGGACACTACGGGAAGGGCTAAGCCTCATCCGGAGGCTTTCAGGCATGCTCTTGAAAAACTTGGTGTTGAGCCTGAAGAAGCCCTGTTCATCGGAGACAAGGTGGACGACGATTACAGGGGGGCTGAGGAAGTGGGCATAACCCCTATACTTATCCGGCGAGAATCCGGTGAAGCCCGCATAGACTCCGGTTTAAGAATCGTCACAAGCCTGGCAGAAGTATTCCAATACGTGTAGAGCCCCATTAACTGTAGAAACGTAA
>CAZWPT010000041.1:0-2452 GCA_964635675.1 uncultured Nitrososphaerota archaeon | reverse complement strand
ACGGTTTTGAACTGGGGGCAGGTTGCTTTAGATCTGTCCCACATGGGGACTTTGATAGCTGGCTTCTTCGGTGGTCCTTTGGCGGGCTCAGCCGTCGGGGTTATCGCTGGTCTCGGAAGCGGGCTATACTTCGGCTCGACCAGTGGGCTGATGGCGTTGTTCCTGCCGGGATTTGTATTCGGCAAGATGCTTACAGGCCTGTCTGTGGGCCTGATCAGCAGGAGCCTCAGGATAATGGGGAGAAGAAAGAAAGGATTGCTGACTATTTTCTCCACTCTCCTCGGCTATGTTCCGGAGTGCCTTTTCACAGTGTTCTTCTTCATGGTTATTATCCCCCTCTTCGCGCCCCCGGCTGCTGCAGGCTTTCTAATAACTCTCCTCACGCCTATACTTGCTAAAGCCTGGATTGAAATGGGGCTGATGGGTTTCTACATGGCTGCCCTGGTTGGAAACCAGGGTTTCACCAGCCTGGTTAGTAGGCTCTGGTCTTGACTCGCGGGGCGTCAGTAAACCATTTAAACCAGCCTGCTTAACGCTTAACCATGGCTGAACTAGACGCTTCAAAACTCCCTAGGGAAACGCTTAGAGAGCTGGCGGACTTTCTCGGCAGGAAGCTGTCAGCTAAGGTTGAGGAGAGCTCTGGGAAGATTGTGGTTGAAAACGTTTCGAACACGAGGCTGAGGAAGGCGGTGAGATGGTTTCTAAGCCGGAAGGATTTGAGCGGTGAATACAGGGTTCTGTCAGACGGGAAGGCTAAGACTCTTGCCATAAGGAAGATTAAGAAGGATTAAAGCCTGTAGGTTGAGTAGAGGGACCTCCGGGATATTTCTCCTGCGAAGCTGTGGAGCATTAGTTTCTTAACTGTCTCGTTGTCGAAACCGTGTCCAAGAAGCCAGCCGAGTTTAACGTATGCTACTTCGCTCATCATGTCCTCGCAGTATGTTACGCCGAGCTTCATCATTATTCTCGCATTCCTGTAGACATAGGGGTTGACTCTGCCGAACACGCATTGGGTGGTCATGGCTATCACCACTCCTTCCTCCAAGGCCCTTCTTATGCTTTTGACCATGGAGAATCTTCCGTCTAACGGCTCTGTTGGAACATGACCCATTCCTGTTCCCTCTAACACAATACCCCTGTAACCCTTGTCTACTAGGAAGTCGATGAGCTCCGGGTCTGAACCCGGGTAGGTTTTAACCAGCGCGGTCCTCGGCTCGAAAGCATCATCCACAGTAGGCGGATCAGTGCCGCGGGGCCTAAACTCTCTCTCAACCATTTCCATCCGGCCATCCGGCCAGACCCTGGCTACGGGGGGCGAGTTCACTGGTTTGAAAGCATCCCTCCTCGTCGAATGCATCTTCCTCACCCTCGTCCCCCTCATCACAAGGTTGAAAGTGTCGCCTGATTCAGCATGCATGCATACGACCACCTCGCCTAGGTTCATCTTGGTGGCGACGTGGAGCCCGCAGATTATGTTCATATCCGAGTCCCTGGACCCCCTGTCGCTCGACCTCTGAGACCCTACGAGTACTACTGGAGCGTTTAATCCTCTAATCATGAAGGAGAGGGCTGCTGAAGTGTAGTGCATAGTGTCGGTCCCGTGGAGGATTAGGACGCCAGCATCGCCCTCAGCAAGGGTTTCAGCAGCCTTTCTAGCGATGATTGACCATTCCCTATGAGTCATGTCCTCGGACGCTAGGCTGAAGAGTCTTTCAACCCTCCTCAGGTAGGCGATTTTCAAAACCTCAGGAACATTATAGAATACTTCTTCAGGCGTGAAGAGCATTGAGACGCCCCCAGTGTAGTAGTCTATTCTTGCGCTTATTGTTCCGCCTGTCGAAAATATTGAAACTGGCGGAAGCGTTTTATCCTGCTCAACCCTCTCCAGCGCCCTGAACTTTCCCAGCTCCACAGAGCCCTCCAGCTTCACGATTTCCCCATCGTCCAGCTTGAACCCCACGTTGTAACCATTGTCCAGCTTTATGACTAGGACATCCCCGTCTCCGAAGTCCACCTCCTCCCTTGGAAGAAGTATTCCCTCAACTACAAGGTTGCCGCGTTCAAGCCTTATTCTGTCACCAGGCTTAACGCCTTTCTCAGAAAGCTTTTTCTCAACCTCCTCTGAATAAGGCATTTTCACTCCAGCCTCCTTTTAACCTCCTCCACGAGGATCCTGTAGACGGTTGAGCCATCCGCGACGCCCCTGTACTTCTCCATCATCCTGCCCATTAACAGTTTAACCGAGTCAACACCCTTCTCTTTAACATAGGAAATATTCTCGTCGACAAGGCGCTTGGCCTCAGCCCTTAAATCCTCCTCCCCAACCCTCCTGCGCCTAAGCTCCTCATAAACCTCTTTAAGGCTCATATGCCTGTCGGCGAAAAGCGTCAGTGCTTCCTGAATCATCTCCCTGGGAAGGTCGCTCGGGAAGGTTCTGAGCACTGTTATCAGC
>CAZWPT010000040.1:0-40243 GCA_964635675.1 uncultured Nitrososphaerota archaeon | reverse complement strand
TTCCTAGGCAGGGCTATAACGGTCATCCCCTATCCCTGGGTGGACTTCACCTCAAGTATTGAAAGAATACTGCCAGGGGCTGTTTTCGCCGTTGGTACAGATATTGCTCAATACATGGTGGGCTGGCTTATTCCTTTTAACGCCTCGGTATGGATGTTCATCGGGTCGGTTGCCGTCTGGGTTTTCGGAAACTCCTTGGCGCTCCGGATCGACCACCCTTACTTCGCTATGTGGCGGAGAGAATGGACCTACGGCGCGTCGATCCAATGGTGGTGGCAGAGAGCAATCTACGACCTGTGGGCAAGCCCGCAGGTGGGTTTAACACTCGGAATCGCGCTTGGAATACTCGCCGTCGGAGCCAAAAACATTGCGAAGGCAATCCTCTCTCTGAGGCGTCTTTCAGTAGAGCAGCTTAAAACATCATACCTGCCCTTCGGCTGGATCATGGCTTTAATCGCCGCCGGGTCCTTAGGCGGATTGTTAGTCTCTGTTTCTCTGGCTCCGGAACTGTGGTTCGTCTGGGTGGTAACCTGGACGATAGTTCCATTTATTCAAGGCATACTGACGGCTAGGGCGACGGCTGAAACCGGGCTGTCAGTCACAATACCCTACATAAGGGAAGCGTTCTTCGTCTCTTTCACAAGGCCTGGAGACGTAATCCCATGGGTGGTTCCGACCCACGTGACCAGTAGCGCCGGCATAATTACGCACAGGGTTTACGTGGCTAAGCTCCTGAAGGTCAGGCCCCTGGACTATTACAAGGCCTACCTCATATTCTTCGCAATAGCAATCCTCCTATCCCTGCTGTACGTTTCGATATTCTGGGCTATGACGCCAATACCGTCTGCCTTCTATCCTTACGCCAGCTACTCCTGGCCCATTTCAGCCCTGTACTTCTCCCTCTGGGTTTCAAGGTCTATTGAGATTTTCAAGGTGGATGTAATAGCCCTTTCAAGCACACTGGCCTTCGCGATGGTTGTTATTTCATCCCGTTTCCCAACGCAATACTTCTCTCCAATAGGCTTCCTATACGGTTTCCAGAACATTCCAGCGTACACGCTTCCACCGTTGATCGGAGCACTGATCGGCAAATGGCTTGAAAAAAGAATGGGTAAGGATAGGTGGGTGGTTAGAAGAGGAGTGATAATCGCTGGAACATTCTGCGGGATTGCACTCGCCGTTGCGGCCGCCGTCGCCGTTACCATAATGGGGAGAGCGATCACAGCTAAACCATTCTAGTTTTAAACGCATCGTGGAATCTCTGAAGTATAGAGCAGCAGCCTGTCTACTTGCGTGCCCCATCCAAGCTCCCTAGTATGGTTTGGATCAACAGCCTCTATCCAGATCAGCCACCTGTCGCCTCTTATCGAGTCGAAGACCGGTTGTGCATACGTGTGAATCGGGTACTCGCTGTGCTCGAAGCGTGAAAGAGGAGTCCATAGCGATGAGAAAATAGTCTCTAGGTTTAAATTTCTGAAGTCTATGCGGTACGCAGCGAAATGCTTGGTTAGAGCATTCCCGTTTATAACCTCTAGGGTTTCCGTGCCCATGAAAAAGGGGCCTGTAGAACCCGGGATTATTGAGCCGTTTAAAAGAAAGAAATCCGGCTGCTGTTCACCGTCTATTGTTGGAATCCCAAGCTTAAGCCAGCTCTTGCCATCCCTGCTAACCGCCAGCGCGGTCTTAACTACGCCTGTGCCTGCTTTCCTAGCCTTGTAGAGGCAGAAGTACTGCCCATCTATTATATCGATGGTTGCATCCCTAGCTTCTCCGCCATCGTATTCTTCACTCCCCCTGATTACGAAGCCCTCCGGCTCCCATGGCCCTGAAGGGTCCTCGGAAGTCATGAGGACGGTCTCCCACTTGCTTTCAACAAAACTCTTGCCCTCAATCGTCAGGCTTCCCCTAGAAACGTTAAGCGAGAGGTAAAGATGGTATCTTCCAGTAAAAGGGTCTTTCAGAAGCTGTTGGTTCTCTATGCTTAGAATCTGGATTCTCGTCGTCTCGCTTAACTCCTCCTTAGTAATCCATGTTGCCAGGCTGTAATCCTCACCATCCTTAGACCTGTATATTTCAACAGCATACCCCCTCCTCATATCCCTCATCTCCCTAGGCCTACTCGTCAGCCAGTATTCCTCGTTCTCCTGGTCAATCCATAGTTTTCCGGCGCCGCACCAAGAACCGGGGTTGAAATTAGGAGGGTTGAGAATCACCCTGTTAAACCTTCTTTTAGAGAAGACGGCCTGAGGCGGGTAAAGACCATACCAGCTCATGACAAAACTTCGAAAGAATATTATTTAAGGCTTCTCGGGGATTCGAAACATGAGTTAGCGTATGCTTACATATTCTTAGCCCGCCCACTGGGTTCCTGTTGGGCAACGTTCTTGATAAGGCTCTTAGAAATGGGCCAAGCACTGAGAAAAACCATCATGCTCTAACCAATAATGCTATGGTTTTGGACCCGATTTGGAAGGCTAATGCCCTTATTTTCTCCTTACAATAAAACGGGGAATAAAGTATCTCGCCTTGATTTAGAAAACGGGTGAGACCCGTGTATTCTTCACCACCCCCAGTCCAAGGCAAAATAGGAATTGTTTCAGACAGTCCATCCTCATATTCCACCTTGACCCCGGCGGAGAATACTTCCATCTCGGATACGGGTTTGGATGCCAAAACCCAAAGGCATTCGCGTAGACGAAGAATTGTCGGAGCCAAGTAGGTGAAAGTTACTCCTCTGAAAGTTATTTTCGTACCGTTCTCCAGTTCGCTTGTTGTTATTAGCAAGTATCTAAACTTTATACCGCCTACTGTGAGAAAATCTTCTGAAAAATCTATGTTCTCGTACAACGGTATCTGTCTAGAGGCGACCCGGTGAATCTCAGGAATCGTCACGATTGACACTAAAAGGATGATTACCATCAGGCTTAGAGCCTTCTTAAGCGTGTTAGGCTTCCAAAACCTTGCCGGTTTCGCCGCGCCCATCTGCTCTACAAGTTCCGTGAACCGCATCACTTCCTTTGCATCATCGCTCATTACGTACTTTCCATAAGCGTTCTGTTTCACTAGGTCGCATAGTCTCTCCAGGTGATACTGCAGATGGCCGCTGCTCTCTATTCCCAGGGCCCTTTTAAGCTCTGAGAAACTCATGGGATTTTGCTGAAGCATTTTCAGTATTCTTATTCTCACCGGATGCGCAAGAATATCGAAAAGCTCAGCTCTTCTCGTCGACTCGTCTTTTTTAATATCTTCCATAGACTCTGCTACGCGCTGCACACGATTTAAGGCTTTTAAGTCTAAGATTGTGGACAAGCAGGATAAAGTGCGCTTAATTAGGTCTAGAAAAAAGGCATTATATGCTGCGCTTTTATAAAAACTTCGACGAAAGGAGGTGGGAAGATGGGAAGAGTAAAAGCCTGGTCTAAGGGAAACCCTGTCACCTTGAGCCTTGCTCTAGCCTTCATTTTAGTAGTAGTTCTATTGCAAGGTAGGGTGGCGATTCAAGCGGGGACAGATTCAGGGGATTTGATTTCGTTAAATATTCAAGCCCTGAAAATAGAGAATCCCGCAAATGATCCTTACAAATGGCCTCCTCCAACTGTTCAGGAAATCAAGCTGGATGACGGAAGAGTATTGAAGCTTAACCTCTGGAGCTTCATCATCAAGGCTCCAGGGCTGCTCACCGAAAAAAAGGGAGATTTCTGGATCGCTTCCTGGAAGTTTCTGTTTCTCGCCGAACCAATAGAAGAAGGCTCTGCGAAAGCCAGGTTCAATCTCGCATTCCTGTCCTTCTCGAGGCCAGAGCCATCCTCTATAGGCGAACCGATTGGCGGAAAACTGCTTCCTTTAACCTATGACATGTACGGCGGATTTTACGAAACAGCAGGTGCAAAAATAGGAGTAGCGATCACGTGGGAACCAATGGACAAGCCGATAACTGTATCTACATACTGTGCCGAAACTGGAAGAGGGCAAGGCTACCTAATAACTGGAGGTAGCTGGGTCGGGCTCCTGACGGTCATCGACTCGGGAATTAACTACGTTATAGTGGGAAACCCAAATAGCGATGCTACCCTAACATATTCGGGTCAGTTGCTCTGGCCATAACTCTTCAATTCTTTTTTTCTTTTTTATCTCGTTCTTCTTCACGATCTGCCTCATCACGTGTATGCTCCGTATTTTCTTATCAGTCTTATGTATTCCTGGAATGCGCTGAAAGACACGTCAGGTGGGACACTGTGGTCGGAGCAAGCCATGTATCCTCCACCCTTTTTCGCAACAGGTATCTTGCGAGAGATTTCGTCCTCTATTTCCCTAGGGCTGGCTATCTTCCTAGCGTCGAGGTTCCCTATGAAGGAAAGGGTCTCCCCGTATTTTTCTTTAAGCTCAACAACATCCATTCCCGCCTTAACCTCCAACGGCTGTATCGCCGTGAATCCCGCTTCAATCAGTTCAGGAATAAGTAGGTTCACATTACCATCCGTATGTATTATGACCGGCATGTTTCTTACCCTGTAGGCCGAGGTCATTTGAATATGCGCCGGCTTCACGAACTCCTCGTAAACCCTCGGTGAGAAAAACGGCCCCTTACTATAAGCCATGTCCTCCCAAACCCATAGTCCGTCAACTCCGAGCCTGAGATAAGTCTCCACAATCCTAGAGAAATACTGGCCCAGGTGTCTGAAAACATATTTTACGAGACCAGGATTCCTGTGGATGGCGATCAAAACCTTGTCTACGCTTTCCCCAAGTATGTGCCTAGTTGTTTCGAAAGGCCCTATTATGGAGCAGAAGACCGCGTAACGCTCCTTAAGCCTCCCTATGCCTTTCTCAAGCTCTCCCTTAAACGGGTATCTGCTGCTTGAAACCCTGATCGGCAGCTCAGGGTCTAGGAGTGGCTCAAGCTTCTCTTTAAACTCTTCAATCGTGGAAACTGACGGGGGACCAGCAGGATGAGGGGTGCCGCTTCTTCCGATCCAGGCCTTAACCATTACACCCCACGAGTCTATGTACGTTCTGAACTTATCGTTCTCCTCGATTATGATAGTGTCATACTTAGGGCTGACATCCGGACCTATTAGGTAAATATCGTAGCCGAAATAGTCGTGTAGAGAAACCCCTCTCGGCAAGCCTTCGCTATACCATCTCTCCAGAGTCTCGCCCCATGGGAAGTCTATGAAGGGAATCCTGTCCGCTTCCTCATGGTTTAATACTCTTAACACTCGTTCCCTAGAATCCATGCTTCTCAGCATCTCGCTTAATTACTTAAGTTTTTAGCCTTGAAATGGAAATGGGTTACTCGATTGGCTTCACGCCGCTCTCCTCATGATTAAAAATAATGCTGTTGAGAAAAGCGTTAGAACGCTCGCCGCGTAAAATATGGATGCTGGCCCAAAACACTCCCAGAGAAAGCCTCCCGCTATCCCACCAAAAACCCCAGCTAGACCGTTGCTGAGCTCTATGAATCCCATTGTTTCCCCAAGGTTTTCACCTTGGCAAATCTCTGCTGTAAGCGTCCTCCTGGCGGGAAGATCCATAGCCCCCACAAGCCCGAAAATGAAAATATAGAGCCCCATGGATGCGAAGCCGTCGGATAAAGCAAGAAGAATCCAAGTTGGCGAGGATATCGCTAAATGTGTCAGCATCATTCCCCAGCTTCCCCTTCTAGTCGTGACCCAGGCCCAGGGGAGGAAGCCGACGGCAAGCCCAATGTTCCAAATAGCTATAATCGTTCCAACTCCTGCCATATCTAAGCCAACTACTCTCTGAGCGAAAAGGCTGATGTATGGAGAGATGATGAAGAACCCTAGTTCATGAAAGAAGATTGAGAAACCGTAGAAGACTAGTCGCGGATTCTGTCTAAGCATCTGTAACATTGTTTTAATATCGACTGAGCGTGCAAGAGCATCCAGCCTGTTCCCCAGCGTTCTGCTTCCTCCTCTGGAGATGTAGAGAGAGTAAATCGGGATCGATAAGAGAAAGAGTATTGAAGCGGTGAAAAACGGGATTTCTGCTGTGAAAAACTTTGAAAGCCAGCCGGCTAAAAATGAGCTCAGAGACGACCCGGCTAGGGTTGCAAGATAGAAAACGGCGAAGAAGAGCGGAGCCTTAGAGTATTCAGTGCTCTCGAATATTAGGGCGCTATTGTTAGGCGTGAACAAGGCTGTAGAGAAACCGATTAGAATGTAGAGAGATAAGGCTGTGAAAATATTCGTTGCGAAATACACTGTTATGCATGCTAAAGCGCCTAGAATACTGGAAATTATGAGTGGGATGCGTCTACCGGTGAAGTCGGAGAGTCTGCCGAACGGCATGGAGGTGAAGCTGATGATGCTCCAGCTGACGGAGTTTAACACGCCTATTTGACTCGGAGGGATGCCTTTACTGTTGAAGAAGGGGGACGCTATTGCCCCCTGCATCGAGGAGGCTGCCTGATGGAGCAGGCCGCCTGCAAGAACACCTTTGAAATCTCTGTTCTTCCTCTCTTTCAAACCCATTAGTGAGAACACATCTCTAAATTTTGAACCCTCTATCTAACTCTTAAATTTGGAAACCTGTCTCTCACGAAGTTTTCTGCCGACCTGTCGTATGTTTTCTCAGCCTCCCTGGAGAAGAAGCATGCGGGGAGTTCTCCATGCGCCCTATGGTAACTTATGCATTCGCAGCATATTCCTTTCCGGGGGCAATCCGGCCATGTGCAAGGGCAGTTCTTCAAGTTTCTCTCCTTCCTGCACTCCATGGTGGAAAAAGCTAGGTTCTACGTATTTTAATTTTTAGTTGGTTTTGAGCTTGACTGATGCACTAGGTTTATAAAATCCTGAGCAAGGTCTGAAACGAGCAGTCATGGTGAAGATAGCTGTTATTGGAGCGGGAAGCCTCGCCTGGTCTGCAACACTGGTCCGAGACTTATGCTTAACCCCGAGCCTCAGAGGATCAGTAGTCACGTTCATGGATATAAATGAGGAGAGGCTGAACCTTATCTACGCTTTCGCGAAGAGGTATGCTTCTGAGGTTAAGGCGGATCTGGCTTTCGAGAAGACAACCGACAGGAGGGCTGCGTTGAAGGATTCCGACGCGGTGATAAACACCGCCATGGCGGGAGGCCACTCTTACTATGAGAAGATGCGGCAGGTTTCCGAGAAGCATGGATACTACAGGGGCATTAATAGTGTTGAGTGGAACATGATTTCAGACTACCATACGATATGGGGCTACTACCAGTTTAAGCTTGCGTTAGGCGTCGCGAAAGACATTGAGGAGCTGAGCCCTGAAGCATGGCTTCTCCAGCTCGCCAACCCTGTCTTCGAGCTAACAACTCTCGTAAGCAGGGAGACTAGGACGAGGGTAATAGGTCTTTGCCACGGCCACCTAGGATATCTGGAGATATCCAGCATCCTGGGGCTTAACCCTAAGAATGTTGATTTCGAAGCCATAGGCTTTAATCACGTTATCTGGCTAACAAGGTTTAAACACAACGGGGAGGATGCTTACCCTCTTATAGACGAGTGGATCAGGAATAGGGCTGAAGAATACTGGAGGGTGTGGCGTGAGGATCAAGTAAACCCGTTCGACGTACAGATGTCTCCAGCGGCTGTCGACATGTACAGGACCTACGGGCTTTTCCCAGTTGGAGACACTGTTAGAGGCGGAACATGGAAATACCACTGGAACATAGAGACGAAAAGAAAGTGGTACGGGTCTCTGGCAGGTCCAGATTCCGAAACCGGTTGGAAAGTATACTTGGATATGCTTCAATACAACTTTGACACGATAGCGGCGGCCATAAGGGATCCTGCGCCTTTGACAAGCGTGCTGCCTACTCAGCTCAGCCGTGAGTCAGTTGTTCCGATAATAGATTCCTTGGTGAACGATAGGGAGGGTGTCTATCAGGTTAACGTTTTAAATAAGGACACAATAGATGACTTGCCTGACGATGTTGCTGTCGAAATACCAGCAAGGGTCGACGGAAAGGGTGTTCGTAGGATGAGGGTTGAAAGACTTCCGAGACGCATAGTAAACTATGTTCTCCATCCAAGGATGATGAGGATGGAGTGGGCTCTTGAAGCATTCTTAGAAGGCGGTAGAGACACCCTTTTCGAATGGCTGATAACCGACCCTAGGACAAAATCCACGGAGCAGGTTAACCGAGTTATAGACGATATTCTTTCAATGCCGGAGAACCTGGAGATGGCGAAGCATTTCAAATAGGTCCTCGTTTTATTAAAAGCATTCTGAGAGACTCTGGAGCGGGAGTCTTTCGTTTCAAATGAGGCTCAGAAAGGAACCGGCAGGGTGAAAAAACAGAGCATTAACCAAACGTAACGGTAATCTATGCTAGAGCAAGACCCTCCTTCTTAGCCTTTCTCTCCAGATGAAGTATTGCAGCTTTCGCGAGTAGGCCGAAACCAAGTATGAAGGCGAGTAGCATTCCAAGCTCCACTTCCACCGGCCAAACCGTACTGGTTCCCATTATGAAGTGGCGTGAAAGATCTATCCCGTGGGTTAGAGGTATGAGGAATGCGAGGATCTTTAATGGGTCAGGCATAAACTGGAGGGGGACGAACATTCCTGTCGCTATTTGAAAGAGAAAATTGAGGATGGACATTACTGCTGAAACATCTTTGAAAAGCAGTATTGCGCTCGACATTATCACGCCTATCTGGCATAGGGCAAGGAAGGTTAGAAATAGAGTGATGCAGGTCATTAAGAATGCGGATACGGGTGGAAAGCTGCCTAGGAGAATGAATGCTGTTGCAAACATCGGTATTATTCCGAATAATGTGCCGACAAAGGCTTGAGAAATAGATGAGGAAAGCATGTAAACGTATCTCGAGACTGGTGAAGCGAACGTGTACTCGATCTGCCCCCTGGTTAGCTCATCCTTTATCTCCCAGGCTCCCCAGGTTGCAGCACCCTGATAGTTTTGGAAGGCAACTCCAATTAGGAGAAATACGGCGTAGTTCGAGCTTCCAATCTCGCCTAGTTTCGAGGGGTCTATTACGAACCCGAATATCATGAGACCAAGACCCCATATGAAGCTCATTATCAGCTCTACGGTGAAATTCAGCTTATAGCGCGTTATCTCTCTTATTCTTCTCCATACAGTCATTCTAATCATTGTTAGAATGTTGCTCATCTTTCCTCACCCTCAACCATTATCTTAAAGGCTTCTTCAAGCGTTAGGCTCTCTATCCTTATTGCAGGCCTGTGCCCACTGTTTTTCAGAATGTTCACAACCGCTGGCAGGGTTTCGTAAGCATCTTTACAGTGAATCCTCAGGTCAGAGTTCTCCCGTTGAACACCTATAACTCCCTCTACAAGAGCCAACTGGTTTCTAACATCCTCTTGAACATTGTTCCCGTTTATCTGAATGACCTCGGTTCTAGTTACGGATTCCCTCATTTCCTCAGGGGTCCCGTCGAAAATGATCTTCCCCCTGTTCATCATGATTACCCTGTCGCCCATCTCTTCCGCCTCCCTCATGTTGTGCGTGGTTACGATTATGGCGGCTCGTCTCACCCGAGCATAATCCTTCAAGTGTTTTCTAACTTTGGAGGCAGTAAGCGGGTCAAGGGATTTAGAAGGCTCGTCCATGAACACAATCCTCGGCTGGGTGATTAAGGACCTCATTATTACGAAAGTCTGCTTCTGTCCTCCTGAAAGCGCGATGAAATACTGGTCTAGACAATTTTCGAAATCGAATTCCCTGGCCATTTCCTCAATCCTTTCGTTGGCTTCAGGCTTCCGTAACCCGTGGAAAGCAGTAGCGAAGAAAATCAGGTTCTCCCTAGCCGTCAACCTGAAGAAAGCGGATCTCTCGCTATCCTGTCCCGCGTAGCCAATTATTCTCCTAACCTTATCGGCTTGAGAAACCACGTCGTAGCCAGCGACCCATGCTTGCCCCTCATCGGGGAACAGGAGGGTGCTCAGAATCTTTACCAACGTAGTCTTGCCTGCTCCATTGGGCCCTAGAAGACACACTATTTCGCCTTCCTTAACGCTGAAGCTGACGCCTTGAAGCGCAGCCGTCTGCTTCCCTCCCGACCTATAGGTCTTTCTAAGACCCGTAGCCTGAACTAGGGTTTTCCGCGTTAGGGTTTCCACAGTAACCGTCTTCAGCGCGAAACTAGTTTCGGCACTCATGATCCATCACCAAGCCTGTGAGAAACATATTTAAAAATGGCTCACTGAACGTGAATTCTAAATGTAATCGCCTGAAGAGAGTTGACACCTGTCTTCCACGGTTTTTTCTAGGCATTTCAGTCAATGCCGTGCTCGAAACGCTTTTAAGATTTTTGCAACTTTTTGCTCAAGTATTTGCCCATCTTGGTTTTTCCGTGAAAACGATGCTGGAAACGGCTGTGCTACTAGCCCGGCTCCGGTTCTAAAACAGTTGTCTTTCTTCTATGAGTGTTAACTCCTCATCCTTTTTAACCACTACGAATAGTGCCCCCAGGGCGGTAAACAGGGATACTGCTCCCGTGCATCTTGCCAGACCGGTTAGGTCAACCGTCTGAGACACTGCTTTGAACACGTAAGTAATGGGCTCGCTTTCCACCAGCCGGTAGAGCTGCCCGTATAGGACTACACTTACTGCACGCGTCGTCAAACTCCCCTCGCCGTAGCTTAGGAACCCGTCGGAATCATATGTTCCACTGAAATAATGTATCGTCGTATTCACGTTGACAATGTTTACTGATGACCCTATTACTACTCTTACAGGGAGTTTAGTGCTCCAGCTGCTTAAAACTATCTCCCCGTTGGAATTAGCCTCGTCGTAGAGCAGTCCCGCCGAGTTCAACCTGTTTAACAATATTTTCGTCATGTCAAGAGGCACGCTAGCGATCTGAGACTCCAGATCGGGCAACTGTACGCCCACGTAGTCAATATAGGGAACCTCTCCGCAAGTATATTGAATCGTTGTTGACTTAATAATGCCACGAACCGCTAATCCTGATGAAGCATAGGCTGCTCCAGCTGAAAGCAGGGCTATGAGCATGGTTGCAATGGTCTTAGAGAAAAAGCCTAAACCCGTCGTCTTCAGGTTGACGGGCGTCAAGTAGGGGAGAAGACTATATGCTCGCATTATCTTAAGCCTTACAATCTTTTCTTTGTCGACGAGCAACGGGAGTAACGTGATTCCCGCTACGAATCCTCCTGCGTGAGCGAATACTGCTGTGCTTCCAGCAGTCCTAGTGAAGCCGTAAATCACCTGCGTTGCGAACCAGAATATAATGTAGTAGGACGCCTTCAATCTGAAAAACATCGGGAATATTATGAAGCTCCAACCCACTAACAGGTACGTTCCAGGGTAAAGTATGAGATAGGCTCCTAGGATTCCGCTGATAGCTCCGGAGGCGCCGATGGCGGGAACAGTGTAGGCTGAAAGCCCCCCTATAAAGCTGAATGCAGTGTGGAATATGGAGGCGAAGATTCCTGATGTCAAGTATAGGAGTAGAAACCTCGACTTGCCCAAGATGCTTTCAACAGCCCTGCCGAAAACATATAGGAAATACATGTTGAAGAGTATGTGGAAGAAATCAGCGTGGAGAAACATGGATGTGAAAACCCTATACCACTGGGAAGGGTTTTCTACAAGCGAGGGGATGAAGCCGCATATGCTCACCCAGTAGTCACTGGTCTCTATGAAAAAGTTCTCGTAAGAGGTTAAGACGTATATTAGAACGTTAACCAGTATTATAATTATCGTGGCCCTCGGCCTAGCTTTAAAAACTGTTGGACTACCCATAGGTATACCTAGGCTTCTTCTAAACCCGCTGTTAGCCATTTTCCTACTCATACCTTAACGCCTCAACCGGTTTAAGTTTTGAGGCTCTCCAAGCAGGGTATAGTGCGAACACCATGGTGACCGCCAAGCCGAAGACGGTGGCTCCAAGTATAACAGTGGGGGTTAAGACCGGTGTTATGGCGATGCCGTTTGACACTATCGCTTGGTTTCCCTGGCGTAAGCCGCCTGCACCACTCGAGGAACCGAATATTCTTACAACTATTTGTGCTAAGCCCCATCCTGCTCCAATGCCGATTAGAGTGCCTAGGAAACCTATTATAGCTGCCTCGCACAGAAATATCAGTAGCACTTGACGGTTCTTCATGCCCAAGGCCTTTAGAATACCTATTTCCCTCGTACGCTCCATTACAGACACGAGCATAATGTTCATTATGCCTATCCCTGCCACCAGGAGAGAGATTGCTGCGATTCCCGCTAGGAAGAGTTCTATCGTTGAGAAGACGCTTGAAATTATGTTTAACACGGCTGTTGAAGAAGTCACCGTCACCCTGCCTCCTAAAGCTTCCCTAATGGCTTTAGCAGTACTGTCAATCACCGCTTTATCATCACTTTTCAATTTAACGATTATCATCTCGCATGTTTCAGTTCCGAAGAAGCTTTGGGCTTTTGAAATCGGAATGTATACTCTGCTGTCTGAGGGGCCGCCTATTGTGAAACCCCCGATCTCGCGGAGAACAGCTACTACTCTGCCCGCGTATGTTTCGTTTCTAAGCGGGCGTGCAGTAGTGTTAGTCCAAATTATCTCGAGAGCGTCGCCAGTCGTGCAGAAGAGCGTCCCGTTATTCAAAGGGTCGCTCACCTGTTTCCCCACGATGACAGCATCGTCTTCAGGGTTTAACGGGATTTCCCCATTCTCAGCTACGAACGTGCTGCTGTAAATATCCCTGTATGCAGCGAAGTCGACACCGATTACTGTTACTCGGCGCGTCAACCCGTTAGATTTTACGTAACATATCCTTTGAATCACTGCAATCGAAGCCGTAACGTTCTCTAATTCTTTTATTGCCTGAGCGTCTTTAACCAGCAGGTTGAACTCGTTACCGCCGCCCAAGCCTCCTCCAGCGGAAACAATTAGGGTGTCTGTTGCAAAACCCCTTTGAAGCTGAGAGGATATTGCTACTTGAAGCCCCTGAGTTGTTGAGAGCAACGCCACTATGGCTGCTATCCCTATTACTACGCCTAGCGTTGTTAAACCGGCTCTGAGCTTCCGCAGTCTTATCGCGCTGAAAGCGTATGAAAACATGTCTATAATCCTCATTTCAATTCACCGTCTCCCTGGCGATCGTGCCGTCAAGCATGTAGACTGTTCGCCTAGCTTCCGCAGCCAGGCGCTGATCATGAGTAACCATGACGATCGTCACTCCCTTCTCCTCGTTAAGCTTCTTTACGAGCCGCATTATTTCGAAAGCGTTCTTAGAGTCTATGTTTCCAGTGGGTTCATCCATGAGCAGGAACCTAGGGTTGTTGGCTAGCGCCCTAGCAATCGCGACGCGTTGCTGCTCTCCACCGCTGAGCTCCGTCGGCTTATGGTTCATCCTGCTGGCTAAACCAACCATCTCCAAGAGTTCCTCAGCACGTTTTCTTCTCGCATCCTTGCTTAAGCCGGCTATCGCCATAGGTAGTTCAACGTTCTCTTTAGCCGTGAATCTTGGAATAAGGTTGAAAAATTGGAAGACGAAACCTATTTTCACTCTTAAATCCGCAAGCTGATTATCATTCAGGGTTGACACGTCAGTGTTTTCGATGAAAAGCCTCCCGCCAGTCGGCTTGTCTAAGGCTCCTATCAAGTTTAAGAGGGTCGACTTTCCACTTCCCGAGGGCCCCAGTACTGAAAGAAACTCGCCCTCCTCCACTTCAAGGTTTACACCTTGAAGAGCCTCAACCGGAATCTTGCCCTGCATGTAGGTTTTCCTCAGATCAACAGTTTTAATAATGGTCTTAGCCATTTTTAACCCCATCCTACTTGGACAGATACCTCCAGGAAAGCACTATTCCTATTGAAGAAAGCACGGCGGCGAAGAAACCTAGGTAGATAAAGTCGGTGATAAGCTTAGAAGGGTTTAAAGCCAGGATTGTCAACTGTCTTAAAGCATCTGTCAGATAGCTAAGCGGGTTCACATAAGCTACTGCCTGCAGCCAGTCCGGCATTAGAGTGATTGGGAACAAAGTGTTGCTTGCAAACATCAGCGGCATAGTGATTAAGCTTATGAATTGCATAGGCCTCTCCAACTTAGTGGATCTCAGGGAGAATGCTAGAAAAACAGATGAAAGCCCGACGCTGAGCAGGAATATTGCAGCGTAAACCCCAAGGATGTTAAGCAGGGTGAAGCTTGGGCTCAACTGCAACCCGAATATTGTCGCGAGAGTCAGGATTATCGTGGCCTGAAGCATCGCTCTCAAAGTCGCGTTGAGAACCTTTGAAAAGATTATCGCTCCACGCGGCACGGGTGTGCTTAAAACTTTATCTAGGAACCCTAGACGCCTGTCCCAAACTATAGACATCCCGCTGAACATCGTCGTAGTCATAACTATCATGGAGATCATGCCGATGGACATGTAGCTGAAGTAATCCGTGACGCCGAAAACATTCCTCATGACGTTCGAGCCAATATCTGAAACCGTCTGCTGGATTATTTGGGAAACCATTGTGCCGCTAACGTATATCACTCCGTTAGCCGGAGGAATCACGTAGTTTCCGGGTATCGGGATTTTCTCCGGAACCTGTATGTCACCAAGGTTGCTTGCCGAGAACATTGCGCCCAGGTTCATCGACTTCCCTAGAAGCCCCATCCAGATTAAAGGCTGGATCACAAGCATGAGAAGCATTACGGGGTCGTTTAACCATTTTTTCAGCTC
The DNA here is from genome assembly GCA_964635675.1 of uncultured Nitrososphaerota archaeon. Taxonomy (GTDB): domain Archaea; phylum Thermoproteota; class EX4484-205; order EX4484-205; family JAAOZP01; genus JAAOZP01. Next base: position 25,581 of record CAZWPT010000040.1, on the reverse strand, counting down.
CCTTACGGTTAAAGCCCATAGGCCTCGGAGAAGGCTCGGGTGATACTCGTTTACCCTGCTCATCTCGCCCTCGCCCTCCTGATAGTCATCCTCTGGCTTCGAAAAGCCTCTTTAGACTCCTCCGTGTCACGCATAGACCTGCCGGTGTACTCTAGGTAAACATCGTTTAAAGTGGGCTCTGTAAGCGAAAGCCTGGTCACAGTGTAACCCTTCTTTCTAAGAGCCTCGATTACCAGCGGAGCCGTAACCTCCCCGGATTCCACCTTGATCCTGTAGGAGCCGTTCTCGTTCCTAACCTCTTTAACGTTTTCAACACTCCGAATCAAATCAGTGATGTCAGCATCCTCCTTCACGCTTATCGTTATGATGTCGCCGCCTAAACTATGCTTCAACTCCTCAGGGTCTCCGGTTACGATGATTTTCCCGTAGTCGATTATAGCTATTCGGTCGCACAGGGCGTCAGCCTCCTCCAAGTAGTGTGTCGTCATGAAAATAGTCATATCGTATTCCTCTTTCAAACGCTTAATGTAGTTCCATGTTGCAGCCCTCGTTTGGACGTCTAAACCCAGCGTCGGCTCATCCAGGAAAAGAACCCTCGGCCTGTTCACCAAGCCGCATGCAAGCTCAAGCCTCCGCCTCATCCCCCCGGAATAGGTTTCAACCTTCTTATCCTTGAAACCGGTGAGCTCGACAAGCTCCAGCAGTTCAAGAGCCCTCTTCTTAGAGACCTCGCGTGGAATACCGTATAGGTCTGCACATAGGATTATGTTCTCGTAGCCTGTTAAGTCCTCATCCGCCGTGTATTCTTGTGGAACAACGCCTATAACCTTTCTAACCTCGTTAGCCTGCTTCACTACATCATATCCTAAAACGGATGCTGTGCCCTCTGTCGGCCTTAAAACAGTTATCAGCATGTTTATGGTGGTCGTCTTACCTGCGCCATTAGGGCCGAGGAAACCGAATATTTCACCATGGTTAACGCTGAAACTCACATGGTCGACTGCAACAAGGCTTTTGTTAAAAACCTTAGTAAGTCCTCTAGCTACTACGACTTCCTCGGGCATTCTGAACCTACCTCTTGATCCTCTTATTCAATTCCTCTATTTTCTCAGCAGCTTCCCCGAGCACCTTGGCTGCTTCAGCAAGTTCCTCCTTAGAAACTTCTTCCCTAGGGAGAACAATGAAATCCCTTAAGGCGATGAAGAGGCGTCTAAGAGGGTCATGCAACTCGTCAATCCTTTCCCTTGGAAACCCTATGCCTCTCCCTATGAAGGGAGGTGGAGGAATTAGAAGCGGGAAAGAAGCCATTCTTTCAACAAGCATTTCCCTGATCTTGCCCTTATCCTCCAGAAGCTTTCTGCCCTTTTCAGTCAACTCGTAACGTTTAACACCGCTCTCATCCCTTGGAAGAGCCTTTACAAAGCCCTTTTCATGTAGCCACGTAAGCAGGGGGTAGATTGAGCCTGGGCTAGGTCTCCAAGCTCCACCGGTCTCCCCCTCTATCCTATCCATTATTTCTGAGCCGGACATGGGTTTCTCGCTCAGCATTTCTAGGACTCGGTATCTGAGAAGGCCTTTCGGTGCGAATGCTGTGTGTCTCATCCAGTGTCTAAACATATCACTGTCGATATCAATGGTGATATATAAACTTTACCCTAATGAAGCCTTTTCCATCCGAATCCGTTACTGAAAACATATAAAATCCCGAAAACAACTTATTTCATGCTGATTAAGATACCTTTCGGCAATGGGGTTGAGGAGTGCGAGGTTGAAGATTCTAGGATCCAGGCTCATCTCGAGCCGTCTTGGCCTACACCGGCTGACCCAGATGTTTGCATAGAGAGAGCTTTGTTAAATCCGATAGGTTCTAAAAGCCTCAGAGAGCTGGCTAAGAAAGCGAGTAGAATACTCATCATCAGCAGCGATAATACTAGGCCGGTTCCAAGTAAAATTACTTTCCCAAAACTCGTTAAAGAAATAAGGGAGGCGTCACCGTCGGCTTCCATACGTCTCCTAGTTGCTACTGGGCTACACGAATGGTCTCCAAGTAGAAGCGAGTTGAGCGGGAAGTTCGGCCCGGCGCTGGATTATTTAGAGGAAGTTGTTATTCACTCGGCTAAAAATAGTGGTTCACTTCTAAACCTTGGTTCATTGTCTACTGGAAACAGGCTTTTCGTGAACGCATTGTTGAGAGAAGTGGACCTGATAATTGCTGAAGGATATGTTGAGGGTCACTTCTTCGCAGGGTTCACCGGAGGGCCGAAGAGCATTCTCCCCGGGGTTTCGGGGGTTGAGACAATAATGAGCAACCATTCTCCGAGAAACATTGACCATCCGAATGCTAGGTGTGGAGTGGCTGAGGGAAACCCTATATATGAGGAGATGCGGGAGGCGGCGCGTCTGGCAGTCCTCGGCTTCATACTGAACGTGGTGCTGGATGGAAAGAAGAGGATTCTTTCAGCGTTCGCAGGAGACCCGGTTGAGGCTCATAGGAACGGGCGTGTTTTCACTCTGGAATGCTGCGGGGTTAAACCAGTTCCGGGAGACATAGTCATAACGTCAAACGGGGGCTATCCTCTAGACAGAAACCTCTACCAGCTTGTCAAAGGCATTTCAAACGGTGCTCTAACAGCCAAGGAGGGCGGAGTCATCATAGCCTGTGGTGAGTGTATGGACGGGGTTGGGCACCAAGGGTTCTACGAGATGCTTGCTTCCTCAAGTAGTCCAAGCGAGTTTCTAAGGAGGTTAAGGGCTGGCGAGATATGGCGGGAAGCACAATGGGAGGCTCAAGTCCTGGCTAAAGTCTTAGAGAGGTTTCGCGTCATAGTGGTTTCGAGGGGCGTGGATTCGAAAACAGTTGAATCAATGCATATGATGCACGCTAAAACTTTGAAGGAAGGCTTGGAAATTGCTTTAAGCCTTAACCCCGGGGGAAAGATAACTCTTCTTCCAGACGGACCTTCTGCAATACCTCTTCCTTGAATCTCCAGTAGCGGAAACTACCATTTAGTAAACTCGGCTGTTTTATCTCTCTTCGGCGCAATGCCAGATGTGTGCACAAGATACCTGATCTGGGAAGAAGCCTCTATCATACAGGTGACATGGTACGCCTCTTCAAGGAGTTTGGCTGCGGCGAATGTTCCATGCCCCCTTACGACAACACCCTTATAGTGCTTAAGCGCTTCAGAAACCTTTTCCTCAAGCTCCTTGGAGCCACTCACCTCTTTAACGACCAGTACAGGTATCTTCCTAAGCACATAGTCTCCCTCAGCATCCATCGGTATTATCTCGTCAAAAATCAGAGAGCAGACTATGGAGTAAGGAGGATGCGCATGTACAACGGCTAGCGCCGAAGTATTAAGGTATATGGCTCTGTGAACCATGGTTTCGGAGGAGCTTAACAGTATGGAACTATTCTCCTCGAAAAGGTCTACTTCAACAACGTCCTCTGGCCCTATCTCGTCGGCAGCCGCGCCCCTCCTCTTAATGTACATCTTGTCGCCGACCCTAACGCTTATGTTCCCACTATGGCTGACCATGTAACCCTTGTCGAAAAGCTTCTTGCCATACTTGCTTATCTCCTTCCAAACCTCGCTTACACTACTAGAGTCCAACCTTCTAAATCTTCCTTCTCTTTCAAGTATTTAAAGACTCCGGGAATCACTACGCAGGTCTCTTTCTGCCCCATTCTTCTTGTTTAGCAGGAAACCCGTACACTATGATAAGTTGCTTATGAAAGTAGGGTTCCTAACAAACTAGACGAGCCCAAGTCTTTCAAGCGTTCTTTTAACTGGACGACCCTCATCATCCCATCCTCTAGCCCTATAGTATTCATCCAGCATTTGATCTAGTTCGACAATTTGACCCTTAGTCGGTCCGGAGGCCAATGGCTCGCTTAGAAGCCTTTTCGGAAGAGTGTCATCCTTCCTGCCGAAACCCTCTCTAATGTTGAAAAGCCTCTCAAGATTCCATATTCTTTCACCTACAAGCATGAGGTCTTCAGCCGTATACTTCACTCCGGTTGCGGCTGAAAGCATCCTGGAATAGTATTCTTCGTCAAGCCCGTATCCTGTGAACCTGCAGGCTACAAGCGTATCCATGGCTGCGTTAAGGTTCTGCTGGTATATTACTAGGCCAGCCTTGTTAACTGTTGAAAACCTGTCTATCCTCTTCGGAACCCCCAGTATTTCCAGGGCTATCATGTAGGACCTCAGGTGGCAGCCTCCCCTGTTGCTCGTAGCATAAGCCAACCCCTGTCCCTTCGCTCCACGGGGGTCGTAGGCAGGCAGCTCCAAGCCCTTAACATGCATGGCTGCGTTAGGATCACCATATTTTTCAGAAAGCCTCCGCGACCCCTCTGCCACATCGTTACCGAAGCCCTTTCTGTACGCTGTTTTCTCGATTAGCTCAATGATTTTCTCGCCGTCTCCCCACTGTACTTTCTCGGGCGTCAACCCTTTCTCGCTAAGTTCCATGGCGCAGGCTATGGTGACGCCTGTTGAAATAGTGTCCAGCCCAAGGTCGTTGCATAGATGGTTAGCCCTCCAAATCGCCTCCAGGTCCCAAAGGAGGCAGCACGAGCCCAGTGCGAAGACAGTCTCGTACTCCGGGCCCTCTCCCTCGACGCTGTCGAGACGGGTTCCCCTGCCGCACGAAATCCTGCATCCGAAGCATGCTTTAGGCTTAACCAGCAGCCTCCTAGTTATCTCCTCGCCCGCAATATTCCTGGCCTCAGGAAGGAAGGTTGCCTGGAAGTTTTTAGCTGGGAGGACGCCGAGCTCGTTCATCAGGTTTACGAGAACAGCCGTCCCAAACCGGGGCAGGGCTTTACTGGTGATGGGGTTCTGGCCGAAAACCCGGTTGCACTCTCCAACTACGAAGAGAAAGTTCTCCCTATCCGCGATCTCGACTTTTTTGCTTCCATTTGCGACTATCGCCTTAAGCTTCTTAGACCCCATTACTGCACCAACTCCTCCCCGTGCAGCAGACCTATAGTAGTCGTTCATTATGCCTGCTATTCTCACAAGGTTTTCCCCAGCAGGGCCTATGCATGCCACCCTCGCGTCCTTCCCGAACTTTTCAGTCAGCATCTCAGTGGTTTCGAAAACCCTCATACCCCAGTATTTCTCCCCGTCTAGAACCTGTATGTCCTTATCATCCATGTATATTATCACGGGGTTTGGGGCAGCCCCCTTGATGATGAGCGCGTCTACGCCGCATGCTTTGAATTTAGTGGCGAAAAACCCTCCAGAATTCGCGTCGAACACCGTGCCCGTCAACGGGGATTTTGTGGACACGGAGTATCTGCCTGAGGTCGGCGCGGCAGTCGCAGTAAGCGGGCCCACCGCGAAAACCAGTACGTTACCCTTGCTTAAAGCATCAACGTCGGGGCCAGCGTTATCGTAGACGATCTTAGCCCCTATTCCTCTTCCCCCGATGAACCTTAGCTTCTCATCCTCATCCCACTCGCGGAGCCTTATCCTCGAACTAGACAGGTCAACCTCTGCAATGCAGCCCATCCATCCAGCCATATTGAGAGTCAGGAAGCACGGTCTCCAAGTATTTATAAGTATGCCGTAGAAACCGGCCTGCAAAAACATATAAGCATGAGGGGCGCTGGGAGAAAAGGGATGAGGATTCTAGTAAAGTACTTCGCCTCCTACAGGGAGGCTGTTGGAAAGTATGACGAGGAGTTTGAGCTTGCACCAGGCTCAACAGTTAAAGAAGTTATTGAAAAGATAGTTGCTAAACATCCAGGTATTGAACTTGACAAGGAGGCTATACTTGTCTTGAACCAGAAGGTAGTTAAGGCTGATTCGGAGGTTAAAGACGGGGATGTCTTAGCAGTTTTCCCCCCGTTAGGCGGAGGTTAGTTCAAACAGTTTTAATGAGCGATGTTCACGGAAGGCTGTTTTTCCCCTTAGAAGGTAAAGTTAAAAAGGTCCGATAAGAGTGGAATGGGGAAATGAAGTTCTCAGTCCAGGAGAACCTTGTTCCCGGTGCTAACCTAGAGGAGAAGCTGAGGAGGCTTGAAAAATATGGTTACGATGGCATAGAGCTTTGGGGGAGGCAGGAACTCGGCGGGGCTCTCACGGATGTTATAGACGCCTTGTCAACCAGCAGGGTTAAGGTGAGCACGGTTTGCTCAGGATACTCGGGAAGCCTGCTTTCACCTAGGAGGGAGGATAGGGAGACGGCCTTAAAAGGTATAAAGGAGAGGCTTGAGTGGGCCAACCGGCTTGGGGCAGTAGGGGTTATAACCGTGCCCGTCTTCGGGGAGGCAACAGTCCCAGACCTTTCCCCTCTCTTCAAAGACAGGTTTGAGCTGGAGTGGAGGCTAGCAGTCGAGGAGTACAGGGTTTTGGGGAGGTATGCGAGGGACGCTGGGAGCATAGTGATCGTGGAGCCGCTTAACAGGTATGAGACGCATTTCATAAGGACGCTTTCTCAAGCCGCCTCGCTATGCGAAGAGATCGGTTTAGACGAGGTTAGAATAATGGCGGACTATTTCCACATGAGTATTGAGGAGGCCGATATAGGGTCTAGCTTGAAGAAGCATCTCGACAAGATAGTTCACGTGCATCTGGCTGACAGCAATAGGCTGGCGCCTGGAAGGGGGCATACTGATTTCAGTTCTCTGAGGGTTTTGAGAGACGGAGGATACAAGTATTACTTGGCTCTAGAATGCGGCATACCTGGGGATCCTGAGGAGGAGCTGAGAAGGACTCTCGGCTTCCTTAAATCATTCTAACCGGGAAGCCTGTTAAGAGTTAAGAGTTGAAGCCTGTCGACCGTGTGCTTGCCGCGCTTAACCATGAGGAGCCGGACATGGTTCCATGCCTCTGGGCTGTGGCATCAGGCTTAAGAAGGCTTCAAGAGTCTTTTGGAGAAAGGCTGAAAACGCTTCAGGATCTCGTAGGCGTGGGAAGCATTCCTGAGACCAAGCCGGTTGAGCAGGGTTCTGAACACGAGGTTTTAGAATCCTCCTTCGGAGACCTGCACCGCGTCTCGTACAAAGTGGACTATGGTTACAAGGAGTTGGTTAAGCCAGCTGTCTCTGGGCCGGATGGTCTCGAGCGGCTTGAAGAACACACGCCCAAGTTATCCCGGGAGCATGTTAAGAGGATTAGGGAGGCTGCTGAGAAAAACCGTGACCGCTTCACCTTCATAAGCCACGAGAGCCCGTTCGGCCTAGCGGCATACTCCCTAAGGGGGTTTAGACAGTTCCTTATTGATGTCGTTAGGAGCCCCAGGTTCGCGGAGAGGGTTCTGAGCTTCGGAGTAAAGACTCTTACGGAGATGGCTAGGATAATCGTGGAGGAAGCGGGAATTGATGCGGTTTGGCTTTCAGGCGACTTGGGAGACCGCAACGGCCCATTCGTTTCGCCGAGGCTTTACAGGGAAATACTCTACCCGTTTGACCGCGAGGTTTGCAGGACCTACCATAAACTGGGGGTCTACGTCTTCCTCCATAGCCACGGCAATCTGAACCCTATCCTCGACGAGCTGGTGGAAGCAGGGTTCGACGGCCTGAACCCTCTGGATGAGGCTGAGAACATGAATCTGGCTTCTGTTAAGAAGAGGCATGGGGACAAGGTAACCCTGATACCTCAGCCCTCTACGTACAGGTTGGAGAAGATGCCTAAGAGCCTGATAGAGGAATACGTTTCAAGCCAGCTTCACGCCGGCGCCCATGGCGGGGGGTTCATATATTATGGCGTGATAGTGAACATGCCTGTTGAAAACGCTGAGGAATACGTAAGGGCTTTTCTAAAACTGAGAAACTATCCTTTGAAATGCTGTAGGCGATGAACTAGGGGGTTTAACGTTAACCGAATCAATTGCGGATCGACTCTCGGGCTACTTGGCACTTAGGACCGTAACCTGCATAGGCGAAGACTAAAAATCGCGCGCTACGATAAAAATAGTGTCTCTGAGACAATGCATTCACAAGCCTTTCCGCGGTTTCTTAGCCCCTATAACAGCATTCTCAAACACTCGTCGGCCTCTGCCGTCTAATTTTCCTAGCTCGCAATACGGGAGTACAGACTGTCCTCTAGAATCGTTTAGCTATAATAGACATGGGCAAAAGGCTTAAAAGATTTGCCTCTTACTTGAACGAGTGGTCTCAGTATGAGCATGATTGAGAAACCCATAGTTTACTTCAACAAGCCTGGTGAGAACAATACGGAGGCTGTTTTAACTCTGGCGAGGAAGAGGGCTGAGGAGCTTGGAATCAGGGATATCGTTGTCGCTTCCACCACTGGTGAAACCGGAGCGAGGGCCTCTGAGGTTTTCAAAGGCTTCAACCTGATTGTTGTAACCCATCACACGGGTTTTAGAGAACCCGGGCATCAGGAGTTGACCGGGGAGAACCGGAGAGTAATAGAGGCGAGCGGCGCAAAGATTTTCACCGGGACGCATGTGTTCATGAATGTTGAGAGGGCGATAAGAAGCAAGTTCGACACAGCTTACCCGGCGGAGATAATGGCTCAGACGCTTAGGCTTTTCTGCGAAGGCATGAAGGTTGCTGTTGAGATCGTGGCGATGGCTGCGGACGCTGGCCTAATACCTGTTGACGGGGATGTGATAAGCATAGCTGGAACCGGCAGGGGGGCCGACACCGCCATAGTTGTCCAGCCTGCGAACTCGTCGAGAATATTCGACATGACTATTAAGGAGATAATAGCTAAGCCGAGAAGCAGGTCGTGAGGAGTGAGCATCTTGTTCGCTCAGATAGGGAGAGGGCTTAGGGCTAGCAGAATTTTCTCGCAGGATGGGAAAACCCTAATCGTCGGGCTGGATTCAGCATTCACCGGTGGACGAGTTGAAAATCTGCTGGAAACGCGAAGCATCTTGACAAGCGTTCTAAAATCTAAACCGGATGCCATCATACTTAACAAGGGGCAGGTCACTGGGCTGGAAAGCCTCATCGGCGGCAGGGGTCCTGCTGTCCTCATGCGAGCTGATTTCACGAATGCAAAGGGCTTCCCAAAGCTACCCAGTAAAAAGCTTGAACACGTTAAACTGGTTGACCCGAGGGAGGCCTTGGCACTTGGTGTGGAAGGCCTTGCCGCGTATCTTCTAGTTGGCGATGAGAACGAGGAGGCTAGGAGCGTTAGAATTGTTTCAAGGCTTGTCTCAGGGTGCAGAAGGCTTGGGCTCCCACTTCTTGTCGAGACAATGCCAGTAGGGGAGCGCGTCACACAGGCTAATCGCCTGGACTGTTTAAGGCTTGCTGTCAGGATGGCTGTTGAGGCGGGCGCCGACATGGTTGCAGCGCCATACGCTGGCGACGAGGAGTCTATGCGTGCTATTGTCGAGGTGGCTGGTCAAACACCTGTTCTCGCAGTCGACGATCCTGAGACTCCTTTAGGGAAGCTTGGAAACGCTGTTTCAGCGGGCTGCGCCGGCCTTGTTTTAAGGGAGAGGCTTGCCCCAGGGAGCATTGAGAACACTGTTGCCGAAGCTAGGCTTCTGGTTCACGGGTGTTAAGGATTGCAGACGGGCAAGAGGCTTAGGCTGAAAAGAATATTCGGAGAAGACGGGAGGGCTGTTGTTGTCGCCGCGGACCACGGTCTCATGCTTGGGCCCATAAAGGGTGTCGTCAACCTTAGGGAAACGCTTACCAGGGTTGTTCAAGGGAGGCCGGACGCTATCCTGCTTACTCCTGGACAGGCAGCTAGTCTAATCGACCTTTTCCACGGAAGGGGTGCGCCAGCACTCTTGGTTAGAGCCGACTGGACGAACGCCTTTAGGGACAAAACGTACACCCTGCCGGCAAGACTGATGCGCGGCATAGCCACCGTGGAGGCGGGTGACGCACTGGCACTCGGCGCCTCAGGCGTAGTCGTCTACCTTTTCATGGGGCTCGGCGATGAGGATGAGGAGGCTAGGAACATAGAGAGGGTATCAGGGTTCTCACGTGAGTGCGAGAAGCTGGGTATGCCCCTAATAGTTGAACCATTGCCTATGGGTGAGCGCGTCACGAAGGCTAACTACGTTGACCTTGTAAACCTGTCTGTGAAGATCGCTTCAGAGCTTGGAGCTGACGCTCTTAAAGTGCCTTACACCGGAGACCCATATACTTTTGAGAAGACGGTTAGGGCTGCCGGGGGAATACCGGTCCTAGCCCTAGGCGGCTACAGCGGCGTTACAATAAGGGATTCCCTTGAGGTTGTGGAGGAGGTTATGCAGGCAGGCGGGGCTGGAATAGTCTACGGCAGGAACATTGTGCAGGCCAGGGACCCGGGGGAGATGGTGAGGCTCGTCAGGGCTATAGTGCATGAGGGTAGAAGCGTGCTTGAAGTAGTTGGAGCCCGTAAGAAGGGCAGGATTTCTCTAAGTGTTGAGCCGGCTGCCTGCGTAGGCTGTAGCCTCTGCACCGCCGTCTGTAGTTTTTACCATGGCGGAAGAGTTGAGATTGGGCTTGCCAGGCTCAGGGTTTTACAGGATTGGCCGAGCGGAGCCAAACCAGTCGTGTGTATTCAATGCGGAAAATGCATATCCGTCTGCCCCACCGGCGCCCTTAGATGGGGGTCCCGGGGTAATGTTGAGCTTGTAGAGGAGCTCTGCACCTCCTGCATGGCCTGCGTGGAGTCATGCCCGCAGAAGGTGGTTGTGTTCGATGAGGAAAAGAATAGGCCTCTTCTCTGCGACCTGTGCGGCGGAGTACCCCAGTGCGCAGAATGGTGCGGTACCGCAGCCATAAGAGTCGTCGAGGAGGATGCCTAGAATGAAAGGCGGCTACACAGGCAGGATACTCCTCTTCGACCTTTCTCTGAAAAAGGCTATGGTTGAAAACCTGGATGAGAAGGAGGCTTTCCTAATGCTTGGGGGAAAGGGTCTTGGAGCCCTATATCTCTACAGGAGCCTGCGGGGCAAGGAGGACCCGCTCTCCCCTGAAAACTCACTTATAGTGTCGACAGGGCCTTTAACAGGGACGATTGCTCCAACCGGAACCAAGTTTAGCGTAGTCACTAAAAGCCCCCAGACGGGTGTTTTTCTCGATTCAAACTGCGGCGGAATGTTCGGCGTGCAGCTTAAGAGAGCCGGCTACGACATGCTGGTCGTTAAGGGAGCCGCTGAGGAGCCTTCTGTACTCGTGGTGGATGAAAACGGGGCTGAGCTGAGGCCCTGCAGACTATGGGGCATGACAACATTCGAAACCATCGGGGAGCTTAGGAAAGAGTTTCCGAGCCATGGCTTCCTAACAGTTGGACCCGCGGGCGAGAGGCTTGCTCCAATATCCGGGCTTTTGACGGACGACGTGAGGTCCGCCGGTAGAGGCGGCTCCGGCGCCGTAATGGGTTCAAAGAGGCTGAAGGCCATAGTGGTGAGCGGCAGGAAGCCGATAGAGGTCCATGATCCCGAGGGCATGAAGAGGGCTGCCTGGGTAACCAGGAGGATGCTCAGGCTGCACGAGGTTACTGCGAGAAGCCTGCCTAGATATGGAACGGTTAACATAATAGAGGCTGTAAACGAGATGGGGGCCCTCCCCACTATGAATTTTCAAAAAGGAAGGTTTGAAAACGCCGGCGAGCTTTCAGGGGAAAAATGGCGGTCCAGCCTTTGGAGGGCTGATAAGGGCTGCTACGGCTGCACAATCAGATGCGGGAAAATCGCGGTGTTAAACGGCTCATGGGTTGACGGGCCGGACTACGAGACCATCTGGGCCTTCGGCCCTAACTGCGGCGTCAAGGATGTTAAGACAATAGCCATGGCTAACCATCTTTGCGACGCTTACGGCGTAGACACGATAAGCACCGGCGTCACGATAGGCTTTCTTATGGAGCTCTATGAGAAAGGCTTCATACGGGACATTGACGGTTTGAAGCCGGCTTGGGGGGATGGTGAAGTGTTCCTTAGACTCGTGGAGAAGGCGTGTAAGGGTGAAGGATGTGGAAGAATGATTGAGCAGGGTGTCGCTAGGGTAAGCAGACAATTCCCGGGCAGCGAGGCATTCGCGATGCACGTTAAGGGATTAGAGATGCCTGCCTACGAGCCTAGGGCTGCTAAAGGAATGGGCCTTGGCTACGCTACCAGCGACAGGGGGGCGTGCCACCTCAGGGGTTATACTGCTGGACAGGAACTGCTAGGGTATGGTGGAGGTGTAGACCCCTACACTATCCAGGGTAAGGCTAGGCTCGTCATAGAGAGGCAGGATGAGAAGGCTGTGGTTGACTCCTCAGGCCTCTGCTTCTTCGCGTTTTACGCGATAACGCTTAAAGAGCTGCACCGCATGGTGGTGGCTTGCACCGGCCAGCCCTACAAGGACTGGTATGAATTCATGAGGATAGGTGAGAGAATCTACAATCTAACGAGGCTCTTCAACGTGAGGGAGGGCTTAACGAGGAAGGATGACGCTCTACCAAGCAGGTTCTTAAACGAGCCTATGCCGGAAGGACCTGCAAAGGGACAAGTGGTTGAGCTTGAACCAATGCTCTCCGAATACTATAGGCTTAGAGGCTGGAATGAGAATGGTGAACCTAAGAAGGAGACCATTGAAAGGCTGGCGTTAAGCGAGCTGCTGCGGAAGTAAGAATCGCATTTGCTAGGAACATTTAAACTCTTCATTACTGCATGTAAAATTAGCGCGCCTACCCCGTATTGTTTAAGAATCATATTCCTAATGATATGCGTATAATTCTTTTACTAACCAAGTTTTTTGACAGCTTTAACCATTGCCTTAACGTTTTCTATCGGGGTTTTCGGATGTAGGGCGCAGGCCGGAGCCACTATTCTAATACCGTAGTTTAAGCAGGAGAGCGAGGCTTCAACAATACTCTTCTCGCTGCCTTCCAAGAGTAGAAACGTGCCTACTCCTCCGGCTAACGTTACGCCACGTATCATGCCTTTCGCAAACCTGAGGTCGGTTTTAGGGTCTATGTGGAAGACTTTAACGCCTGTCTCAGGTATGTCACTCAAAATCTTCAAAGTGTCTCCGCAGATGTGAAGTATGCATGGAGCGTTTAACATGGATGTTAAACGTCTAAGAGGCTCTACTTCAACCATTCTGAAGATAGTTGGGTTGAGCACGTCGGGTGATGAAGCCATGTCCTCGATCACGATGGCATCTGCACCGGCTGAAACCATTTCCCTAGCGTAATTCGCTACTGATACTGAAAGCTTGCCAGCGTAATTCCTGATGACGCCCGGGTTCCTCCTGATCAGCAACATGGTTTCAACGGGGCCAAGGAGATAGTTGATAAGGGTTAAAGGCCCTGTGACACCGCCCAGTATGGGGAAATCCGACCCCATCGCCTTCCTCAAATCCCTTATGGCGTCCAAAACCATCATCGTTCTACCTTTCCCTAAAAAGTCGGACTCCCCTACCCCCTCCAACAGCCTTCTTGGCTTCGGATAATAGCCTTCGAAATCGAGTTCAACACCGAGAGCCTCGGCTTCGACACACTGGTCGAAAGGGACTCGAACTGTTTCAAAGCCCATTGCCGATTTAGCAGCCAGAGCCGCTTTAACCATGTGCTCCCGGCTTCTATGGGCTGAGGACCATGTGAATCCGCACAGGCCGAGTAGTTCTTCAGTCAGAGGACTCGTTATCGCCGCCACCATGGGTTTCCCCGCGTCTTCACCCTGCGCAAGAGAGAGGAAGAGGCTCCTCAGATTCAAAGCCGTCGGAGTAAGCCAACTACCCCTGCTATTAGCTTTTATGATGGATTTAAACTGAAAAGAGGCTAAACGCGCGCGCTAAAACTTAAATAAAGAGCAGTCTTCTAAAGAAAGGTGCTGCGGGCTGAATTGCGAGTTGGCTGATTACGAGGCGCAGGCTCCACCCGTTCTCGTCGAGGGGCTCGTGGTTAAATACGGGTCTTTCGTGGCCGTCGACAACGTTTCCTTTACAGTTGGCCGCGGGGAGATATATGGGCTGCTCGGCCCAAACGGGGCTGGTAAAACCAGTACTTTGAAGGTTCTCACCGGGCTTCTTAAGCCAGCCTCCGGAAGAATAGAGGTTTTCGGCAGGCCTCTCTCAGACGAGGTTGCTGTGAAAAGAATGATGGGGTATGTTCCGGAGGAGGTCATCCTGATGGATTCTTTAACCCCCAGAGAATTCCTAGAGTTCGTCGCCTCCATTAGGCGTCTCAACAGGGACATGATTGGCACGCGGCTCGAGAAGCTGGTTTCAGCTTTTCAACTGAGAGAGTACTTCGACACGCCTATCGCCGCCCTTTCAAAGGGGAATAAGCAGAAGGTCGCAGTAGTAGCGGCTCTGATGCATGAGCCCCAACTCCTAATTCTCGACGAGCCTCTCATCGGGCTGGACGCGTTCTCGTCAAAAATACTCAAGGAGCTTTTGACACACCACGTGAGCAAGGGAGGTGCAGTGATTTTTTCAACGCACATTATGGAGGTTGCTGAAAGACTGTGCACGAGGGTCGGGATAATAAATAGGGGAAGGATGGTTGGTGAGGGGACCGTCGACGGTCTCCGCAAACTTGTTAAGAGTGCTGAAGGCTCTCTGGAAGAAATCTTCCTGAAGGTGACTGAGCAGGAATCTGGGGTGCAGGAGATAGTTAAAGCCTTGGAGGCTTAAGCTGCCCGGTTTCTCCCTCTTGGCGGTGCCGATAGAATAGGGAACAACACTGTAGTCATGCTTGTTTACAAGGTGCCTACAAGGGTTATTACGGGTAAGGGTTGTTACAGGCCTCGTATAACTGAGCCTTATTTCGCGGAGAAAATGGAGAGAACCTTTGCAACCATGCAGCCGAAAACATAAGTCTGAACTGTCAGAACAGTGTAGGCTGCTCTGAGAACACGCCTACTCTCAGCATTCCTCCTCTTGATCAACGCGACTGACAGGTCTACAATACGTCTAACAATTGCCTTGGATTTTTCGCTTCCAGCAATCCTTTGAGCTATCGGCGGGCTTATTCCGTAATACCAGTTAACCAGCCTTTTACCGATGCTACTCAGCATCAAATCATTTCTGAACCCTTTCAAAAGTTCTAAGCTGGCTTCAGAGCCAGTACCGTACACAGCGGTGGAGATGAAGCATAAACCCGGTTTCTCCTCCTCGGCTTCAACAGGCGTGTCTGGAGGTAGCTTCCACTCATCACTCTCAACTGAACCATCACTATACCCGTCCTTATTTGCCTTATACTTTATTGTCAACAGTTTTGGTGGGCCTTTTCCGCAAAGACATTTGAAAACGCCAACGACATAATGCGTGTGCGGATTATAGAAAATGCCGCCATCAATTTTACATAGGCATTTGAAAGAAGCATATGCACTTGGCAGCAGTGTAATAGCCCGCTTGACTTCAACGTATTGGATACGCTGTCCAGCTAAGTATTCCTCTAAACCCTTAATGCCGCCAGCAGCTCCTACCGTGGTGTCAGCAAGGTCAGAGAGCCAGCTTGGAAATATGACGCCAAAAAGCTCTGATAGCAGTCCCTCAGGAATATATTCAAAAAGGTTTCCAACTTTCGCGAGGCCGAGCAGGTGGATCACAGCCTTCTTAACCACGGTTCCCAGCGTCGTCGCAGGAGTTATTGCAACAGATATGGGGGTTATTATTAGAGTAAATCCTAGCTCCCTTAAAATCGCCAGCCATTCTTCTGCAAGAATAACTTGAAGAGCCTTCCAACAGGCATCGGGACAACCGCTGTAGCTAGGCTCCAATAATTTTTCCCCCGCCAGTTTCTTAGACTCATGCTCCATGCCAAGCTTGAGCTGCCTACCGTTAAGGTACTGCGGCTCTGGGTAGACCGGAGGCGGTGGGGGTGGTAAAGGCGGAGGTGGTGCCTCTGGTAGTTTCTCTGGGGGCTTGGTTGGGGGAACCGGCTTCTCTAGCTTTCTCGGGGCTTCAGGCGGTGGCGGTGGCAGAGGCGGAGGCTTCCTCCTGCATTTATCCAGCTTCTCTCTAAGTCTTCCAGCCTCCTCTTCAGCTTCTTTTAAATCGGTTCTCAGCTTTTCTAATTCCTCCTTAGCTTTCTCCTCCTGTTGTTCAGCCTGCTTCAACTCCTCCATCGTCCTTCTTTCCTCTGCCCTCGCCTCCTCCACGCTTCTCTCAGCCTGCCTTATCTCCCCCTCCTTCAGCCTCCTCTCACGCTCCCTTAGCTTCTCCAAGGCATCTGGCTCTCCAAGCCTCTCCCACTCCCTCATGCATTCCTCTGCAGATATCTTGCCCTTCATGTATCTCTCCCACGCGTTCTCAGCCTCCTTGTTCTTGAGCCTGAGGTCGATGTCCGTGATTCTCCTCCTCTTCCCCTCCTTAACGGTTTCAACCCATGACTTCGGCTCCTCCTGCTTCCTCGCCTCCTCCAGCCTCCTACTGGCTTCCTTAACCCTCTTAGAAGCATTGTTCAAACGGGTTTTCGCCTCCTCTCTTCTACGCTTAGCCTCAGCGACTCTTCTCTCGGCTTCTGAGAGTTTCCAAGCCTTCTCCTCAACATTCTCCTCCGCTTTCTTAAGGCTCGCGCTCGTGACGAAGCACATTTTGTAAGCCACTAAGTATATTGCTGTAGCGAAGGCTAGAATTGCTGATAAGCCTATCAGAATGCTGAGAACTGAGAAGGGGAAAGAAACCTCCTCAGCGATCCCGGTTGAAGCGTCGAGTGAAAACAGTTTTTCCTGTCCCAAGTAGGAAACCTTCACTTCGCATTCTCCCTTAGGGACTGAGGGTATGATTAGGGTACCGTTCCCACTCGTCTCGGTAGTCTTGGACTCGGTTGTGCCATCTGGAAAAGTTATCTTCCAGTTTACCAAGGTGTTGGAGATAGGGATGCCGAGAGCATCCTTCAAAACCATCTTGGCATCGTAAACCTCAGTTGACACATCCGTTACAACAGGTTTAGAAACATCATAACTAGCATCGAGAATTGGACGCACGTCAACACCCTTATACCAGACTCTCTCTATTTTCCACTCGCCCTCGTCAACCCAGGCTTCGTAGGAAGTCAGGTTGAGCACCCCGCTTGGACCCGAGAGCTTAACCCAGTTTGGAGAAACAATTCTTCCAGCCTTGTCTCTGAAAGAGAGCGAGAGGAGATGCTGGGTCCTCCAAGTTGCCTCTATTGAAAGAGGTCGATCCATCTTCAGGGAAACAATAGGAGCACTAGACACCACATCACCAGCCCAACCGTTAAACATTACCCTAGAGCCGGTGGAGATGTTTACTACTGTTGGAGCAGAAATGTTGACAGTGCTTCCTTCCATGAGCCAGGTTGACTGAGCAAGACCACCGTAGTCTGAAGAAACAGTAAGCAAATGCTCCGTGATGAATTCTGCGGTTAACACTGTATCGCGGTCCACGACTATTGGTCTAGGGTTTGAAGGGTTCCCGTCTGACCATTTTGAGAAAACTTTTCGCGTAGTCTCAGAGATTTCAATCATGTGTTGTATTTCAACAATATGGTCACCAGGCCTGACATGTCTACTGAGTTTCCCTGAGGAGCCAGCAGTATAGTTTTCATAGTCTATCTTAATTAACGTGCCGGGCAGAGTGTTCACAGTCAACTCGTAAACAGAAATAGAGGTTGAGTAGGTCCCATCACGTGGGGCTTTATCACCAACTAGATTCGCCTCAGTAATGATTTTCCAACATAATGTGTATTTTAAACCGGGAAGTTCGCTCCTAGGAAGCAAGATGACTATTGTACCTTGTTCACTTAGAATCTGGAACTCCGCCTTGGTTACTAACACGATCCAGAAACCATCATAGCTTGCCATCTCTAATTTCCAACGTTCTTCCTCCAGATTGTAAACTACTGAGTATACCGTGTCAACCCCGTCGAACGGAATACTGGGGCAATTGTTCTCAAGCCTTTCATCCTTGTCAACACCTACTGTGAAGCTCGTGAAAACCATTGGTTTCTCAGGAATCGGGCCTGCAAGTTTTAATGTGAACCTAAGCCATTCTGGATAGACGGATAAGGTTGCCTCAACTATGTCGGAATGAGGAACATAGGTTTCCATTGAAGCAGTTTGACCCGTATAGATTAAAATAAGGTCTTGCAAATCATCTGTAACTTCCTCCTCCAGTATTAGTTCCCCTAATGCCGTATTTGCAACTGTTTCATAAAATTTTAAATCAAATGTTGAAAGTAGAAACAGTAAAAATATCGAAGCCGAGGCGAGTTTAAAGATGTTTCTGTTTTTAACCATTCCAGCTCCCTTTCTCCATGTTCAAATGCCTCATATTCGAATGCCTCGGCTTGAGGCTGCTATGAATAAGCATATTTTTATTTTAATTCCGCGCATTAGTTTTTAAAGTTTTTCATGTACACTAAAAGGGAGCGCTGTCTTAAGCGGCAACAATGTCCAGTCTCCCCGTGCCGTCGGCTCAGGACCATACATCAAACGGATCCATGGGCCCGAATACCTCTATTTCAATCATTCTACAAAAATCTGGCATTAATCAGGCCAAAAGCCAAGGTCGAGGCAGCCGAAGGAATAGAGGCCTACCTGGCAGCCCCCTGATGTCAGATCTGTTCGCAAAATACCCTTCACCCCATCTGAGAAAGAGGTTGATGCCTTAATCGCCGGCGCGGGCCCAGACCTCCTACATGCTCCAGCTTATCAAGGAGACCGCAATGAGGATTGGAAAGGCATTAAGGCTCCGCTGGACCGACATAGACCTTGAGAGGAAGATTCTGGTGTCAAATGAGTCTGAGAAACACGGGAAGCCGAGGAGGTTCAAGGTCGGCGAGAAGCTCATTGGAATGCTGAAGAGCCTGATAAGAAGAATAAGAGGGTCTTTCCGACAACCTATTGCTCGCGCGCCAGATTCACACCACGCAAAGCTACATCTATATCTAGAGGGGGCTGTTCGAGAACAGCAGTAACGATGTGTTCACAGTCAGAGTCGCTTAGGAGATTAAAAGCCTTCTCGAGGCAGGCTTCGAATATGTCTGCGAAAAGGACGGCCTAGTGTTCTTCAGGAAGCGTAGGTAGGACTTGGAATAGGGAAAAGTTTAACATATGGCGAAAAAGTTAACCTATAGAGGCATAGGGTTAATGAATGCGTCTGAACTATGGAGGCTGTCGAGGAAGGTTTACAGGGAGATTGTTTTCCAGTCTTACTTCTCCCTGCGCGCAGGCGGGACACTGCCCCAAGGGGGAGATGCTGAAAAGAACATTGTGACACTCGTCAGGAGTGCTGAGGTGAACTCTATGTTTAGCAAAATCATAATGGCTTTCTTCATCGGTTTCATTGGGGTTTTTACGTTCTTCTCTGGCGTTCTACTTGAGATGGATAGGGAGCTGGCTGCCGTATGCGGTGTTTCATCCATGCTCAGCATAGTTCTATTCATGATGGTTTTCATGGGGCTGCAGGTTGCAACGTCCTTCGTCTCCTCTAGGGTTGCAGAGTTTCTCACCCCCCTCCCGGTTTCAAGCAGGGATGTTTCCAGAGTCCTCCTAATGTGTTTCGTAAGGATTTTCGACATCCCGTTGATAGCGGCGCTCTTAATCATCCCCATAGCCTACGGGTTTTCATACGGCTCTATCCCGGGTTCTTTAACAGTTCTTCTGAGCATTTTGATTACAGAGGTTTTCGCATTGGCAATAGCTGTTTTCCTGGCACTCTCATTCTATTCTAAAGTGGTTAGGGGAGGCGGAGGGTCGGCATGGAGGATGCTCATGAGACTCTTCTACATGCTGATCTGGGTTATCCCGATGTTTCTCATGTACATGGTTACGAGTTTCGCGATGCAGATGGTTAACCTGATGAAAACCCTTACTCAAAGCCTCTCATACCTGCTTAGATTGCTATATCCGTTTTCGCTCGGATTCCTGGCTTCACTAACCACTTTCCTCAACATCGATGACCCTGGGATAGCAGCCTTATCAGTAGGCTCCTTCCTCATCTATTTCGCGTTAGCAGCGTATTCCTTCAAATGGCTTATCAAAAGGGTGGCGGGAATAGGCTTTGGAAGCCTCGCCGCAGGCAGTAGGACAGAGGTCAAAGAGGTTTCCATAAATCCTGGACCACCATGGCTCGGAATCGTTAAAAAGGATCTTAGGATGGCTTCAAGATCCCCCTCGTACTTCAGCGTGCTTATAATGCCTGTTTTACAAATCATAATTTTAAGCTTTTCATTAAGCTCCCTATACTCGGATGCAAGCTGGGTTTACACCGAATTCTTGCCCTTCCAGCTCCTACTCTTATTCACGACTTCTCTGCTGATGGTGTTGTTGCTCCCCCCTGTGCTTTTAAACATGGAGAGCACGGCTTATTCTTACGTTGGAAGCCTGCCTTTAAGAAGAAGGACGCTAATCCTTGCTAAAACAATCCTGTCTACGGCCGTGTATTCAACCTCTATTCTAGTACTGTTGTTGATAACTATGATAAGAGCACCAGGTCTCGTAAGCGCGCTCGCTCTTCTCGGAGGAATTTCCACGTTCTCAGTCGTCGCTTCAATAATGGTTGAGACCCTCCTTCTTTCAAGAACGTTTGGACAGGCTATTCCGTCTGGAAACATATACTTGAGATTCCACGCCTATATTCTCCCTCTGATACTCGGCTTCATAATTGCAGCGATTCCGATTATAGTATACTTTATGACTTTGCTGCTTGCTGCCTCAAGCGTTCTAAGCATAATCAGTTTAACAGCTGTTTCAATCTTGGAATTCCTATTGGCATTACTGCTTCTTGTTAGAAAGGATTAGCGTATTTATGAAGAATGTCTGAAACCAGCGCGCTCATGTTATATTAAAAAAGCTTAAATATGAGTTTTTCAATCATAAAAATGGGGAGTAAAAATGAGCGAGGAAAAGGAATTCCTCCTCAGTAAATTTTTGAAATCGAGAGGATTCATACTCGGCCTAGTAGTCTCAATAGTGATGATGCTGATACAGCTTTCAATCGACTGGACCAACGTCAACCTGACCCTTTGGGGCATGAATGCAGGAGCATTCTTAGTCCTATTTGTGCTGGCAATAATCGGCTATTTTCTTAGTTCTCTGAGGCTCAGGGCGGATGAATACGCGGTTGTTTTCGCCATGGTAACCGTGAGCCTCGGCTTCGCCTGGTCCGCAGCAGTACCATTTTCCATATCTATTTTCAATACTGCGTGGGAAAAACAATGGTGGTACATGGGGTATTGGGTTTCCACTATACCTGGAGCACTCGAAATGAGTCCCCTGTTCGGAGTAAAGGAGACGGAGGCGGCTCTCGCTGCTTTCACCGGAGGGGTTCCCGTTCCTTGGGCAGCTTGGGCACCTGCATTGGGCTACTGGATCTTATTCACGTTGGCTCTAGTGGTCTTCATGGTTTCCATGGGCATGATTCTCCGAAAACTGTGGATAGACGTGGAAAAGCTTCCGTTCCCATATTTGAACATCACTACTGAGCTGATCAATTTAGGTATGGGTTTAACCGCTAAGCCACGCGTAAAAAAGATCCTTATAGGTATAATCATAGGCTTCCTGCTGATGCTCGGGAACCTTATCGATGCTTTGTCGCCTGGAAGAGGGTGGAACCTCTGGCAGACCTACCATATTGAGGCTCTGGAGGTAGCGCTGCCTAATTCAAGCTGGTTTTCAGCGTTTCCCCGTCGCAACTGAGCCTATGGTATCTAGCTCCGTTGGACGTCCTCTTCACCGCAATGGTTTCTTGGTTTATATTTGCAGACATAATTCCAGCGCTATCTGCTTGGGCCGGATATGCAACGCTACAAGCACCTTGGGGAAGCTCTGGAGGAGCATGGCACAACATGGCGTCAGGCGCGATAGCACCCATCTCTGGCGGAATGATCGGATGGGGCGCAACGATAGGTTTGGGTCTGTGGCTTCTTATCTATGCAAGAAAATACATCGCGTCTACGCTGAAGAATGCATTTGGGAAAAAAGTGCTGGATGAGTCTAACGAGCCCTTCTCATATAGGACTCTTTGGCTGGCTTTCATCGTTTCCACAATACTGCTCATAGTGCTTATGGTTGCCGTCTACATCCCCGTCTGGGCTGCAGGGATAATTATAGTGTATACTTGTCTGCAGTACATTGCAACATCGCGAATCCGAGGGGAAAGCATAGCGAAGGGAGATATTCCCTGGGAATCCCAAGAGGTTCTAGCCACTCTGCTTTCGCAGGCAGGACTCTACTCGCTCGTGGGAGCTCAAGCCTCAGCGGCTTCCCAGGCAGCCTATGGACCCGGCGCCTATACGGCGTGGAACATGGGATATATAGTGACGGGGCACTACACTTGGTATTGGGGTGGTGCCGGAACGCCTCAAAGCGCTCAGCTTGAGGCCTTCAAGTTGGCAGCTTTGACTAAAGCTCATAATAAGGCGATGGCGTTATCGACTATTGTAGCCATGGTGTTGGCTGTTCTCATATGTCTCCCATTATGGCTAGTTTTCACGTACATGATAGGGATTGACAGGGGTTTCGGGTATGGCGGCACCATGTACAGCCAGTGGGTCAGCCCAGCATGGTGGAGCCAAGAGGCCATCTTTAACGCTGCCTTTAACCAAGCTCAAGGCTGTTCTTGGTTCAACTGGAACAAGGACCTGCTATCCCTCGAGCTCGCAAACTGGGCCGCCGGGTTCTTCCTTGCAGGGGTTCTTCTTTGGGCTAGGGTTGCCTTTGCCAGGTTTCCGTTAAACCCTGTCGGTCTCATCATAGGCCTGTGTCAACCAGCGCACTGGCTTTGGGGATACCTTCTCGTCGCATGGGTTCTGAAGTTCCTGACGTTTAGAATAGGCGGTTCAAAACTCTATGAGGAAAACGGCGTTCCGCTAGCCATAGGCATATTTCTAGGTGCATTCATAGTCTCTATAATAACTGACATATTCCTGCCTGTTGCACAAGCGGGGATAGAATGGACTCCCAGCGTTCCGGGTTGAAGCTGAACCCGTTCTTTTTCTCATCCTCATCAACAATATTTGGAATAAGGTTGAATAGGGTGATTTCTCTTTGATAAAAGGCTTGTTTAAAGCAGCACTAGGAAGACGGATTCTTTTTCTGACCCTATTGCTCCTGTTCTTGCAAATCAACATAAATGCTGCTTCTCCAGAAGGAGGACTGCAAGCTTTCAGGCATCTCGAGATCGCAAAAACCATAAACGTCGAAGAAATACGGGAACATGTGAAATATCTTTCTAGCCTTCAATGCAGGACGCCTGGCTACCCTGGCTATGAGGCTGCGGCTAAGTATATCTATGGAAACTTTGTAAACAATGGTCTTAAGCCTGGTCCTCACGGTTTCTTTGAAAACTTTACGGTCCTTGTCCCTATTGTTCACGATGCAGTGATTCAAGTCGTATCGCCTATCGAGTCTGTTCTCGAAGATGTTTCAGTGATGTATCCTATGGGTTTGAACCCCGGAATGACTCCTCCAAGCGGTGTTGAGGGAAGACTGCTCTACGTGGGAAAAGCATCTTTGTCGGAGCTTGACGGGAAGGACCTTAACGGCACGATAGTGCTTTTAGACTATGAAAACAATGGAAACTGGATTCGTACAGTGATGTTTGGCGCCAAAGCCATAATATTTGTTGAACCTGAAATTTATAATGGGGTGCAGAGTTCATTAAATGCTAGACTTCCAGACGCGCCTCAACTAGTGCTCAGGGGAGGGGTGAATTACCTAGGTGTCCCGTTGAATATCCCTCGCCTCATAGTTTCAAGGAAGGACGCTCAGCTTTTGTTCAATCTCTTATCCATGGGGGAAGTTAGGGTGAAAATCAGACTTGATGCTTCATGGGAGGAAGAGCCGGCTTGGAATATTTTGGGCGTTATACCTGGCAGAAGCGAGGAGGTTGTAGTTTTAAGCGCATACTATGATTCACAATCATACGTGGTTGGGAGAGCTCCAGGGGCAGATGATGCAATAGGCATTGCAACACTCATGGAGATGGCTTCCTACTTCAAGGATAATCCTCCGGAGAGAACCATATGGTTTCTAGCTATAGGCTCTCATTACGGAGGGTTAAAGGGGGCGCGAGAGTTTGTTGAGCGTCATTTCAATGAAATAAGCAGGAGGATTAGCATTTGGATAAACTTAGACCTGGCTTCAGACACCAGTGACGTAGGAGTGTTTTTCTGCGGGTACAATTATTACTTTGAGGCTTCGCTCCTAAGGTACACGTGGCTTAGAGACAGGTTATTCGGTTCACGATCCGAGGTGAAGAATATCCTTGAGAATTTGGGCCTCAATATAAGTGTTGAGGATGGTTTACGCGTGAGGGAGTGGAGGAGCTACTTGCCGACTGACCTGGTTTTTGACCATGAACCCTACGTCGTTGCCGGAGGAGTCGGCATAACGATAGCTACGGCAAATTCCTTCAGGACACTCTGTTCCACGCCTTCAGACACCTATGAGAATACGCTAGGCTTTGAAAGGAGGGTTGAAAATGTTAGGAAGCAGGCTATGTTCGCTGCTGCTCTTGCATCAAGCCTGATAAACGGCCCTAGTATTGGGAATAAAGGAATCGGCCCCACTCGGTACGCGTTGCAACCGAACGCGGGTGGTTTCGTCACGTTGACAGGGAAGATTGTAGTATATAATTACACGAAAGGGTGGTTTGAGGCTGTGCCTTACGCGCTGGTTTCGATTCGCCTATCTTACGGCGATGGCGGGTATTCTCCACGCTTCTATTCTTTATGCAGGGCAGACGAGAAAGGTGTGTTCGTTGTCCACGGGTTGCCTGCGGAGACGACGTACACGGGTGCGCAACAGTTGGGTGTGGGTGTGGCCGAAGTCGCCGTTCCTAGCGTTACGGTTGAGGCATTCGTCCTCGACGAGGATGGAAATATTATCTATGCTCCGGAGCTCTGGCAACAAAGATCTGACGTATATCCAATCTCGTTCCAAGTTAATAGTGAGCGCATCGGATCCTTAGAAGCTCCCCGCTATTTTCCTGTCTTCCCATGCGGGTCCATAATCTTATTCAACCTTATTCCACCGGTGAACCAGCTCGGGAAAACCTCCATACTGGATTCACGAGGCCATACTCCTCCTACCTCTTACGGTTATGCTCGTGACAGCTTTATTGAGGGTGAAGACATCCATATGATATTCATTCCTGAAGATGTGCCTATCGAGGTTATAATCTACAGTCCAGGCATACCTTCTCCCCAGGGAGTTTTGACAGGGATTGCTGAAGGAAACTCTGAGGGAGGAGGGTTCTCCGTAAAACATGGTGAGACTCTCACGATTCTGGCCACACCCATTAGGCTAGTCACCGATTTCCATCTATTGAATAAATATAGGCTTGACGTGGCGTCGCGTTACTTGGCAATGAGCGCCCCTGCTCTAGAATTCTCCAATAATGCCGTTAACCTGCTGGGAGAGGTTTCAAAATGTTACTCTAAGAGCGGCGGATTCAATTATTCGCGAACAATCTACGCCATCTACGCGGCATGGCAGAGCGAAATAAACGCCTATGAGTTTACAAAGGGTCTGATTTTTGAAATCATCTCGTCCACCTTGTTCTTTTTCATACTTTTAGTCCCATTTTCAATATTGTTCGTCGAACTCGCATTTTCTCCGAGAAGCGGCCTGCAAAGAGTGTTTTACGCATGCGGAGTCTTCGCTCTTTTCACCTCACTGCTCTACTGGTTCCACCCTGGTTTTCACCTAGCAACAAACATCTACATTATGTTAGTTGGAGTAGCGATCATG
>CAZWPT010000039.1:0-39147 GCA_964635675.1 uncultured Nitrososphaerota archaeon | reverse complement strand
GCAACATATGCCGGATGAGAAACTATTACATGATCTCGAGACGATGAAACAAAGAGAGAAAGCGTTTAGATTTATGTTTCTCGATGGGGAAGTTAAGAAGTTACAGAAGGATCCGGCTAGATTCTGGGTCCTGTTTCTTCTCGACGTTGCCAGGAAAGCCGGCCTGTTGGAAGACCTGAAGACATCGAAGGAGAAAGGCGATTTCTTCAGCCGCATGGTTGATAAAACATCGCCTTACTATGTCGCCGCCAGCATAGCATTACTCCGGTCCTCAGAACTTAGCTTCGTCTTGATTAAATCCGTCCTTGGATCCGTTCTCCTAACCGCGTTTGCGACTGGAAAAGAACCGAGGGACGTCCTGAGGAAACGCTTCAGAATCGCCGCTTTAGATTGGGGAGAATTGATGGTTAAAACCTCAGACCAATTGTTTGAAACATGGCGCGCCGGAGAGGAGGTGTTGAAACGCCTTGAATCCAAGAAGGAGGAGGCTGAAAAATGTTAAGCAATGCGGAGATCGACTATTTAACAAGCGCGCGGTTAATGAAACCCGGCCAACAAAAGTATATCCGGTTCTGCATTCGGAGGAAGCTTAAGGTTTTTGAAACTCGAGACCTGCCAGCTTTGCTTAATAATCCTTGGTCCGCGACCTTGTTTAAACAGGTCCTCCAGGCTATGGATAACAATAACCAGGTTATGAGTTGCAATAACCTCTCTCAGCCTGCCTCTGGAAACAATGCTGAAAAAACAGGTTTATGCGGCGCCCGGGATTTGAACCCGGGATTCCCAGCTTGGAAGGCTGGTGTCCTAACCAGGCTAGACCAGCGCCGCGGGTATGAGAGTTAGTGGGTGGGATGGTTTAAAAGTTTTATTCCCTATGGCTGAGGCTTGCCTCCCCAGGTCCTCCTGTCCACCAGGCTGTAATTGTTCATCCCGTATTCCAGAATGTTCGCGTCCTTGAAACCGGCTTTCCTGCATATTGAGCCGAGGGTTTTCGCATCCATGAGGAAGTAGAACCTTCTATGCGGTCCCCAGCTCACCATGAAATAGTTCCCACTGATCTTCCTAGCCCTGCGTAGAAACTTCTCGTCCCTAACCATCTTTACGGACCATGAGGAGACAAGCATCCAGCCCGTGTTCCTCAGAACCCTTCCCATCTCTACGAGAGCCTTCTCAGAATCCCTCTTCCTCAAATGGTGTATTGCTGAAATACACACTATGCTGTCGAAAACACTATTCCTGAAAGGCAGGCGTGTCAACTCGTACTGCACATAGTGAACCTCCCTTCCTGAAATGTTTTTCAAACATTGTTTAAGCATGTTTCTCGAAAAGTCTCCTGCAACTATAGTGCCCCGGGTAAAAGCCTTGAGGTTCCTGCAGTTTCCACAACCGTTGTCAAGTATTAACGCGGCTCCTCTCTGAAAGCTCCTTTCAACTAGGGTTTCAAGGAGAGGGTCTGGTTTAACCCTCGTCTTGTTAAACTCTTCAGATATGGTGTCGTATAGCCTGCGGACCTCCCCCCGGTAGTCGCCAGCCATCTGAAGTCTCCACTATATTGGAGTTATAAGCTTGAAAATCCTTCGGGGGAGCGGACTCACATTTATAAGCATCCTTCCGAGAACCTATTTGTTCGAACAGAAGGAAAAAATCATGGTTAGGAGGAAGGCTGGAGAAGAGGGCGAGGAGGAATCTAAAGGAGTGGAGGTTTTCGAATCAATAGAGGATATTCCTGGCATAGGTCCCTCCACCGCTGCTAAGCTGAAGGAGCTCGGCTACACTACTGTTGAGGCACTGGCGACGGCTACTGTAAACGAGCTTGTGGCCGGGGGTATTCCCGATAAGACTGCCGCCAAGATAATATCCTTGGCGAGAAGCAGCATTGAGGTTAAGTTCGTCTCAGCCCTAGACATTCTGAAGCAGCGGGAGCACATTCAGAAGCTTACTACGGGGAGCAAGAAGCTTGACGCTCTTCTAGGAGGAGGGTTGGAGACGATGACGATAACCGAGTTCTTCGGGGAGTACGGGACTGGGAAGTCTCAGATAAGCCATCAGCTTGCCGTTAATGTTCAGCTCCCTGTTGAGAGAGGTGGTTTAAACGGAAACGTTGTCTACATAGATACTGAAAACAGCTTTAGGCCTGAGCGCATTGTTGCAATGGCTAAGTATTTGAAGCTGGACCCGATTAAGACTGTTGAAAACATTACTGTAGCGGAAGCCTTTAACTCGGATCACCAGATACTTATAGCTGAGCGACTGGATGAAGTCGTAAAGAGTAAGAGGGTGAAGCTCGTCATAGTGGATTCGCTGACGACCCACTTCAGAAGCGAGTACTTGGGCAGGGAGAGCCTTGTTAAAAGGCAGCAGAAGCTGAATGCTCATCTCCACAGGCTTGAACGCCTTTCAAAGGCTTTCAACCTTGTCATCGTTGTCACCAACCAGGTTATGGCTAAGCCGGATGAGATCTTCGGCATGGGGGCCTACCCTGTTGGCGGCCATATTCTTGCACACAGGAGCCACACCAGAATATACCTGCGCAAGGCTAGGGGTGAACAAGGTTTAAGGGTCGCCCGCCTGATAGTTAGCCTAGACAGGCCTGAGGGAGAATGCCTTTTCAAAATCACTGAGGACGGCATAACTGATGTTGAGGAAGAAGCCTACGGTGAAGAGGGCTAGGGTTCCAGCCTGAACCTGTCCCTAGGGTATAGTGTTGCCTCCCTAATGTTGTCAAGCCTAAGGATGCTCATTAACAGTCTTTCAAGACCTATTGCCCATCCTGCGTGGGGAGGCATGCCGTATCCAAAAGCCTTCAAATGGTATGAGAAATCGCTGGGATTCAGGTTTTTCACTATCAACTGGTTTACAAGCTTCTCCCTGTTCTCCTCCCTGGTTCCGCCGGAACCCAGCTCCAACGGGCCGTAGTTCAGGTCGAAGGATTGTGAAGTACCGTCCTCGTTAACCTTTATGTAGAAAGGCTTGATCTTGCTCGGCCAGTGTGTTATGAAGTAATACTCCTCCCTAAGCTCCTCAAGGCTCCTAAGCTCCTCGCTCCCCACATCATCCCCGAAACTGACTCGAACCCCCTTCTCGTTAAGCATGGAAATAATCTCGTCGTACCTATATCTTTTCAGCGGGATCTCCGGGGCTCTTATTTTCAAACCCAGGTTGTCAAACTCGTCCCTGCATTTCTCAACAATCTTATCGTGAACATACTTTATCATTTTCTCGCAGATGATCATAACGTCCTCCATGTCTGCGAAAGCAACTTCAATATCTACTGAGGTAAACTCGTTCAGGTGCTTGGTTGTGTTGAAGGGCTCAGCCCTGAAAAACGGGCCTATTTCAAAAACTCTTTCAAAGCCTATTACCATCTGCTCCTTGAAAAGCTGGGGGCTCTGTGCAAGGTAGGCTATCTTGTCGAAGTAGGGCAGGGGGAAGAGGGCGGCTCCACCCTCGGTTGCAGAGGCTATTATCCTGGGAGTAATTATCTCGACGAAATCGTTTTCATGGAAGAAGTCTCTTAGAACCTCAAGGAGGGCGCTCTTAATTATGAAGATGCTTCTGACTCTCGGTCTGAAAACATCCAGGGGCCGCGCGTCCAGCCTGACGTCGAGACTGCTTTTAATCCTGTCAGTAGGGTCCAGTGGCAGAGGGTGTTCAGAGGCATTTAAAATCCTTATTTCAACAGGATCTATTTCAAGCCCCTTGGGAGCCTGCGGTGTCCTCCTTACTCTTCCACATACCTCTATCACGTCGTTAAGCTTTATTTTGTCAAGCGTGTTCTCAACACTAGGGTCTGACCTGCCCCTGACCCACGTTATTTGTATCCTGCCCCAACGGTCGGCTAGAACTATAAACTTGACTCCGCCGAGGTCTCTTCTGTCAAGCGCCCACCCGTAGACTCTAACCGTCTTCCCCTCGTCTTCAAGCGTTATGTCGACGCTTCTTCTCCTGTCTCCAAACATTCTCCATCATCTTCAGGGGGTTTGAATCCTCACGTTAATACCTAGTTTTTTAGCAAGCTTCTCAAGCTTCTGAACATGCTTCTCATCAAGTTCTCTTCCCTCAATCATGATTTTAAACTCGGTAATGTTGCCTGGAAGCCACACCTTGCTTAAGCTGATTATTCTAAACGGGTACACGAGTTCCCCGAGCTTCCTCTTCTGGTCTTTCCTGTAATCCACAACGGTTATTTTCTCAACGCCAGCCTCCCTCATGATTCTTTCAGCAATATCCTTCCTTTCCCTGAGAATCCTAACCCCGTCATTATTGCTTAAAATAAGTAGGAAACCATCTTCGACATAGGCCTTCTTAAACTCTATTTTTTCCAGCTCACGGACCCTGCCGGCTTCCTCAAGCAGGATCCTGGATAGTGTTAAATCCAGATTATTATTCCTGCCACTGTCAATAAGCTCTCTGCATTTCTGGCATAGGATTCCGCTTTTCACGCAGAAATCGCAGAAAGGTATTTTCATGTATGTCTTGAGGGCTGTTAAACTCTTTTTAAATCTTCCCTCTCTGCGAACGCTGAGTAAACCTTTTAAATACTGTTTTGAAGCATGGTTTGACAGCATGAAGATAAGCGACCCAGTGTTGATCGAGATCGTTAAGAAACGGAGGCTGCGGTTCATGGTATGCAGAGACTGCGGCGCTAGGAATGCTATTAACGCGAAGAAGTGTAGGAAATGCCGCAGTAAGAACCTTAGGCTGAAAAGAACTGAGAGGAGAGCTAAGAAATAGGGTTTGGATAGAAAAGAATATAAAAGAGGCTTTGATTTTTTAAACGGGCCGGTCGTTCAGATGGTTAGGACGCCGCTCTCACACAGCGGAGGTCGCCGGTTCGAAAAAAGGAGTTAATCGGAAATCCGGCCCGGCCCATTTTCTCCGATTCGGTTTAACTGTTAAACAGTGTAGGTTTCTCCAAGCTCCGGGGCTACTGCGTCTAGCCCAAGGCGGTTTCTAGCGTATTCCGCCAGTTTCTCACAGTTATCTGAATCACCGTGGACCGTGAAGGTTTTCTCAGCCTTAATCTTGCCTATTAGTTCTTCAAGCTGGTTCTTCCCGCTGTGCGAGGAGAGCTCGAAATGCTTCACTTCAGCCTTGACTTTAGACAGCTTCCCGTCAACCGTCACTATCTTCTTCTCTAAGAGAAGCCTCCCGGGAGTTCCTTCAACCTGATAACTGACGAAGGCTATTAGGTTCCTGCCTGATTTCCCAACCTCCTTAAGATAGTAGTTGACTGGGCCTCCTTGAAGCATCCCGGCTGGCGTGACGATAACGCCAGGCCTCTTTAAAGCCTCCTCTCTCTGCCTCTGCGTGGTTATCCACGTTACTTGTCTAGCTGCTTTCTCGAGAAGATCAGGGTATGAGAGCCACTCTGGGAAATCGAACAGTATTTCCGTAACAGTCCTAGCCATGCCGTCGTAATAGACGTTGTGGGGGAAACCGTGTTTAGCAAGTATCGTTATCACTTCCTGAGACCTCCCCAGTCCGAAGGCTGGGACGAGCGCTATGCCGCCTCTTTCAACAGTTTCCCCAAGCTTTCTGACGAACTTCTTCTCAACCTCCTCCCTAGGCTGGTGATTCTTGTTCGCGTAAGTGCTTTCAACTATCGCTACGTCAACCGGAGGATAATCAGTATAAGCACCTTTAAGCAGGGTTGTTTCAATCGTGTTAATGTCTCCTGTGTAAAGTATCCTCTTCCCGTCAAGCTCGAGCAGCACCTGTCCTCCTCCTGGAGTATGGCCTGCTGACATGAAGGTGAGCTTGAAACCGTTTCGGGAGAACTCCTCCTGGTAACCAAGCTTTCTCGACCTGCTTACAAGCCTGTCTACTTCAGGAATTTCAAACGGAACAGTTTCCTTAGATACTCTGATGAAGTCCAGCAGTATTAGTTTAGCCAGTGGCGCTGTTAAACTGGTTAGGAATGCTTCTCTCTCCCCGCTTATGAAAAATATGGGCGCGGCTCCGACGTGATCCAGGTGAGCGTGCGTTATGATTATGCTGTCTACTTCTCTGGGCGGGATGTGCATAGGGTATTTAACCTGCCTCCCGGAGAGCATTACTCCCGCGTCTAGGAGGAGGCGTTTCTCCCTACCCGCCAGGTAAATAGCGGACCTCCCTACTTCACGCACTCCGCCGAGAAATCTTATAATCATTTTTTAATCCTCTTCACCGCTTTCTTCCGGGTCTTTTATTTAAAGTTTTAAGCTCTCCGTGGTATGAATTCCAACCTCTACTATTATCCTGTTCCTGAAGTCTCATACTTCTGGTTCCCTGCTTTATCACGTTGCCGCACGCCGGGTTCTCTAAGAATGCTCACCAGGGTTCTAACTCACGCGCGTGCTCATAGAGCAATCTCTTCCCCGTCTGAAAACATGAGGGAATCACCTAAGGTTTTTAAGCCTATGAGGCTGAGATTTTCTCAGGGTTGAAAGAAAGGGGGAGGATGATAGGGGTTGTACTCTTCACAGCATTGCTGGTTTACTCAACCTTCCTGTTTGCGGAGAACAGTAGGCTCAGGTGGGTTGTTGAAAACCAGCGTGTGACGATAAATACTTTGGAGGGTAAACTAAGTCTTCTCGCTGAACTTGAGAGGAAATACGAGTCTCTTTCCACCAATTTTACTCTGATGATTGAGAAGGAGGAAGCCGGAAAATTCTTCGGAAGCTTCGAGGAGCTCCGGAACTGGCTAGGAAACGATGGTACTGACGGGCTCACCTACAACGAGAGCTTCACATGTGTCAATTTCTCTGAAACGCTCGTCAAAAAGATGCGTACGGATGGTTACAAAGGTATCTACATGGTTTATATGAATCCCTTATCCTACAACGTTATCTTCTCCTACGCGATTCACAAAGGCTCCGTGATTACGGCCCCTGAATGGCACAGCTTCGTACTCGTCTTGACCAGAAGTAAATGTTTCTGGCCGAACGGCACATGGTATTACAAATACGCTGTTTTCTTCGTAGAGCCCCAGAACGATGCGATTGCACCGGGTTGAAGGCAATAGCTGCTGCATGGGTTCGTTGAGACGAAGCTAAAAGAATACGTATTACCATGCTCTTCTGAGGAAGCAGCTGCATGCCGAGTTTTCCCGTGTTGAGAGCAAACTGCTGTATAGGTCTCGGAGCGGAAAACGCGACTCTCTGTTATGCTCCGCCTGTGCGCAAATCCTCCTAAAAGTTTTAATAAGGAGCTGGCTTTCCTAACGGAGAGCTGAGGTTTGCTGGAGAAGATTCTTAGAAAAGAGGCTTGGACTGCGGACTGCATGCTTATATGTCTACCAGGCATCGGGCTGGTGGGCTCCTTGACGGGAGAGCTTTTCATAGAGTCGGCGACTGAAAATATTCCGCTGCGGGAGCTTTACCCTGAGCCACTCCTATACGTGTCGGTTACTTCTCGAGAGGGTTTGATAACCCCTCCGAAAATAACTGTCAGCAGAATTCGCACGGGGGAGTTGAAGGGTGTTATTGTAGTCAGAGGGGTTTCTCAGCCCACTAATCAGTTTAGCCAGTATGAGCTGGCTAGGAGGCTGGTGGATGTTGCGGAAGCCTCGGGAGTCAGAATCATCATCGGTATCGGCGGGTATGCTATAACCCGGGTTGGTGAAAAAAGGAGAGTATATGTTTCTTCAACCAGCTGGAGGATTTCGATGCTCGGAGCCTCTCTCGGGTTCTTGCCTTTAAGGGGGACTGTCGTGGGAGCTGCTGGTCTAATACCTGGGCTTGCAAGCCTGCATGGCTTGGATAGTGCATGCATCCTCGTAGAAACTAATGGGGAGAGCCCCGACCTTGCTGCTGCCAAAACGGCTCACAATAGTGTCCTAAGCTTCCTTAAAAAATATTTTTCAGAGTCTTAGCTGGAGGAACCTATTCCTTCTCCACAGAACTCTCTTTAATGAAATCGTTATATATTTCACTCACCTTCTCGGCTGCAAGCCCGCTTCCTTCTATAACACCGTTTTCAGTAACCCTTATTCTGTTCATAACTATTATGACGCCTGCTTCCTCATTATACTGAACCATCTTGGGGAAGACTCTTTCTATTCTTTCAGCAAGTTTTCTCAAATCCAGTATCGCGGTTCTCACTTCTATTCTCTTAACATCGTTCCCGTTAAGTATTGCCTTAGGAATCTTCCTACCTCCTTTCAACTCCACGTCGTTCAAAACAACTGAAAAAGTATCAATGTCCAGTGAAGCTAAGACGCCTAGCATCTCTTCACCACCCTGAGTGACCACAGCAACTTTCTTGCCTATCAAACGATTAACCTCTGTCGTGAACCCTGTTCTCATCATTTCAGCATCACTTTTACAGTACACTCCCTGTTTTTAATACTTTCTGGAGTAAAAGACTTATTCTAAATCATAGCTTTTTTTCATGGCTACTTTTATTGTTCTGCAACCCGTCTTTATAGAAATGAAGCAGGAAACTGTTCCGCCAATCACTCCCGTCAAATGCCCCGATTGCAACTCCCAGCTGGTGAACTCGGGGAACGAGCTTGTCTGCAGCAAGTGCGGCCTAGTGGTCGACTTCTTCGATAAGTATGTTGCATCCTACGATCAGGGTCAAACTGTCCAGAGTGACTCCTGCTACGGGAGCCTGATTGCGGAACACGGCTTTAAAAACGGCATCTCCAGGATGCAGAAGAACATTTTCTACTCCGCCACTAGAAAGGAGAACGAGCTGAAATGGATGATAGACAAGATCTGTAGCAATTTCCACTTGGGGCCTTCAATAAGACAGTTCTCCCATAGTGTTGGTTTAGCTCTGCTGCATAATTCTAAAAGCAGAAAGAACAATCTAGCGGCGGTTGCAACGTACTCTGTAGTCAGCGCAGCGAGATCATGCGATTTAAACATTGTTCCTCATTATAAGAAGATCCAAGAGTATCTGCGGAGCATAGGTTTTAAAATAAGGCCGAGAGACCTGTTCAACGTGATTTCCGTCGCGAGGGAGATTGGGATTGCTGAGGCAAAATACGATATGGGTAAAACAGTCAATGAAATAATATCGCTGATGATGACGAACAACCGCAAGCTTCAGACGCTTGGCGAGAAAGAAGCGTTTCTAAGCATTCTCAGATTAATGTCGATTAGGCTTTTCAACGATTTAAAATCCAAACATTATTATTTTCACGGCAAAAACCCAATGATATGTTTGGCGGCAGCTATCTACGCGGCATCCAAGGAGGCTGCAGCCGTGTTAAAGATTAAAAACCCTGTGACTCAGAGGGAGCTAGCAGGATACGTGGGGTATGCTGAGTACAGCGTTAGAGAAACGTATGAAGAGTTTTTCGGAAAGGCTTCTCAACCTGTTAAACCATTATACACCGTAGAATCCTGCCGTTTAACCGTTTTGTAAACACGTTCGAACGAGAAGAATCCTTCCGGGTCACTCACATGAATCCTGCTTATGATCTCTACTGAACACTCTTCATCGTAATATTCAATACTGCTGCTGAACCGGACGAGTATTCCATATTCTCTGAAAAACTCCTCATCACAAAGATTCTCCGTTAAGCGTTCCAACTCCTCCTCCAGGGTTTTCTTAAACTCGGAGAAATTGCCTTTAGAAGAATGCATACATGCCTCCGCAATGTTTTCCACACTGTTGAAAGCATCGTTTAACAGGGAATCCGCTAAAACGATCTTCACCCTTTGTTTAAAAAAGCCTGCTAGGAGGGTGCTTCCGGAAAGAACCATCAGGTTCACCATCAGCAGTGAAACCATGATGATCATGGAGGCGGCTATGGGTATCAGCCACGTTTTAATCATTTTTCAATGTTCACCACTATGCGCACAATATCATCACTGCTAACTCTTATTATTTGAACACGTCTAGCCTGCTGTCCACCAGGATTGTTTGAAGCCTGCTTGTTCTCCACCGCTATTTCCCCATTCTTCCTGCTTTGAAGTTCTATTTCGCTCCACTCAACCCCATTCTGGTTCAGGATCCTTATGACCTCGCTAAGCATGGCTTCACCATTGCTCAGGTTTTGAAGGGAAATCCCTGCTAGGCTGCTCTCTAAAGCCAAGTCTATTCTCGCCGCTTCTATTTTTTCAAACGTGGTTCTGACGCTTTGCGAGACAATTATTATCAGTATTAGCAGGAGGGTGCTGAGGGTGATTGCAATAACGCCTTCTAAAAACTGCATTCTGCCTCACACTCGCCCAACCAGCTCAATATATGCGGAAACATTGCTTAAAGTAAGCAAAACGGCTAATGCCAGCTCTAATACTAGCAGGAAAATTAGGAATGATGATGATATGAAATCCAGAAGCTTGTCGCTCATCGCCTGGTTAAAACAAACCCGTTGCCGCTGGTTCTCACAGCGTATGTTCCACCTGGCTCTAAAGACATGCTGTTAAACCTGTATTTCCAAGTCCCGTTGAGAACCAGAGTCCCCTGAACCAGTACAGTGTATTCGTCATCCTTAAGCAGGATTGAATAGTTAAACAAGGGTATTCTAGGGATGGTCAGGATGAACTCTCCCCCGTACTCCGCTGAAAGATCAGCGTATTCTCCTATTAAAAACAGGATGCTGTTAAAAACCTTGTTTAAGAAAAACGTTTTAAGACTGTTTGCCGCGTGAAGCAGTGTAAAGCTCACTGCGAGTGTTAAAGACATCCAGAGGGCATCTTTCAAATGTTCCTCGAGAATTTCGTTCAGGCTGTTTCACCCCTAGCCGGTGGCAAGCAATTTAACCACGCTTTCATAAATCTGCTTAAGCATGGGTATCACCCGTTCCGATAAATAGGCTATGCCCAGTCCAAGGAGTATTGCGGAGAGCAGCATTACTAGGGTTTTCTCGAGCAGGCTACTCATAGCCGCCCCTCCCCTTTAGCCGGCTGGCCTCTACGTTCATTTTTAAATTCAAGTTATACTAGTTTCTCGAGCCTTATAACCGCCAACGAGTTAGCATTGGAGGATAAATACGTTTCCTCACTACTCTGGTTTGGAGATGATCTCCCAGGATGATCTGCTGGTCAACGCAATACTTCAGGAGATAGAGGATTTGAAAGTGAGCATAGGGAAGTTGAACAATAAGATTCTAAATCTTGAGAAGAAGTATCGTGAGCTGAGCGAATTCGTAAGGGTTGCTTCAAAATGAGCAGTATTCAACAAGGTTTCCTCCATACTGGTTTTGAAAGAAAATGGGCTTGGAACAGTAGGGATAAGGCCCTGCTCCTATCCTACTCGGAACCCCCGGAGACAGACCCTTGGCTTATATGCGATATTATGCATAAGCTCACGTATTTTAAGCCGGAGAAAATACTGGTGCGCGTCAAGGACCGTTTGCTCGAAGCCCGGGAGGAATATGTTGAGCTGATGAAGGATTTATCCGGGAAGGTTGAAAAGGAGAAGAAGGAGCTTTACAAAAAGCTTTTGGAGGAATATGAGGAGAACAGGCTCGACTTGAATAGTGCTCGAGGAATGCTTTCTATTAGACCCTTTTATGGAAGCGTATACTCTAAGCTGTTGCTGCGTTTCCCCGCGCCCGCTGAACTTTTCACCGATCACGGTGCTCAAGGATTTGAAAAGTTTTTTCACGGGCCAAGTGGGACTGAACACAGCTACGTAGTGGGGCACCTGTTATACTGTGTAAACGCTGAAAAAGGTTCCTACAGGGTTTTCTTCAAGTCAGACGATTACTTCTGGATTGAGAAGGAGCTTTCAAAAATTCTGCGCCTTGCCTACTCGGGTAGAATGCTCAGAACCGGGAGGCTTAAAGACATTTTTAGCCACCGGTTTAAAGCCGGCTTAAGGCTTCTAGAGGTGTTAACAAGCAGGGAAGCAGTGGAGCCGGCGAGCTCCATAGTCAGTCATGCTGCATACTCTTCCATAGGCTTGTCGAAAATATATCCGTTGGTGAACGATAGCAGTGTGCAGTGTTTCTTCCTAGACGATGTTGGGGAGAGGCTTTACGTGGACCATGCTCGTTTCGGAAGGCTTAGCACGAACCTCGTGTTTAAAAAGAGGGATTTTGAAAGCCTCGTGTCCCTTGTGAAGAGAGAGTCTGGGCTGAACCTGGATTACTCCAACCCCTCGATTAAAACCGCTATCGTCTTCAACAGGGTTTTGACAAGGGTTTCGATAGATATTCCTCCCCTAACGCTGGGGGAAGGCGTGTTAGATATGCGAAAACACGTGGCGAGCGTGCTTCACCTAAGGGACCTTTTGGAATCAGGATATTTCTCAGTTGAGGCTGCAGCATTCTTAATCTTCGCCATTCTTAACCGTGCTAACATCTCTATTGTAGGAGAGCCGAGCTCAGGGAAAACCTCTCTCCTCAACTTTCTAAGCTACTTCGCTCCCTCATGGTGGCGCATAGTTCATATTGAGGATGCTCTTGAAACCCTTCCTCCCAGGGTTTTCGACCAGCATAGAGTAGTATACATTGTGGACCCTTTTGAAAGCAGGGGGAGAAGCGATACTAAGACGTTTGAAATAGTTAAGAGTCTGCACAGGACTCCCTCCTACCTTATTCTGGGGGAGGTTCAAACCGGGAGCCATGTTAAGGCGATGTTCCGCGCTGTCTCAGCCGGCCTAAGGATAATGCATACTGCGCACGCCGCGTCCAGCAGGGGCTTTGTTAAAAGGCTTGTAGACGTTTATAACATCCCGAGCATACTGGTTTCAGAGCTTGATCTAATAATAGTTATGAAGAGGATTGAGGTGAATAATTTTGTTAAAAGGTTTATCGGGGAAATAGCCGGGATAAGTGAGGATTCAAGCATCACCGAAATTTTTTCAAGACGTACCGCTACGGATGAGTTGTGCTGCTACCCTGGGCTAGAAGCCTCAAGGTTTTTCGAGAAACTAGCCTGCTTAAACTATATCGATGAGAAAAATCTTTACGAGGAGTATGAAGACATTTTAAGAGTGGTTGATGAGAACCGTTTTTCAGATAATTTCACCGTTAAAAGGCTTGTTCAGAAAATCCATGTGGAAACGCTTGGAAAGGCTGCGGGAGGTTTTCAAAAGTGATCCTGCAAGGGCTTTTAAAGAAAATGTTCAACAATGAGGATAAGCCTGCTTACGAGTTGACGACTCCAATCATAGCTGAAATAATGATAGCGCAATCAGCCTACAACAATCTTTACAGAACTATTCTCGACGTTTCAAGCAAAAACTATGAGGAGGTTTCCAGGGTCTTGCACCATTGTCTTGAACAGAATCTGAACGGCGCGGACGTTCAGAAATCGCTGAACACGGTTCTCCGGGAACACCCGGATCTGCTGAACACGATTATCCACGTGGTTCAAAACACTCCTAAGCGGGTGGTCGACCCTGAGGAGACGCTAATGTTCTTCAGGATCCTTGAGTCGAAAGCCAGGATGAAATACCGTGAGTACACGTTAAAGCTGAACTCCATGGTTTCCGTTTTCTTCTTCTACGTGTTTCTTGTTCCAACACCGGTGATACTGGCCTCCGGGTTTTCGCCGGAGGCTTCAGCATTCTTATTCTCAGCATTCCTCATCGTGAGCATGATTGTGTTCAGGGTCTTTTTCAACAAGATTGGTAGGATTAGAGGTGTCCTACTGGGTTGAGGAAAATACACTTGATTCTAGTAATAGGTTTCGGGTCGCTTTTCTTTTTAATGCCTGTTTTAAAGCTTAAACCATATGTCGCATGCTCGATACAACTCTTAGTCTACACGCTCATACTGACCCGGAGGAGGAAAGACGATGGTGAAAACCTGGCGGAGGCCGTTGACTTAACGCTAATAGGGAGGTTGGCAGACTGTCCTGAAAACCTGAACCTTGAAAGCTCAGTTTTCAAAACCCTGTCGGATTCAGATCTTGAAACAGAGTATCGTGGTCTCTTCGAGAAAGCTGCTCGCAGAAGCATAAATGGGCACCCGGTGGTGGAAACCTTAGTCTCGCACTCCAGTGGGCTTGGTAAGACAGGAAGGCTTCTAATCATGCTTGCTTCAAGCCTTTTCGCCAAGGATGCTGTTTCCGCTAAAAGGATTCTGAAGAGCTACGTGTTTCTACTCAGGGAAAACGAGGCTTTGAAGAACGAGAGGCGGACCCTGTTTTCAGAAGCCAGGTTCAGGGCTAGAATAATGCTTATAGTAAGCGCCTCTTTAATGGGGTTCCTCTCGGCTGCAACCCCTGTTCTCAACACTTTCTCAACTTTTTCACCTACACCTGTTTCCCATAGTGATCCCTCGCAGCTTCTTTCCCTCTTCCTCTACGTGTTAAGCATCTCCATACTTGTCCACCGCTCCCTAGCCTTCAGAACGCTTGCTAAAACAATGTTTTACTCAGCCTTCAGCTTCGCAGCATCATTCCTGGTTTTCAACAGTATGATCAGCAGCTTTGCGGCGCAAGTCAGCTGAAGCCATTGGCGCTTAAATTGTTTGGGAACACTGTATTATCGGGTTGGTGAGAATCTGGAAAACCAGGTTGAAGGCGTCGCAGCTCATTGAGGAGGGTCTGCTGATAGTGTTAGCCTTAGTCATGCTCGGTGCCGTCTTCGGAGTCTCTAAGCAAATCGTGGACAACATATCCGGCTTCTTCAACTCTTTAATAGAGGAAGTGGGCAGCTTGGGTCAAAGCCTATTCGGCTGGCTACTGCCTAAATAATGGCTGGCGGCAAGAATAGAAAGTGGGACCCGGCATACGTGATCGTAGCCATAGTACTGCTGATAAGCGTGTTGAAAAACGCTTCAAGCCTCCAGTTTTTTTCAAGCCTCTCCTCACCGGGGGTTCTTCAAACAGCCTTCCTGTTAATCCCGCTACTCTCCGTGTTTCTCCTCCTTTTTTACAAGCGGTCGAGCCTTGTTCAACACTTGTCTTTCAGAGAAAGCGATGATTACTTCATAGCGAAAACAGGTTCGTCGGAGCTTGTGATAGGAGCGGCTTCAATACTTCCAGAGGAGGGTTCTGGCAGGATCGGAGCCGGGGAGGAGGATTTCTACCTCAGGACCAGAAGCCTTGTTAACGGGCTTCTTAAAGCAGGTGTCTCAATAACGTTCGTGACTCACATGCTTACCTCGGGAAACCCTGAGGAGGATGCTCTCCTCGCCCAGCTGCTTGTAGTCAGCAGGGAAATAGAGCGAGGAGGGGTTGAGGAGGCGGTGAAGACGCTTGGAACAGATTTTGAAAAGATAAGGTCCGTCTACAACACTGTTTTCCCCGGGTTAAAGCTCGTCAGGCTGAGGGGGAAGGACCTGCTTAAATACTTGAGGAGGATCCTGGTGGATGATTCTGTTACTCAGAGGGTTAAGGCAGACGACTCTGTCAAGCTTCTCACACCGCACATGCCTGACGATGAGCTCTGTTTCCTATCATCCTCCTACAGGCCCTCGGCGGACCCTGGTGAAAACAGGGAGACCATTAGCCTCGGGTCGATTGTTTTCAACGGTTCAATGATCATTCCTTTTAGGCTGGAGGCGGACAAGTTTAAGAAGCATATGGCTGTCTACGGTTCAACGGGGTCCGGTAAGACGACGACTGTAAAGCATGTTTTAAGGGAGCTCGCTCGCCTCAAGTACCCCTTTATGGTTCTAGACTGGCATAACGAGTATAGGCGTCTGGCTGAGGAGCTAAACGGCATTGTTCTTTCACCCGGTTCTTTCTCCATAGACATACTTAATCCGATTGAGGCGAACAGCCTGTCTGAGCACGTAGCCATAGTTACAGATATTTTCGACCAGATATACGGCTTCACACCCTCCCAGTCCTACATGTTTAGAGAGGTGCTTCTTCAAACACTCACGGAAAAAGAGCTCGGGATACCTGTTTCAAGCCTTCTCCGGGGGCTTGTAGAAACCTTGGAGAGGTGGAGCATTAAATCGTTCTACGAGAACGAGACAAAGTTCGCGCTTCTAAGGAGGCTGAGGCCCTTGGTAACCGGGCAGAGCGGGGAAATATTCTGCAACACGAGTAAGCTGGTGAAGATCGAAGACATTATAGATAGGAACGTGGTTTTTGAGCTGGGGGACATAGTTGAGGTGGATGTTCGTAAACTGGTTTCGCTCTTCATCCTGGCGCTTCTCTACGAGTTCAGGGTGAAAAACGCGAGTACTAGAGGCCACTTTACTGTGGTTGAGGAGGCGCATAATATTCTGCCGTACAGGAGGCGTGACTCTCCACCTGGGATTGCTGAAAAACTTTTCTTGGAGATGAGGAAGTTTAACGAGAGCCTGATACTTGTGTCGCAGTTCCCGTCGCAAATCTCCCCTGAAATAGTTAAGTCCACAAGCCTGAAAATATCCCACAGGATATGCGAGGGGGAGGAGTCAAGGGTTCTGACAGACATAATGGGTCTTTCCCCCGGGGACTACGAGCTTATTAAGAGGCAGATGCCGGGATACGGGTTCCTGACGGCGGAGGGCTTTCCCAAACCAGTACTTTTCACCATAGGGTTTAACGGAAAAGGAAGCTAATCTTACCAGGGTTCTTCAGGAGAAAGCCAGCCCAGTCAACCGTGTCACCCCTACACTTGAAACCGTATCTGTAACACTTCATGAACCTAGCGTAGGTTTTTCCAACACTGGAACCAGTCGTATCCAGCTGTATAATTCTCTTCCTCTTCAAGTGGAGCTTCGCCATAAGGTAGCAGTAGTCCGTAATCTCGGATTCCACGTTCCTTCTCGCCTTCTCCTCACCGTATCCCTTAACGCTGCGGAGCCTGCGCCAGAGGACATCTGGTCTACATCTTAGGACAAGACAGTAGTTAACGTGCTCTGCCGGAGAAACTTCCGCCGCGTAATGACCATCTATCAGGAGGCGAACGCCTTCTCCGACGTTGTTTGAAACATGCTTGCGCAGAGCCTTTTTCAAAATGTTCATGTCAACAATACTGGTTTCCAAAGAATCGTCATAACCAGTGATCGCGTTAGCCTCCGCCGCAAACCTGCCTAGATCCAGGTGGATCCAGCCTTTATTCCTGTTGACAATATATGTACACAAGGAGGTCTTGCCGGTTCCAGGAGTACCAGTCACCACTATTACCCTGCTCCTCACGGCTTAAGCTGAGCATACGGGTTATAAAAGTTCAACGGCTCCCGAATATTTTTTAAACAGCAAAAGATTTAACTCCCCCTTTGAAGAATGTTTTCCAGCTCCGATGGTGTAGCCCGGTCAAGCATACGAGCCTCTCGAGCTCGGGGCGCGGGTTCAAATCCCGCTCGGAGCATTAATGTCTTAACGCTTTTATTCTAAGCTAACTACAGGTAAACCTCTTTTTCTGTTACATCTAAATCTTCGATCGCCAGCTCCTCGATATTGCCACCCAGCTCGTACCCTAGAATACGGGTTGCGATCTTGAGTTCAATCAACTTGTTGGCAAAAACGTGCATATGGTCTAGAAGAGGATCCAGATCATAGTTTTTCATCCACATTATTACCTTATTGAAGCGTTCTGATTCCAGTTCGCAATATACCGCGATTGGCGGGAACACCTCTAAGGTTCTTCCTTCCTTCAACAAGGGCTCGACTTCCGGATGCTTCTTAAATTTCTGTATAAGAATTAGTCTCTGCTTCTCATGGGCTTCCTTCACAAATGATAGGTCGTTTCTATATGTCCTCTTGTTTGAAGCTACATGATCATATAAGTTAACTGTGACGAAGTATATCTTGTTCCCCTTATCTCCGGTTAATACAGCATCAAAGAGATCGTTGACTAAGCTCTCTACACCCTCAGGTTCGTTTATGTACACGATGATTTTAAACAATATATCTTTGCTACGGTTTCTACCATCTATCGCAATGGAACACTCTTCCGTCGTACTTTTCCAGCGTTTGTTTATATACATCTAAGCATTCCCCCCGGCTAATTCTAGGTCATCACCCCATCCCCAGACCCTAGCCCCTTTCACCCCTTCTCACCCTTTAATCTTCTATACTCCTCAAATACTCTTATATGCTCAGGCTTAAAACTTCCTATTTCATCTATAAACCTTTCATGCTCTCTGCTTGGAATAGTGAACCGATAAGTTATAGTATCAGACTCTACATCTTTTCCAAGCGCGCGCGCTATGGTTTGGGACCAGGACTGATAGAGTGGGACATCGGTATAGGTATAGTTGTCAGGAACCATTGTGGCATCCGGCTTCAAGTCATTGATCAGTTTTAAGTAATCCCTGGTTTCAAGCCTGTCGATAAGCTCATCCGGCATAACTGTGGAAAGCAGTATCCTTCCATCAAAATCAAGATAGTCGTGAAGACCCTTGCTAGAAGCCTGAATCAGAATGTTTCCATTTGTAAGCAACTGCCAGAGAGGCACAAAAACCTCAGATACTTGAAAACCATCCCTCCAAATCCAAGACCTTTGATCAGTGACATCGATTTCAGGTATAAACTTGGAGAACTTCACTCTTGCTATCTGCTTTCTCCCTAAAGGCGGAACCGGCATTGGAAGAGGTCTATCCTTTCCTCCGATTGGGCAATACTGTCTCAGCCTGCAGAAGCTCCTAGGATGCGTTATCCCAGTGTAGGAGGTGCCCCTGATGCATTTATCTACTAAACACGTTTCAATCACACAGCCAATGCATGGCTTCCCGAAGTAAGGACAATTCTCGCAATTAAACCCGCATTTGCCCCTTCTCACAACATATTTGTTACGCTTCAAGAATTTAAGCAAATATGCTGGCAGCGCGCGCGGATTAGTAAAGTTCAAATACCACTAGGAAGCTGCTGCGAGAAATGAAACCAGTGGAATCTGGTCGCGCATTGTTAACAATATCCGTAACCGGCGGACTGGTATGGGCTTCATTCGCACCCTTCACCCTTTTATTCGGCGTCTACCTGAGATCTCAGGGATTATCCTATACCTCTATCGGTCTGCTCATGACTATAACTAGCCTTCTTTCCTCCCTTCTTCAACCGGTGTTTGGCGCTATTACCGATAGGTATCGCAACAGGAAAGTCATCGTTTCCACTTCTCTTCTCGTTAGGAGTTTAGCGTATCTGTTTCTATTGCTGTCGGCTGATGTTATAAGCATGTCAATATGGTATGTTGTCGCCGGCTTGTTTCTAGCCGGGTTCATGCCGCTCGCCCAGTCAATGGTTGCCGATCTTTCTGAAAACAGTCGGCTCGGGGTTTCAATGGGAAGATACAGACTATTTGGATCCATAGGTTGGGCAGCCGCCTGCATTCTTACCGGTTTGCTTGCCAGAGACCGCTTGTGGAACATTTTTCCAGTCGCCCTAGTGTTCTCCACACTGTCTTTTCTAGTGAGCCTGCTCCTGCCCAGGGTTGAGAGCGATAGGAGGAGCCGCCAAGAGAATATTCAGGAAAGAAGAGACTCGTCTGTTAAACTCGCTGC
Organism: uncultured Nitrososphaerota archaeon; assembly: GCA_964635675.1. Classification (GTDB taxonomy): domain Archaea; phylum Thermoproteota; class EX4484-205; order EX4484-205; family JAAOZP01; genus JAAOZP01. The sequence goes on along the minus strand of CAZWPT010000039.1, from coordinate 19,871 downwards.
CTGCTTCACAGCAAGCATTTTAATATCGGGAATAGGTATGGGAGCAACATCCTCGTTCCTAACCATTTCACTGTCGCAGCTGGGCAGCGACCCTCTTTTCATAGGCGTGGTGATCGCTGTAGGGGCTCTTCTCGAGGTTCCAGCCATGTACTTGGGGGGCAGGCTCTCCGACCGAATTGGAGGTATTCCAGTCTTAGTCTTAGGCGAAATAGGCTTGGGCATGGTTTACTGGCTCTACGGAACCGTTAGGAACCTTTACAGCTACCTGCTTATTCAGAGTGTTCGAGGCATACTCTACGCGCTGTTCACCGTCTCAGGAATGTCGATCAGCTCAAGCCTTGGAGGAAGCAGGAGAAGGGGGCTTTACGCCGGCTTTTACAATCTTTCGCTTCAACTGGGAACAGCCTCCGGCCCCTACTTTGGCGGCATGGTTTCGGACTACCAGGGATTATGGGCCATGTTTGCACTCTCTTCAGCCTTGTCCGTGGTCTCCGCGATGCTTCTCACCCCGTGGATAATGGGTGATCGTGAAAAAGAAGTACGGCAGAGTGTTTCAAGCTAGAGTAAACCTTTAATGAAGCGTTGAAAAACAAAGGCGTTCTTTAATGCTCAGCTTTTCTCCTCTGTCCTGGGTTTCACTGTTAATATTACTTCGTCGACGCCTATTATCGTCGTAGCAAGTTCCACGGCTGAAACCATCCCGCTCTTAACTACGAGATAGGGGTCAACCACCTTTCCGTCCAGATCCGCTACTTCCCTGCTGACAGCGTCTATCCCGTATCCCGCACCATCTTTAGAATGCTTGCTGTTAAGCAGCGACATCGTTGTTAGAGGCTTCATGCCGACGTTTGTAGCAAGGGTTCTTACAAGGGATTCCAAGCTGTCGGCGAAAGCCTCGTATATCAGTCTATCCTCCTCAGACTGGTTCTCAGCGCTTCTCCTCAACGCCCTCACTATCTCAAGCAGCTCCGCGCCCCCGCCGACGACGCATCTCGGATCCTTGTATAGGTTGAGGACTGCTGAGAGCGCATGCTTAAACTCTCTCTCATACTCTTTTAAAAGATCCTCGTTTACGCTTCTCAAAAGTATTGAAACAGCCTTTGGCTCGCGGCAGCCTTCTACGAAAACTATTTTCTCGTTTTCGAAAACCTCTTCCCTGACGATGTCTGCCCGGCCGAGCTTATCCTCAGAAACATCCTCCGGGTCTGAAACGATCTTTCCATAGGTTGCTCTCTCAAGCCTCTCCATGTCCGACCTTTTCACCCGTCTGACCGCCGTGACGCCGTTCCTGTAGAGGTATTGCTGTGCAAGCTCGTCTATACCCTTCTGGCAGAAAAGAACGTTGGCTCCAGACTTAACTATCCTGTCAACCCTTTCCCTTATCATCTCCTCCTCCTCCCTAATGAACCCGCGGAGCTCCTCAGTCGTCTTAACCTCTATTTCAGTAGATATTTCAGTCTTCTTAACCTCCAGAGCGTAGTCTATCAGTGCAATCCTAGCGTCTTTAACTGTTTTACTCATGTTCGGATGGACGACTTCCTTGTCGACTATAACGCCGTTTACAAGCCTGGAGTCTAAAACCTCGTGCCCACGCTTCCTAACTATGCTCACCCAGTCTATGTCTGCGTAATACCCGCCGTCCCTCTTTTCAACAATTCTTTCAGCAGTATTCTGAACTATTTCGGCAAGACGTCTCCTCTCATCCGGCGAGGAGAAGAAAGTGATCGCCGTTTCAGCAATCCTCTTAAGCTTCTCACTGTCTGAAAGGTCAACCGGCTTAGCATCCTTCTCAAGCTTTTCAAGAACCTCGGTGAGCGCCTTATTATACCCTCTGACTATTGAAATCGGGCTTATTCCCTGCTTGTACAGGCTGTACGCGTTTCTAACCAGGTCGCAGGTTAAAAGTATGAGTGAAGTGGTGCCGTCTCCAACCTCCTTCTCAAGAGCCTTGGCAGCATCTATTATTATCTTGCCCACCGGGTGTTCAATATTCGCCTCGCTGAGAATAGTTACCCCAGTCTTAGTCACCGTGACGTCTCCGACTGTGCCTACTAGGAGCTTGTTTAAGCCTCTTGGACCATAGGCGGTTCTGACAACCTCTCCTATTACGAGTGAGGCTACAATATTGTTTTCATAAGCCTCCTCCTTGCTCCTCCTCACGGTGGTTTCTTTAAGCACTATTGCCGGTCTAGTCTGTCCATAGGCCATTTTCGTATCACCTCAGTACTCCTTCTTTAAAAAGACTTTTTAAAAGCTTTTCCCAAGAGACAACATTTATTAGGTTAGTGTCCTCCTTCTGCGCAAGTTTGGGAAAGATCTACGACAGCCGGGTTAAAGGGGTTGCGAGGATGCTGCTGCTTAAATACGGTAATCTCTTCAGCGACGATTATTACGCGAACAAGCAGGTTTTGAGGAAGATCGCAGTTTTCCAGTCTAAGAAGCTTCTTAACAGGGTTGCCGGATATATTACATCAGTTAAATCCTCCGAGGGAGGAGGACAGCGGGAGGAGGTAGTTGAGGTTGGAGAAGAGTGAGTTCCCAATCTTCCTCTCTGTCTTCGACTACGGCTGGTTGAAAAGGGCGCTGAGGGAGGCTGAAGCCTATCTAAAGGAGTCTAAGAAGGCTTCCCCACCTTTAAAACTCATATACGCGAGGATGTCAATCCTTTCAAGCAGAATGCTTGTAACCATGCTTTTCCCACCGATGAGCAAGTATGAGAACACTAACGTCAGCGAAGAGGCCTCCAACCCTATTGAGTATAGGCTTCGAAGCCTATACGATAAGGCTCTTGAAAAGGTTGAAAAAATACAGCTTTCAGAGGACGAGGCTGTGGAGATAAGTGATTTCCTGTATAATCTTTCATCCACAATCCTCGAGCAGATTCTCAGCAAAAACTAGCGTGTGTTAGAGCTTGCTTTCAGGTTTAAATAGTTCCTTCAGCATATTCTCTCGAATGATGTGAACTGACCTGCTCTGAGAGAACAACTCTATGAAGACCATGCACCTCTCTGAGGTTTTCAATCCTGTTTAAAATGGCTGAGCCTCTTCAAGTAGCTGTCTACAATCATTGGCGGCAGTCCGATGTCTATAAGCATATCTCTGAATTCATCGAGTGTTTTACCGCCTTCTTTAAGATTCTTCTGAGCGAGGCTTCTCACTGTCTCCCCAATCTCATGGGGGAAAATGATCCATTTCTCAGTTTTCTTAACATAGTAGTCCGGCTTCAACGTGCTCCAAGGCTTATAGTATACGGTTGCAACCCTAACCTCTCGAGCACCCTTGGCTTCAAGATGTCTACGCACTATCTCCAAGCTTCTACCAGTATCTGCAACATCGTCAACAACCAGCACCCTCTTCCCGTAAACGTCGACGTTAACATCCTGCAGGATTCTGGGCTCACGGCCTGTTTTTTTAACATCCTCGTAGAAGGCAACCCTTATGATGCCTATCTCCGGTTTTTCAAACTCGTCTGAAAAAATCCTAAGCGGGACTAGTCCTCCTCTTGAAACCCCGATTATAGCTTCAGGCGTATATCCTGATTTCAAAACTTTCTCAACGAGCTCCAGCGTGAGCTGGTAGAAATGCTCCCAGCTTATTACTTCGAATTCCATTCCGGCTTTAAAGCTTAAATGCTCTAAAATAAATGTTTTTATCCCGTTTATCGGCTGAATATCCGTGTTGGACCCTGTTCGAAGCATGGATTCGATGGGAATGTGCTTCACGCTTCTAATGGTCAACAGCCTCCCGGAGGACTGGGTTAGCCTAACGGCCGAGTTGAAGAAGAATAGGAGAGTTTTCATCCAGTTTTTCAACCCGGCCTGCATAGTAGGCGAGCTAATCCCTTTCCTAGCCTATAATGTTCACCAGGCTTTCAAACACGGGTACAACGTGCTGAGAGGCTTTGAACAAGAGCTTCTAGTAGCGCTTTACGGGAAGAGGAGCTTCCAGGAGGCGTCGTCCACACTTGGAGCCTCGGTTTCACAGCGGGCGGCTATACTCCTGGTTTCAGAGAGTGCTGCAGTTTTAAAGGAGGCGGTGGCTGCTTTGAAGGAAGAGTTTTCTAAGAGAGGCCTGTCCGTTGAACCCTTCAGGGATGATGAGCAATCGTTCACATCCTTCTGGAGCAGCCTGCTTTCCAAGAACCTTAACGTTGAGGCGTTGAAGTATTCTGACGTACTCGAGCTTGTCAAGGAGAGGATAGCGCTTCTATACGTTTAAATCAGCGTTAGGAGCCTTGGGAGACGGCTCAGGGGAATCCGGGCTTTGAACGGCTTAAAGAGGCCTTCCTGGAAGCCTGACAGTTGAAACCGGGGCTCGCAAGATTAAAATACTAGTTTACATGCAAAAGTAAGCAGCCTTGGAGGCACCAGAAATAGTGGTGGACGTTAAGGAGGTCACTAAGGACTATGTTCTGAGGAGCGGTGTTGTGAAGGCTTTGAAAGGGATCGACCTGCAGGTGAAGAGAGGAGAGTACGTGGTTGTGATGGGCCCCTCTGGAAGCGGTAAGACGACACTGTTCAACATGATCGGCGGCTTGGATAAGCCTACGAGCGGAAGCGTTTCCATAGACAGTATAAACTTGGCGCAGATGAATGATCGCCAGCTCGCATGGGTTAGAAGTAGGAAAATAGGCTACATATTCCAGACTTTCAACTTGATACCTGTGCTTTCAGCCCAGGATAATGTTGCGCTGCCAATGGTCTTCCTCGGTATAAGCAAGGAGGAGAGGCGTAAGAAGGCCGCTGAGCTTCTGAGCCTAGTCGGCCTAGGGGACAGACTCGGCCACAGGCCGCAGGAGCTTTCCGGTGGGCAGCAGCAGAGGGTGGCGATCGCAAGAGCGTTGGCGAACAATCCCTCCATAATACTTGCAGACGAGCCTACGGGCAACCTCGACCTCTCAACAGGGCTTACAATAGTTCAGCTGCTATACAGGCTTAAGGTGGAGAGAAACACTACCGTGATATGCGCTACTCACGACCTTAAAATGGTGGACGTGTCCGACAGGCTTGCATGGCTTAGGGACGGCGTTATAGAGAGGATTGAGGAGAGGACAACAGTAACCCTGACCGCGGAAGAAATATAGATTGGGGAAGGTGCTTCATAGTTTTAACTAGGGGATATGTTTTTATACTGCTTTTCAAAGTTCCATCCGACCCAAAATGAGCGAGGATTTTGACGAGGAGGAAGAAGAGGAAGAAGAATGGGAGGAAGAGGAGGAAGACTGGGAAGAAGACTGGGAAGAAGAAGAACTAGAGGAAGAATGGTAGTAAGGGCGAAGCTTTTTCTCAAATAATTTTCCAAAAGTTTTCCAAGGTTGATACGGGTTGGTTAGAGTAGCCGTAGTAGACAGGGACTCCTGCAAACCCGCGAAGTGTGGAAAACCCTGCAGGAAATACTGTCCAATAGTTAGGATAGGCCAGGAGGCAATATACTTCGTTGAGGAAGAGGGTTCTCCAGTAATAAACGAGTACCTGTGCAGCGGGTGCTGCATATGTGTTAAGAAGTGTCCTTTCAACGCCATATGGGTTGTAAACCTTCCAGACGAGCTTGAGAAGAAGGTTTTCCACAGGTATGGTGTTAACGCTTTCAAGCTCTACGGTTTTCCGGTTCTCTCTAAGGGGGCTGTTACAGGCATACTTGGCGAAAACGGAATAGGGAAGTCGACGGTGCTGAAGATAATAAGTGGGCTTGTGAAGCCGAACTTGGGCAGGGTTGGCGAAGAGGTGGGTGTGGATGAAATCCTGTCGTTCCTCAGGGGAAGCGTTTCCTTCAGCCTTGTTGAAGATATTTTTAAGGGCAGGGTGAGATGCGTCTATAAGCCGCAGTACTTGGACGATATTCCTAGGATTATCGGCGGTAGAAGCGTCGGGGAGACGCTTGAGAAGGTGGATGAGAAGGAGGTTTTGAACGAGGTCTTAGAAAAGCTGGAGCTGGAGAGCATTGTAGACAATAGGGTGAGCAGTCTAAGCGGTGGAGAGCTGCAAAGACTGGCGGTTGCAGCGGCCTTTATGAGGAAGGGCGACGTGTACTTGTTCGACGAGCCCTCCAGCTTCCTCGACGTGAAGCAGCGTCTCAAGGTTGCTGAGCTGATAAGCTCTCTGAAGGAGGATGGTAAGATAGTCGTGGTTGTGGAGCATGACCTCACGCTGCTCGACTATCTTGCCGACTACCTTGTAATACTCTACGGGCAGCCTTCGGTCTACGGAATCGTCTCACAGGTTCTCTCAGCACGCGTCGGGATAAACTCCTACCTGGAGGGCTACATAAGGCAGGAGAATATTCGTTTCAGGAGGGACAGGATAAGGTTCCATGCTCACAGCCCGGCGGAGGAGTCTCCAGCCCTGAAAATGTTCGAATGGCCGTCCATGCAGGTTTCGCTAGGAGGCTTCACTCTTAAGGCTGAGAAGGGTTTCATAGGGGTGGGTGAGGTAATAGGCATAGCTGGCCCAAACGGGATAGGTAAGACAACTATGCTTAAAGAACTGTTAAAATATTTCTCCGGTGGAGAATCCTTGTCGGACAGCGATCTGGCTAAGAGGATAGGGTACAAGCCGCAGTATGTCTCCGGCCTGTTTAAGGGGGTTGTGGGAGACCTTTTGAAAGAAGCATACGGCGGTGAGGTGCCTGAGGTTCTTGAAAGCGAGCTGATAAAACCCCTTAAGCTGGACAGGCTTTCGGACAGGCTTGCGGAAACCCTTAGCGGCGGCGAGCTTCAGGCTCTCGCGATAGCGGCGGCGCTTCTGAAGGATTCGCCAATATACTTCTTAGATGAGCCGTGCGCATACCTGGATGTTGAACAGAGGCTTGTCGTTATACGTGCGATACGCCACACCGTCATGACTAAGAAGGCTTCAGCGTTCGTTGTGGAGCACGATATTGCAGCCCTAGACTTCCTGTCTGACAGGCTTGTCTTCATCAGGGGTGAGCCCGGTGTCCAGGGGTATGCTTCTGAACCATTGAACGTCGCCGAGGGCATGAACAGTCTTCTCAAGTATCTGGACGTAACCCTTAGAAGAGAGCCTGAAAACCTCCGTCCCAGGATAAACAAGAAGGATTCTAAGACAGACAGGCTTCAAAGGTCTCAGGGAAAGTATTACTACTAGTTTTTTCAAAAGGGTTAAGTTTTTAAACAATAGGGCTAAGCGTCCTACAAATGATCCGGACTCCAGTGATAATAGTGAACTTTAAAGCCTACTTGGAGTCTATTGGGCTGAGCTGCCTCAGCATAGCCAAGGCTGCTGAGCTTGTTTACAAGGATACTGGCGTGCAGATAGCCGTAGCCCCGCCGGCGACGGAGATTTCTAAAGTATCCGCCTCAGTCGAAATACCTGTGTTCGCGCAGCACGCAGACCCGGTGGAGCCGGGTGCACACACCGGCGCTATTACCGTTGAGATGGTTAAGGAGGCGGGTGCGAAGGGCCTTTTGATCAACCACTCGGAGAAGAGGCTGATCCTAGCGGATATTGAGACGCTTGTTAAGAAGGCTAGGAGCAACAATCTTGTAAGCGTGGTCTGCACGAACACTCCTGCGGTAACTGGTGCTGGAGCAGCCCTGAGCCCGGACTTCTTAGCCATAGAGCCTCCTGAGCTGATAGGGACAGGTATACCTGTTTCAAAGGCTAAGCCGGAAGTTGTTCTAGACTCGGTGAACATTGTCAGCAAGGTTAACCCGCAGGTTAAAGTGATATGTGGAGCAGGCATAACGACTGGCGAGGATGTTTACGCCGCGCTTAAACTCGGCACGGTAGGAGTTCTCTTGGCGAGTGGAGTGGTTAAGGCAAAGGATCCTAAGAAGGTTCTTCAGGAAATGGCTGAAGCATGCTTGAAGTTTCAAGGCGAGCAGTAGGTCCAGCCGGTTTAAATAATCCGCAAGATCGCGAGCTATTTTCTAAAGGTTTTCTCCATACCATAATTACGGGTTTTGAAACCAAGCCTCCTGTAAAGCTTAACCGCCGCCTTGTTCTCTTTCAAAACGTTAAGCCTAACTGCTTTCACGCCCCTCGCCTTCAGAGTTTTCAAGCTTTCAACAACCAGCTTCCTGCCCACGCCTCTTCCACGGAACTCTGGCAACACGTAAAGATCATCTATAGTGCCAAAGTGTTCTGAAACCTCGAGAGGATACTCTGGGACAGAGCCCTTCGTAAACCCTACGGGCTTATTGTTTATCTTCGACGAAAAGGAAGCTTCTCCCACTTGCTAGGCTGCCACGGGTAAAACTGACCCATCTATTAGCATTCTCTTTCGAAGGCAGTATGAAACCCTCAACCTTAAACATTTCACGGGCCAAGCTCAACCATAACTGCTTTAACGAGTCGTCAACGTCCCGAGCCTCATACTCGCAGATTTCTATCGACAATAGGCAACACTTGGAATATGGTAATGAAATATAAGGCTTCCGGAATTCAGGGAATACAAATGGCAAGCGACACTTGCAACGTTTAAGCCTTAAGACGTTACTAGCTCATATTCCTCCTCGCTATGTGGGCCAAGCCCAAGCTCCACCGAATGCTTAATCTGCCCCAGGCTCCACACGTTTCTGCCCTCCAGACTGTTCCCGGGGTAGCTTTGCAGTATCTTCACGCCCTCCACATCTATCGCCACTTGATTGCCTGAAGCAAGTATCAGGTTTGGCTCGCGCAACGTGCCTCTAGCAGGCCCCCCTGTTATGAAAACTCTTCTCGCATCCATAATGATCAAGTCGGGCTTCACCACCAAGCTTAGCTCCGCAAGCTTCTCCTGGAGGTGCTTCATGTGGAACATGATTTGGTCGAAAAACGGTTTGACGAAGCCCATTGCGAGCTTGATCGACCCTGTGAAGTCTGCGGCGTGATGCGTTTTAACGAGTGGAGCGTAAACCACCTTCTCTATCTCCAGCGCTTCCCTAGCCAGCGAGACTTTTCGCAAGTATCGCCCATCCTTAACCTCGACGCGCCGCCACCCGGCCGTGTCGAATACTGCTTGCCACCCGTCCTTCCCGAATACTCTAACCTCGGCCCCGGCTTCTTCAGCAATCCTGATGATGCCTGCTTGCTCCAAAACCTTCCGGCTGTGGAGAAAAGCCGTCCGCTCCCCTAGAATGACTCTCGCCGCTCCCGCCTCGTAAAGCAGTTCAATAATGCGCTTTATGAACTCCGGGTCGCTCGAGCCTGGAAACGGGTCGGCAGTATTATAATTAGGCTTCAGAAGGATGGTGTCGCCTTTCTCAACAAGCTTGTCAAACCCCCCGATGAGAGACACAGCGTGTTCAACCGATTTCTTCAGGTTCCCGTCGCAGGCAACCCTGCTTACAAGCGGTTTTCCGGAGCGAGTAAACAAGTCCATCCTTGTTTACGACTCGCTTAAACAGATAGTTAAAGATTGCTCGTGAACGTTTATTCGTCAGGCGAATACTCATCGCTACGGAGTTGTTCAACCCTAAAGCTTCTGAAGGAGAAAGGTGGAAAAATAGTCCTTGTTGAAGCCGCTTGCAAGGCGTCGGAAAAGGCTTTTGCAACGTTAAAAAAGATTAATATCAAGCGTCTCGAAGATTAGAGTAAAGGAGCAAGTTGAGAATCAAAGATGTTTTCAGCCTGGAGGCAAAGCTGTACGATAAAATTTGGGGTAGGTACGATTATGATTCTGATGTGGATTTCTTGGACGCGCTTTTCAGAGACTACGGCTGCAAAAGGATCATTGACATCGGATGTGGGACAGGGGGGCACGCTTTAAGATTAGGCATGAAAGGATATGATGTAACCGGGCTTGACCTAAGCCCAGCCATGCTGAAAATAGCTAGGGAGAAGGATAAGGCTGCGAATGTTAGGTTCGTACAGGGGGATATGAGGATGCTTGACAGGCTGGCCCTCGGAAAAAAGTTTGACGCCGCAATATGTCTGGGACAGACTTTTTCACACCTTTTGACGAACAAGGATGTGGAAGCGTTCCTAGACGGGTTGCGCATCCTTCTGAAGAAGAACGGCCTCTTCGTCTTCAACGCTCGGAACGCGAAGAAAATTAGGGAGGAATACTTGGACAAGCTTCTTCTAGACCACGTGATTATTGAGGAAAAGCTTCAGGTGGTTATGCTGGCCTACAACACGCGCTGGGTTAAAAACCGTGACGTGATAGTCTGGAGGCCGATCTACTTGATTAAAGAAGACGATAAGATGGATATGCAGATAAGGGAGCATAAGCTTCGAAGGTTCCACTTTCAGGAGCTGGGGAGGATGCTTGCTGAGAAAGGCTTCAGGATTAAGAACGTATATTCAGGAATCGCGAAAGAAGAGTTTAACGAGGGCGAGCATGAAACCATGTGGTTTATAACAACCATCTGGTGACATCTTTTATTTAAAAGCTGGTTAATGGCCACAGCTATCATTACGCTTGAAGCACTAAGCTTATTTCGAAGTCAAGCGTCCTGAATTATATGAAAGTCTATGAAAACCCGCTCTACTACGAGATTGCGTTCAGCTTTTTCAACGTGAAGGAGCAGGTTGACTGCTTTGAGGAAATAATCCGCAGGTTTAGCAGGATTAAGGTTAAACGTTTCTTAGACATAGCTTGCGGGCCGAGCCTGCAGCTGCGTGAGATCGCGAGAAGAGGCTATGAGGCTATTGGGCTGGATTCAAGCCCAGAGATGCTGGCCTATTTGCGGGGAAAGGCTGAGGAAGAGGGTTTAAAAATAGAGACTTTGCAGGCGGACATGTATGGTTTCAGGCTTAGGAGGAAAGCGGATTTCGCCTTCATAATGACGGGGTCTTTCAACGCGGGCTCGAACAACGAGCTTCTAAGCCATTTAGACTCTGTAGCGCATTCGCTTAAAAAAGGCGGGCTTTATTTCATTCAGAATATGGCTCTGGACTGGATGCAGAACAGGGAGCAGAGCTGGACCATGGAAAGGGATGGAATAACTGTGAAAACAACCTATAGCACCCGTTGGAAAAACCTGCTCAACCAGATTTATACGGAAAAGATCACTCTTGAAGTAAATGATCATGGAAGAATGTTAAGGCTTGAGGATGAGGAGGACTTGAAGTTCGTTTTCCCGCAGGAATTCAAGATGCTTATAAGGCTGAACGGGGGATTCGAGTTCCTAGGCTGGTGGGAAGGGTCTGAAAGCAGATGGTTTCTAGACAGGCCTCTTGAGAAAGCTGAGAAGCCAAGTAACATTAACATGGTTCTTCTGAGAAGAAAATAGTTTTCAATAAGCATCAACACTACTGCTTCATCGACAAGGCTCCAGCCGGCTGACGTATTTATCTGTCAGAGTGAAACGGGCCCGCTGGGATTTGAACCCAGGTTCTCCGGCTCCGCAGGCCGACGCCTTTATCCTGGCTTGGCCACGGGCCCTTTAAAATTCTTGCTGCAGGGCTTATTTAAACTTCATTCAGCTTCTCAATACCCGCTATTTCAAACGCGTTACCCATGGTTATCACGAAGGCTTTGACCAGCACCAGCCTGTCCATTCTAATGCCCCCGCCCGTTATCACGGGACACTTCTCATAGAAGCTGTTGAACACGTCTGCCAAATGCCTCATGTATACCGCGATAATGTTCAGCGCCAGTGTTTCACAAGCCATGTTTAAAACCCATGAGAATTTGCCTATCTGCTTAACCAGCCCCAGTTCTTCAGGAGTGTTGAACGAGGCCTCGGTCAAACTGTTCACGTGGACACCGGCTTTCTCAAGTATTCTACATCCCCGCGCGTAAGTGTATTGAAGGTATGGAGCAGTATCGCCCTCCAGCCTTGTAGCGTCCTTCACGTCGAAAACAATTATGTTGTTCCTGTCAGTCTTGAAAAGAGAGTATCTTATGGATGCGACGCTCAGATGAGTGCTAACGCTCCTAACCCACTCCTCATCCCTGGAAGGGTTTCTCCTCCGAGTCTCCTCGTAAACCTTCTGGAAAACCGTCTTAAGAAGCTCGTTGGCGTTGAAAACTATTCCCTTCCTGCCGGACATGTGGACCATTCTCCTCCCCTTTAACTCCCCGACCCCCGTCAGCTCGCTCGCCGTCTCCCCGGAGAGGGCGACGACCTCGTAGAGATACGGGAGATACTTTTTCCCGGAGGGGGCTCCAAGCTTCCTGAGAGCGTGCTCAACCACTTTCTGCGGATACTCCTGCCTCTTGTCGACAACCGTTATTGCTTCGTCCACACCAGAATAATCATACTCCTCCCCGTCCCAGTGTGTTGTTAAAAGAATCCTCCCGTTCGGCTGCTTAACCCATCTCTTCACCCTGAACCTTCTCGGAGTCAAGCCGAGCTTCCAGGCTGCGTAAGCAATATCCTTTCCAACGTAGGTGGCTGTGCCGTCTGACCTGACTAGAACCTCGTCGGGCGCCTTAAGCCTGCTGAACTCCTCAATGTCTCTAAGCCTTATCATTAGACACCCCTTGTTCTCACCCTCCTCCTCCAAGTAGGCTTCACCCCTATTTCTCAACTCGTTCACAGCCCACTCAAATATCCCTGACCTCAACACATCCGTCTCCCAGTTGAGCAGGTCGTAATATATTCTGAAGCTCCAGGCTGTTTCAAGCTGGCATTGCACAACCTTCTCCGCGAACATTCTGGCGAAGCCAGCCACCTCGTTCCCACCCTCCTCAATCCTCCTTATTATCTCGCTCCTCAGCCTCCTCAGCTCCTCGTCCTTCTGTATCTTCTCACTGTACTCGGCGTAAACCCTGCCACTGTACTCGTCGAACCCCGTGCCCTCCGGGGGCTCCAGAGGAACATTCATAAAGTAGTGGGCAAGAATGTTATCAGCAACCTGTGAACCACTGTCGTCAATATAGTTGACAACCATAACCTCGTGGCCCAGGAACCTTAGAAGCCTGGCTAAAACGTCTCCGATGACAGCGTTCCTCAGCGTCCCAACGTGCAGAGCCTTATTCGGGTTGGAATTAGTATGCTCTATGAGTATTTTCCTCCCGGCGACAGGAAACCTCCCGTAATCACCGCGTTTGGAAAGAGCCTCGTTCAACACTCTGACGGAGTATTTCACGGGGTCGAAGCGGAAATTAATGAAGCCGTTCACGTTTTCAACATTCTTTAAAACCTCCAGCTTGCTGGCGTCTATGGCTGCTATTATCCTGTCAGCGGCCTCCAAAGGGTTTAAACCGTGTTTCCTAGCTAGGTCGAATGCCACGGGTGTCGCCAGGTCTCCTAGCTCAGGGCTAGGCGGCTCCTCAACCCCCGCCCTAGCGGTAAACCCCAGTCTCTCCAACACGTGGTCCACGTGAACCCTTATCCGTTCAGCCTCCTCCAGAAACCCCATTCTGCAGACGGTTTTTGAAGCGGAACAGGGTTAATAAGGATTAACGGGTGTAAACTGGGCTGCTGGCCTTCAGTCTTTCCCTCAGCCTCCACCTGGAGGCTAGTCTCTCAAAATCCTTCTTAAAAGCCTTTCTGAGATATGGCAGGTAGAATTCTATTTCCTCACGCGTCATGTATTGAAACTGGTACTCGCCCTCGTAGGGAGAAGGCTCTCCAGCCCTCGTTATGAACTCTATGTGCATAAAGGGCTCTCCCTTTCTGACAACCACCGGCTCCCTCTCATTGTTCAGGTTCACGATCTCCAGTGCAAGCCTTCCGATGAACCCGCTGTGAACCTTGGCTGCGTTTAAAAAGGATAGGCCTGCTCTGCCGTAACGGCTTTTAGCAGTGAGGTGTGCGACAATGTTCGGCGGTGTGAAAACTATCTCGTTAGAAATAACGTTCTTATGCTCCAAGTATTGAAGCTTAACATCATCCATCACCGTCAAAACATACCCGTCTCCATCCATGTACTTCTCGTCGAACGGGTGTATTATCGGTAGTTTCCTCACCATCTTCAGCAGCTCGCTTTTCCCCAGTATGCTCATCGGCCTCTATGCTCCGGGGCACTAATATAAATTTTCAAGGAGCCGTTTTAACGCTCTAACCCTGTTTTCAACCTCGCTAATGCTGAAGTCGAAGAATGATCCTGTTTTCTCAGCCTTTATGCTTGAGCAGGCTGACGCGTAGAGGCTCGACTCCAACAGGCTTCCTGTTTCAAGATGCTTCGCCAGGAAAACAGCCGCGTAAACGTCCCCAGCCCCAGTCGGGTCAAGCGTATTAACCTCGAGACTAGGCATGTAGAAACACCCATGTTTATAAATCACCATGGAGCCATGTTCAGAATTAGTCAGTTCCACAATCATCCCCGGGTTGATTTCGAAAAGCTCCTTAACATCACGGTTCAGAAAGAAAAACTGCTCGTCAACATTCATGTGAACATAGTTCACACTTCTGAGAGCATCATTCGAAAGCATCCTCTTAACCTGGTGAACAGCCCCGTCGACACCACACGTCCTGATAAACCCCTGCGCGTCAATAGAAACCTTGCATCCTGCTTCCTGAAGCTCTTTGAAAACACCGTGGTCAACCTCGTTCAAAACAGGTGTAACATGGACAGCGTCTAAACCTGTAAGCCTGCTCCTTTCGACAACAATCTTTCTAGAAGGCTCCCCCGAAGTCTTCTGAAGCCGGAAAGAATCCTGGTAAACGTTTTCAAACATGATGCTTCTGTCAAGCTCTGCAGCATAAATCTTAACGCCTTTCTGTTTAAGACTCTCAACCCACTGCTGGTTCATATCTGGCCCATAGGCTGTGAAAAGAACTGTTTCAACACCCATTCTTGAAAGGCTGAGTGAAGAGTAGAATCCTCCACCACCCATGTAACTGTAAGCTCCGCCCCGGCTCCTGTTAACATCTATCGTTAAAGCACCTGCCACACCTATTTTAAGAGGCTTCTTAGACATTTAGACGCAGAATAAGATTAAGCCCCCTATTTAACCACTAACGGGATTAAAGAAGCCTCCTCCTTAAAAGCTTAAAAGCTTCGAGTTAAACGCGTCGGTAAACATTTTCCATTCTAAGAGCCCAATGTTAGGGCAAAATGTATAAGTAAGTGTCTTCCAGCTTCCCCCGGGGCTGATGAGAATGGTGAAAACAAGCAGGATTGTTGAAATAAGGTGGCACGGCAGAGGCGGCCAGGGAGTTGTGCTTGCAAACCAGCTTATAGGCATGGCCCTCTTCGAAGAAGGCAAAAACATTCAGACCTTCCCGGATTTCGGTCCGGAGAGAACAGGCGGGCCTGTAAGAGGCTACACACGTTTCTCAGAAGACCCTATAGACATACATTCCTCAGTATACGAGCCAGACATACTGGCAGTGATAGATCCTTACTTGGCTGAGGACCCGAGCGTCTACACTGGTCTTAAACCGGAGGGAGTTGCAGTAGTCAACTCAGCTAAAACCCCGGGAGACCTAAGGAGAAAGCTTGGTTTAAACGTTAAGACTCTGGGCGTGGTTGACGCAGCTAAAATCTCGAAAGAGGTTTTTGGAGCCTATGTTTTCAACACGCCCGTGCTAGGAGGGTTAGTAAGGCTGACGGGAATAGTTAGGCTTGAAACAATTGAAAAACTGTTTTTAAACAGGTTCCCAGGCAGGGTTGGAGAGCTCAACGTGAAAATGCTTAAGAGGGGATACGAGGAGGTGGCGACCCAATGAGCACAACCGTAACCTGGAGAGAAATAGACCTGGGTGGAAGCGTAGCCGGCGGCACGAGCGAGAAGTATAAAACAGGCAACTGGAGGGTTGAGAAACCAGTAATAGACTATGAGAAATGCGTCAGATGCCTAATATGCTGGCTATACTGCCCTGAGCCGGCGATAATCAGAAACGGGAACGAGGTTAAGATAGACTACGATTATTGCAAGGGCTGCGGAATATGCGCAGAAGAATGTCCAAAGAAGGCGATAACAATGGTGCCGGAGGAGATTTAGAATGATGACGCAAGCATTAGCAAGACAACACAGGATCGCGCTGACCGGGAACGACGCTGTGGCCTACGCTGTTAAACAGGCCAACGTCGACGTGATAAGCGCCTACCCAATAACCCCGCAGACATTCGTCGTAGAAACCCTTTCACGGTACGTGAATGACGGCGAGCTGAACGCCAAGTTCATAAACGTCGAGTCCGAGCACTCCGCCCTCTCAGCAGTAATAGGAGCCTCACTAGCAGGAGCAAGAGCATTCACAGCAACAGCAAGCCAGGGACTAGCATACATGTGGGAAGCACTCTACGCAGCCTCAGGATTAAGACTCCCAATAGTAATGGCGCTCGCAGCAAGAGCACTGTCAGCACCGATAAACATCCACAACGACCATTCAGACTTCTTCGGAATGAGGGACGCAGGTTGGATAATGTTCAACGGCGAGGAGGCGCAGGAAACCTACGACCTGACAATAATGGCCTTCAAAATCGCTGAAGACCCAAGGGTCCTACTGCCGGTAGTAGTCTCGTACGACGGCTTCATAGTCTCGCATGCGATAACAAACTTCTACGCTTTAAACGACGACGTCGTCAAGGAATTCCTAGGAGTAAGGACAACAGGGCCCAGGATAGATCCAGACAACCCGAGAACCTTCGGCGTCCTAGCACTCCAAGACTCGTACTTCGAGTTCAAAAGACAACAATACGAGGCGATGGAGAACGCTAGACAAGTAATAAAAGAAGTCTTCCAGAAATACGAGGAAATCTCCGGAAGAAAATACACTCCTTTGAAAGAATACATGACGAGCGACGCGGAGACCTGCATAGTAGCAATGGGAAGCACCGTCGGAACAGCCAGGCACGCAGTAAAAACCCTCAGGGAAAAAGGAGAGAAAGCAGGCGTAGTAGGCATACTCCAATACAGGCCCTGGCCAACGAAAGAAGCTGAACAACTATTCTCAAGATTCAAAAGAATCATCATCATGGAGAAAGTAATGAGCCCGGGAGCAAGAGCAGGACCAGTCTACGAAGACATCACGGCAACACTATACCCAAACCACAACGTTAAAATGATAGACTACATATACGGCCTCGGGGGAAGAGACATCTCCGCCCAAGGAGTAATCGAAATCTACAAGCAGGGAAAAGAACTCGCCGACAAGGGTAAAACAGACAAACCATGCTTCTACGGGGTGAGAGGAGAATGAGCAAGCTAAACCCAGTATCAAAAATATCCGACCTACCTGAAGAATCAAAATTCAGACCAGGACACAGACTATGCGCAGGATGCGGACCAGCAATAACCGCGAAAATCATAACGCTAGCAGTACCAGAAGCAATAATCGTAAACGCAACAGGCTGCGTAGAAGTCGGAACAACAATCTACCCATACTCCGCGTGGAAAACACCATGGGTCCACGTCCTATTCCAGAACAACGCGCCAGTCGCATCAGGCATAGCAGCAGCACTCGAAAAACTCTCAGCAGAAGGAAGAGCAAGAAAAATACCAGTCATAGCACTCGGAGGAGACGGCGCAACATTCGACATAGGGCTAGGAGCAATATCAGGAGCACTAGAAAGATTAGACAAAATTATATATTTATGTTATGATAATTGTGCATACATGAATACGGGCATTCAGAGGTCAGGAGCATCTATTCTCGGAGCTGCAACCACGACGAGCCCTGCTGGGAAGGTGATTCCTGGTAAGCAGGAAAACAAGAAGGATTTAATTGCTATCGTTGCTTCGCATCATATTCCTTATGCTGCTACTGCGACGCTGTGGCTTTGGCGTGACATGGTTAATAAGATTAGGAAGGCTGTTAACTATAGTGAGCAGGGTCCTGCGTTTCTGCATGTTCTTGCTCCATGCCAGTTCGGCTGGCGTTATGATCCTTATTTGACGATTAAGGTTTCGAGGATGGCTGTTGAGACCCGGCTGTTTCCGATTTACGAGGTTGAGGATGGTCAGCTTAGGATTAACTATAGGGTTTCGAAGCCTACGCCTGTTGAGGAGTATCTTAAGATTCAGAGGATGATGAGGCATCTTCTGGATCCTAAGAACGCTGAGACGTTGCAGAGGCTTAAGGATTGGGTTGAGTGGAACTGGCAGCGCCTGGAGAACCTAGAGAAGGCTGGCAGAGTATTCTGAGACCGCAAAGTGTTCAAGTATTCGAGTGATAGCGCGCGCTAAAAAACAGTTGAGGAGCTAAGTAAACAGCTCCAAGAGCTTAGGGAGATTGCTCTAAATACCCTGAGGGAACTAGAGGGGTTTAGCAATATTCCAACCTCTAAGGATAGGTATCTTCTCTCCGAGGATTCTGAAGAAAAGAGAAACTATCCTATTTTGATCAAAAAAGGATAGAAAAAAAGGTTCGACACATTCTACTCTAAACCCTCGTTTAGTGGCGTTTCAAGCTGTTCGGTTGCCGGGTCATTTTAGCGCGCGCTAACCCTTGAGATAAGCTACCTTGCAGAATATTATTCGTTCCTCGGAGAGGAGCCTCCGCCTCTCGACGCAACCCTAACCCTTAGTGCTCCAGACGCTTTTGAACCCTTAAACAGTGTTGAGAGAAAGCTTAGCGACGAGCATAAGTCTGGATCCTTCAATCTTAAGGCTGTTAAGCCGGGTACCTACAACCTTACTCTTAGGCTGACTGGAAACGCCTCCTTCTCAAACACGCTTGGAAACGAGTTGACTTACGAGGTCCAGGTTGTCTCCCCTCCTGCGCCTTCGCTTAGCGTAACCATCGCCGGGGTAAACACCACGATCCTTAAGTACGCAGAGCTGACCCTGAGGCTCACCAACAATGGTGGGAGCACAGCTAGAAACGTTAACGTTGAGATAACTGGAACCTACTGGGACGGCTTTAAGTATGTCGATGCGTTCGACAAGGCTGGTAGAAGCCTTGGTGAAGTTAAGGCTGGGGAAACAAGGATTGAGGAATTCATACTCAGGCTCCGCCACTCCTCCGCGGAGATAACTGTGAAGACAACCTACTACGACGATTACGGTAACCCTTACATGGTTAAAGCGTATGTAAGCATTTATCATCCTAACTTCTGGGTTCCCGAGCACTTCGAGACCTACACCGTCACTGTGCCTGAGCACGAGGAGACCCTTAGAGTATTCGTTCCTAGCTATGAGCATGCTACCCACGTTAGGCTCTACGCGCTCTGGGACCCGTATATTGTTGGTGCAGCCCTGCCCCATATGCGCTACGGATGGACCTACGAAGCCAGGGAACCAGCCTGGGGAGTGGGTGTGCCGACGCACGTTCCAACACTAGGCTTAGATTCGATGCCCATCCCCGGCCTGGGGGCTGAGCTCCCGTTCAAAGAGGGAGAGGAGGCCCTTAGGGAAGCAGGCGTGAAAATCATGGTTAAGAGCATAGAGCCATACTACGAGTACCTCGGAATTCTAAAGGAGGACGATGCATTAAGGCTTGTCAACGCAGACAAGGAATCGCTTAGGGCTGGAAACGTCTCCTCAGACTTCAGGGTTGAGCCGTTGAAGCCATACTGGGTCAAGGGCAAGCCAATAGTGTTGAACTCGACGCAGTTCGCCCTATACCAGGCCAAGATGGAGGGTTTGAAGAAGAAAAACCCCGACTTGGACTACGAGTTCAGGGAGACCATCGCCGACGTTAGAACCAGGGTTGGAGAAGCTGAGCAAGGATATATTGTTCTCACCTACCATCCGTTGAAGGTCGTTGGAGAAGGACCCCTTAAATCGGTCAGGGTTAGGAACTTCGCAGCCATAGGCTTAGACTACAGGTTTGACGTTGAAACATCCATACCGACTTTTCTCGGAAAAGTCTCCGGCGAGAAGGCTTGGAAAAACCTCTACCTCAGCGGGAAGGAGGATGCTGTCCTGCTCTCATCCTCGTTAGACGCTCATGAGCAGGAGGTTAAGGTAAACCTTACTCTTAATGGCAGGCTCGTCGCAAAAACAATTTTCAGGCTTGAGCCCGAGTCCTCGGTGTTCTGGAGGGGCTTCTGGGACGGCTTCAAGGGCGAGGCCTGGAGGATAGTCCTCACCGGGATGGTGATGGTTGTTCTATGCGCCGCTGGAGGAGGCACTGTCGGAGCAATGGC
>CAZWPT010000038.1:0-35254 GCA_964635675.1 uncultured Nitrososphaerota archaeon | reverse complement strand
GGCAACGAGGTTAACCGCTGGTATGAGAAACACGGCAGGGCGGAGAATAATCCTAATGGTTTTCAACACTTCGTCAGCCTCTATGAAGAAATATATGATGCTGTAAAGAGGCTTTCCCCTGAAACCAAAGTTTTCTGCACGTTTGCCCGCGAGATAGTGTCGGAGAATCGGGAAGCGGATCTCACTGTTCTATCTATGTTCAACCCTGGGAAAATGGATCTCCTCGTCTTCACGAGCTATCCCTACGCTGTCCATGGGATAAACAGGCCTTCCGACATTCCTGACAACTATTATTCTGAAGCATTAAGATACATGCCGGGTAAGCCATTCGGCTTCAGCGAACTAGGCTGGCCCTCGATGGGTGCTTTCGGCGGTGAGCAAGCGCAAGCCGGCTTCATAATGCAAGTAGTGGGGCGACTCACTAGAAAGCAGGGAATAAACCTGCACCTGCTTGGTTGGGCGTGGCTGCATGATTTGAATGAGAACGACTGTATCGGTCTAATAAAGAGAAACGGGGAGGAGAAGCCTGTCTACACGGCGTGGAAAAATATTTCGGGATCGAGTAAGTAGCGTGGGTCAAAAATTTAAATAAAAGGTTGAGGTTCTAAACAGGGGATGATTAAAACAGCTTTGTTTACAGTGACATACTGCGGTCTTTGGTATAAGGGGGATGCTTTATCCTTGAAAGAACAGATTAGGAAGGCGAGGGAACTGGGTTTCGAAGGCATAACCATAGAGACTAAAAGGCCAGTGGCACTGCCCTGCGACCTAGACGTGCCTGCGAGGAAAGAAGTAGTAGAGCTGGCGTGCTCTCATGATATTAGGATAGCTGCTGTCGAAACCATGTCGAACTTCGTCAGCCCGATTATTGAGGAACGGGAGAACAATCTCTGCATGGTGAAAGAATCCATAGGGCTTGCGGCAGACTTGAACACGAGCATAGTGAAGGTTTTCGCAGCCTGGCCAGGCACCTCTAGGTGTGACGATCTGGGGACTTACGATTTCGGGTACAGGCTTTTCGACTTTAAGAACATGTTTGCAACTAGAGATAAAATGTGGAGGTGGGCTGTACAGGGGATTCGGGAAGCAGCTAAATGGGCTGGTGAATATGGGATTGTGATCGCGCTGCAAAACCATCCGCCAGTAATAAGGCTCGGGTATGAGGACGCGCTTCAAATGGTTAAGGAAGCCGGCATGGATAATGTGAAACTATGTCTAGACGCTCCTCTCTTAACTGATCAGAGCGACGAGTATATTCGGGAGGCCGTGGATTCATGCAAAGAGATCGGGATAGTTCTCTCCCACTACGGCTCATCCTCGTTCGACGAATCTCCCTCCGGGGAAATCATTATGAAGCGCAGCCAACTTATTGGAGACCAGTATGTGAACTACCCCGCGTTTATAAGGGAGCTGAAAAGAATAGGCTACGACGGGTTCATTTCCTCCGAGGAGTGCTCACCCGTGTTGGAGAACCATGAGTATCAAGGGGTCGAAGTGGTTGATAGACATGTCAAAGCAGCGTTAAAATACATGAAGAAACTGATAGCTGACGGCATGGAGCCGAAGGTGGTTAAACGCTAAGCAGGCCTAGGGCCGCGTTAAGAAGAAAAACTATTCCGAACAGTATGAAGACTACTCCGCTTCCAAGCTTGACGAGCCTCAGGGGTATGAGCCTCAGGAGCCTGCTGCCGATTAGAACCCCCAGTCCAGTTATGACTGTGAAGGCCGTGGCTGCTCCGGCGTAAACCAAAAGGGGCATATTACACTCTGCTGCAAGCGCTATCACGGCCAGCTGTGTCTTATCCCCAAGCTCCATCAAGGCGACGATGGAGAAGACGGACAAGGCAACAGACTTTGATCCGAATTTCTCAGTCTGCTCCGTCTCCTCTTTTCCGGAGGATAGAATAGTGTAGGCGCCGAAAACCAGGAATAGGATTGCCGACGCGACACGTATTATGAGCATGGGGATAATCATGGTTAACGCTTCCCCGATGACCACGCCTAACCCTGAAACCAGCACTAGAGCTAAAACACCCCCGGTGAAGACGGGAAGAGCATCGCGATGAGATGATAAGGCTATGACTGCGAGCTGAGTCTTATCGCCCAGCTCTGCAGCTATCACCATCAGGAAAGAGGCTAAGAGTGGCGTTAAATCCATTAGCCGGGGAATAAATCCCAACTATATAAGCCTAAGGTTTCCCAGCCTTAGTGTGGAAAGACGTTGAAAAGAGCCTCGTAAAGCCTTACTCAAGCCTTTTTATTATATGCCAGCCGAACCTTGTCTTCACAGGCTGGGAAACCTCGCCTTTTTTCAACGCGAAGGCGGCTGTTTCAAACTCGCGCACCATCTGCCCCCTGCCGAAGAACCCTAAGTCTCCCCCTCTTTTCCTAGATGGGCACAGCGATTTCTCGGAGGCCAGCTTAGAGAAGCTCACGCCCTTCTTCAACTGTTCAAGAACCTCCTTAGCCTCCTGCTCCGTCTTAACTAGGATGTGGGCACAATGTATTTTATCAGGCATGCTTCCACCAAGCCCCTGGCCTTATAAACATTTTAACATGATTCGGCATGCCACCAAATTCACTTGGGGCAACTGGAGATGGAAATTCCACTGTCGAAACTCAAGTAATAAGGTAGTCTCTACGAAAAGCGCGCGCTTCGTCAATATGCAAGTTATCTCTTGATTGGGAACCGTGGCAAATCATGAAAAAGGTAAGGATGCTCCTTGAAAATGAAGCCACACGCCTTTCTTGGGCAACATATTTTAAGAAATCTTTGAAATAAAACTTTTTATTCACCTCCTCTATTTACCTCTGTTATCGGCGGCGTTCGTCTAGTCTGGCCAGGACATCAGCCTGCCATCGACATCGGCAGACCGCTGGTAACCCGGGTTCAAATCCCGGACGCCGCATCCGTTTTTATCAGGTTTCAGACGATGATTTATGTTTCATAAATAAGTTAGTAATGCTTATTAACATGTTACTATTAGCAATAGTAGCTTAAAAATGAGACTAGTGGAAGGCTCTTCAAACTATTCAGGCACCGGTAGATCCACCGGAGTCACAGTAGCAGCGTTTCTGATAGTGGGGATTCTCATCGGCGGGTTGATAGGCTACGCTTTCAGCAGTCTGTTTATAGTAAGCAGGATAGACGAGCTTCAAAACAGGCTTTCAAACCTTGAAAACCGCGTTTCCGCCCTGCAGCAGGCACAGAATTCTTCAGGCGCCGTAACATATGTTTTCGAAGGTAACTTTTCCCTATCGCAGCTTTATGAAAAAGCTAGGGATTCGATCGTCCTGATAACGGGCACTGTTGTTAACTATGATATTTTCTACCGTCCCTATTACAGTAGTGTTCAGGGCTCAGGCTTCGTCTACAAGTTCAGAGACCAGTTTGTGATAGTGACGAATTACCACGTCGTTTACAATGCGCGCGACATAACTGTTAGGTTTAAGAGTGGAAACGCTTATCCCGCTGTTGTCAAGGGTGCTGACCCCTATGCTGACCTAGCAGTCCTTTCAGTGAATGCTTCCATCGATGAATTCAAGCCTCTTAAAATCGTAAGCTCATCGACACTCAGAGTCGGAGATACCGTGGTGGCCATAGGGAATCCATACGGGTTGGCGGGCTCAATGAGCTCCGGCATAGTGAGCGCCCTTGGTAGAACGATCTCCGAAGAAATCACGGGAGGGTATTCGATAGCGAACTGCATTCAGACGACTGCTCCGATAAACCCGGGCAACTCGGGAGGGCCCCTTCTAAATCTTAGAGGCGAAGTTGTTGGAATAACCACCGCTATAGTGAGTGACTCTCAGGGACTTGGCTTCGCCATTCCCTCCAACACGATACTGCGTGAAATAGAATCCCTAGTTACGAAGGGAACCTATGATCAGCATCCTTGGCTCGGAGTAACGGGGGTGGACATGACGTACGACATAGCTTCAGCAATGGGTGTGAACGTGACATACGGATGGCTGATAGTGGGGGTTACGGCAAACGGGCCTGCTGCTAAAGCCGGCTTACAGGGTGGAAGCAAGCAGGTGCTGATTAAAGGAAGCAGGATTACAGTGGGCGGAGACATTGTAATAGGGGTAAACGGTACGAGGATTACAGGTGGGGACGACCTCTTATCCTTCCTGGAGGAGTACACGCTTCCGAATCAAACAATTATAATAACTGTGGTAAGGAACAACCAAATTATGAACATCCCCGTCACGCTTGGAGCAAGGCCTCCGTTAACCTGATTTAACGGGAGGGGAAAAATATTCTGAAGCAGGTCAAACAGTTTTACACTCGCCTAGGGCTCGTAAGCTGGCTCCGCGGCTTCCGTCTTTCCAACTAACAGTACTGTTTAAGCTTTAAAGAACTAACGTTAAAACGGGCTTGGGCACAGGGGATTATGTATTTATCATCCATCTTAAGAACCATTATTCTGGAGCGAAGCTTGTTGAAACCATCGGGGGAAACATTCCTGAGTTTGAAAAAGACAGGTACAATTATTTTCTCCATACTGTCCGTATTATGCACCGGAATCAGTCTTTTCCCCTCCAGAGGCGTCTTAAAGACTATCGTTGTGAAATACTGTCTTACGAAGGAGTTTTGAATGGAGGCAAGATAATACGTGCTGACTATTCCTGCTGCGATTATCAGGATGGATATTGCTATTGACAATAATGGGTTAGCGTGAACAGTTTCTCCCTCGTTGCCCAGCCTCCTAATGTTCTCAACCCTCTGATCCAGCCTCGGATGGGTTGAAAGCAGCATGCTTCCTACAGAGATCGGGTAGGATAGGAATAGGCTGGATGCTAAGCGGACTATAATGCTCTCTCTAGGGAATGCTCGAGAAGCCTCATATATCTTTACAAGCGTCTTTGCCAGAAGCCCCGGCTGCCCCAGTATTCGTGCACCCTCCTCGTCGGCAAGGATTTCCCTTTCTCTTTGAGCTGTCGCAGACGCAAAGTATGCGAACGGGTTGAAGAAGGATAGTAACGCTAGTGCAACCGATGCTGTCTTAAACAGGGAATCATTGTTTTTCACGTGAGCCAGCTCGTGGGCTGCGACTGCAGCCAGCTCTCTTTCTTTCAGAGTCTTGAGCATACCTAAGGAGAATATTAGCATCGTCCTCTGCCCATGCCCTATTGTGAAGGCGTTTGGCCTCAAATCCTCCACGAGCCCAATCCTAGGAGGATTAATCCCGAGCCTCCTCGACAATTCTCCAACTCTTCTCTGTAACGACTCATACTCCTCGGGCTCAAGCTCAACTATGCGGAAAACTCTTTTAGCAACTCTGTCGTTCAAGGTTACTGTTGCAAGCAGGTAGAATGCTGACAGTGTCAACCCGGCTGCAAGAAGCATGTTTGTTACAGGCGGGTTGTTAAGCAGCTTAGCATGGTTGAAAACTATCGGGGGAGGAAGCGTAGAAATATGAGGATTGAGATGTAGAGCTAGTGGAGTGTTACGCAGACTGTAGCCTGACGCCTTGGCCTCTAACAACAGCCTCGTTATCGGCCAAGAGGAGGCGAGCGGTATGAGTAAAACAGGGATTGTAAGCGGGAACAGGTAGCATAGGCTTTTCACCCTCGCCGTTAGTAGACGATTATATTTCGCAAGAGCCTTGACGCAAATGAATGAAACCGCAAGTAGGGTGGTGGAATAGTAGAAATACGGCTGGAAAAACTGCATAAGAATATAGTTAGGATCTATGGTTAGCATCCTCGTCAACCTCCTTTTCTCCTTAAGGCTTTCTCCAGCTTTTCCTTAAAATCTTTAAACTCCTTTTCATCAGAAGAGAGTCTCTCAACCAAGTAGCTTGCAACTATGTCTCCAAAATTCTCCATGAGACTGTTTAAAACCTCATGGACGGCGGATTTTTTAAAACTATGTTCTTCAAACTTTGGCCAATACACGTAGAGGACTCCACCTCTCCCTTTCTCAACCCGCCTGTCGAGCAGCCCCTTCTCGTAAAGCCTGTCCATCGTCGTCATAACGGTGGTGTACGCGATTCTCTTTCTCCGCCTAAGCTTCTCATAAACATCTCTAACGGTGAGGGGCTGCTTGGAGCCCCACATAACCTCTATTATGCTTGTCTCCAATGGACCCAGGAAGGCTTGGAGCTCTTTTCCTTCAATGTTATACTGGGATATTTTTGCGGCTCCTCGACGCATTTTTCTTATTATGACTGTTCGCAATGGCTATTTAACCCTTTCACTACTACATGAAATAGTAACATTTATAAAGATAGTTACGACCGATTGTAGTAACAATGAATGCGAGAAACGCTCAGGCAGTAAGCGTTGCGGAAAAACGTCAAACCCTGTTCACCATTCCCATAATGGTGCTACTGGCTTTCTATCAATTAATCCCTGTTTCCGGGGAATCTTACACGGTTCTAGGCTCCGTGAAAGACGTCAACGGTAATCCTTTAAGCTATGTGGCTGTTACCATTTACGACTACTCGGGAGCATTTATAACTAGAACATGGACTCTTCTCAACGGGAATTTCGCGGTTAGCCTTGACCGCGGCACATACAGGATTCAGCTGGAAAAGAGAGGCTATGAGGGTAAGACTATAACCGTCAGCCTAAACAGGCCCTCTGTGGATCTGGGGGAGATTACTCTAGACTATTCCCTCAGGATTTCAATATCTCAAACATACTTAAAGGTCGAGTCTTTCTCGGAAGTCAGTATTCCAGTCTCCATAGAGAACAGGGGGTCGGAAGAGGAGACGATGACGATCCTAGTCGAGGCTCCGGAGGACTGGGGCGCAGGCGTTTACTCGGGTTCAGCTGAAGTAGTGAACCTGACGCTGAGCCAGGGGGGTGTTCAAAACCTTAACCTTAAAATAAGGGTTCCGTACGGCGCGCAGGGGCTTTACAGTCTGAAGATAAGGGTTTTAGGCTCAATAGTTCAGGAGAAAACTGTCTCCCTCTACGTTAGCAAGACCAGTCTTCAAATCTTAGCCTCAACCTACCCGGTTGCTCAGGCTCAGCCCGGCTCCACCGTAGTCTTCGACATGACCGTTAGGAATGTTTTATCTGAAAGGTTGACTGGGACCATATCCCTAAGCCTTCCAGCCGGCTGGACGGGCAGTGTTGTTAAAAGTGACGGCAGTGTTCTCTACGGTGTCTCATTAGGATCAGGAGAATCTGTTAACGTTAAGGCGAAGATAAATGTTCCTGTGGAGACTGCTTCCGCAAGTTACGAGGCTATTGTCATTTTTAAAACAAAGGATTTTGATTCAACACTCCCTCTTACAGTGATGGTTGTCAAGGGTTCCCCCAGGTTGAAGCTTCGAACGGACACGCCTTACGTGGATGCTTACGCTGGGGGTGTTGCCAATTATCCCATAGAGGTTGAAAACACAGGTGATTCAGACGGGGTCGTAAGCATCAACGTAGCTGGGCTTCCCTCCGGTTACAACTGGGTGGTGAAGGATTCTTCTGGAAGCGTTGTGTCCAAGCTCTACGTGAAAGCCAGTGAAACTAGGAGGCTGAACGTGATTGTAAGCATACCTCCCCTGGCTGAGCCGGATGTCTTGTCAATAGTTTTGGAGGCTAATACGGATGGGTTTGCCGACAGGCTGAACCTAGGATTGGGAATACTGGGATGGTATAGCGTTGCATATGTGACGCAGAATTTCTACTGCGAGACAACAGCCGGCGACGCAACTGTTTTTCAAGTTGAGGTTAAGAACACTGGTTACAGCTCGCTTTCAAACCTTAAGCTTGAAGTGTCTGAAGTGCCAAGCGGGTTCAACATTAAGGTTGACCCGGGCATCGTATCGTTGCTTAAGCCTCAGGAAAACGTTGTTTTCTCGCTGACCATTACCAGCGATGCTGACATAAGCGCTGGCGACTACTACGCCACCTTAAGCCTTAAGGCAGACCAGAGTCAGGCAGCTATCCGTAGCCTCCATATCTACGTTAAGCAGAGAGGGGAGGTTGTGCTGATAGGAGCGTTAATCGTGGTTATTATGGTTGGGGCGATGCTCTTGATCTACCGCAGGTATGGGAGGAGGTGAAAAACATGAGTCTAGCCGTAGAGACTGAGAGGCTGGTTAAGATTTACGGGAACGAAAAGACCATGGTGAAGGCGCTCGACGGCGTCGATATGAAGGTGCCTAAGGCGAGTGTCTTCGGGCTCTTCGGCCCCAATGGGTCTGGAAAGACGACCCTAATCTCAATCCTAGTCGGATTACTGTTGCCAACCAGTGGGAGCGCTAGGGTACTGGGCTTCGACGCTGCTAGAGACTCCGTTGAAATAAGGAGGAGGGTCAGCCTGCTCCCCGAGGGCTTCGGCTTTTACGAACATATGACTGCTCTTGAAAACCTGGTTTTCCTAGCTACTCTCGACGGTGTTCCCCCTGATCAGAGGAAGAAAAGAGCGTTACAGGCTCTTGAAACAGTCGGTTTAAAAGATAGGGCTGACGCTAAGGTTTCAACTTTCTCACGCGGCATGAAGCAGAGGCTGGGGGTAGCCCAAGCCTTGCTGAAGGATCCTGAGCTCCTAATATTCGATGAGCCGACGGTCGGAATAGACCCGGAGGGTGCTGCTGAATTCAGAAACCTAGTTAGAAGGATGAATAGGGAGGGGAAGACGATCCTACTGTCTACACACCTCCTGTACGAGGTGGGCATGATATGCACTCACGCTGCAATAATACGTGAAGGAAGACTGCTTGTGCAGGGAAGCGTGGATGAACTATACCGGTCAGTTAGAGAGGTGAAGGGTTTTCGCTACGAGATTCGCGTTAAGCCCGGGAGCGATATGCCGCTGCAGGAGATAAGATCTATGCCCAGCGTTATGGAGATAACGCAGAGTGATAATCGTGTAACAGTCTTGTCGAAGAACGATATTGGGAGCAATCTCTTCTCGCTGATGACGAAAAACCCGTATAAGGATATTGTTGAATCCTTGACACCCGTAGAGCCATCCTGGGAGGAGATATACCGGTTCTACCAGGGAGGGGGATGAGAAATGTTGAAAAACGCTTTATCGATTGCACGTAAAGAATTTACTGACACTATAACCAGTAAGAGGCTTTGGGTACTAATAGGAATATTCCTGCTGTTTTCAATAGCCAGCACATATTCAACGTCCTTCGGCTTCATAATGGGTGGTCGGCAAGCAGCGAGGCCGATGGTTCAGATAGCTTCAGCAATAGCTACGGCAATGACATACATGGCTCCACTGCTCGGCATAGCGTTAGCCTTCGACGCCGTATCGGGAGAGAGGGAACGCGGAACCCTTAGGATCCTGCTCTCGAGACCAATCTACAGGGAGGATGTGATTAACGGTAAGATAATGTCGGCGCTCGCCACAATAGGCTTAGCCATAATCCTGTCTTCATTAGCATCAGTATCCGTCTCAATACTGCTGCACAATATTTCAGTGACTATTGACGACATATCTAGGATTTGCCTCTTCGCCGTTTTCTCAGCCGTTTTATCCTTCGCATACTACGCACTCTCCCTCTTCATCTCAACGTTCTCAAACAAGTCGAGCCACTCGCTTGTAATCAGCATAGGCATTTGGATTTTCCTCGCATTCATATTATCCATAATGAGCAGCTTTATCGCGACCGCTGTGCTTGGTCCTCCCCCAGAGAGAGCCGTTGCAGTTTTTAACATGAGCAGGAGGCAATTTGGAAACTTCACGACCCCAGGGAGC
Organism: uncultured Nitrososphaerota archaeon; assembly: GCA_964635675.1. Taxonomy (GTDB): domain Archaea; phylum Thermoproteota; class EX4484-205; order EX4484-205; family JAAOZP01; genus JAAOZP01. The sequence continues at coordinate 25,587 of CAZWPT010000038.1, read as the reverse complement.
GTTATGCTGCAGGAATCGGAGGAATACTTGAACTACATGAGAAAAGTATCGGAGATTTCGAGTGCAATACAGGCTTTTTCAATAAACTATCATTATACGCAGATCACTAATTCGCTTTTCGGCTTTGCTGCAGGGCCTCTTGAATTCAGGCAGAGGGAAAGCACGATGACCAGTATCTCTACAGTGCTTTCAACACGCTTAATAGACATTATAGTACTCATAGTTTTCCCAATAGTTTTCCTAACGGCTTCATACATGGTCTTCACAAGGAGACAGGAAAAATAGTTCAACGCCTCTCTTAAAACATATTAAACCCCGTTTTTTCATATTCCATCGTCAATGCTCCTATTCTCCCTGCTAAGGGTAGTCTACTGGCCACACGATCTCCATCATAAGTCTTAACATGTACTTCTCCAAACGATACCAAGTGGTTCACCATATTAACCAAGTCTGATAGCCTAGGCTCCTTGTAGAAGGGGTTTACTTCAACAATGCTTCTCGACATGTCGACGCCGCGCAGCCTCCTGACAATGTGATCGTTAAAAGCGTAGAGATGGTCTCCAATAGTTAATCCGTAAGAATTCTCGATGACCGCTATAATACTGCCACATCTTAGAATCTTATTACTGGTCCTTAAGTCTTCGAATGTTTTTTCCGTTATTTTAACAGGATAGTAGCCGAAGTTAACAACCCCGTTCCTCTCCTTGAAGCCGATGCTCTTCTTCAAAGAGGTCCAGTCGGCATCACTAGTTATCCTAAGGCTTCCTGAAGCCTCATCCAGCGGGGTTGAAACAATATAGCGGCGTCCTCTATAGATTCTTTTGAAACCTGTTTTTTCAACAAGCCTTACCGCCGTGGTATTCTTCTCCTCCACGAAGAGGTAGACATACCTCGTGTTCAAACTGTTTAAGGCTGCATTCAGCAGCCTACTTCCAATTCCTTTCCCCCTGAAATCTTTATGGACTAGAAGCCCCCCGATGTATCCACAGTCGTAAATGTAGCTTAGGGAGTGGATGCAGCCGGCTGTCTCGCCATCAGCCTCCGCCACAAATATTTTGAATGATTCCAGTTGACTCAGCATTTTCACAAGCGGAATGTTTGTTAAGTATGTGAACGGGCTGTCCTTATGCTGTTCGAACAGCCTGACAACCCTATCTATATCCCGGCTCTCTTTAACAGCAACATCCAACGTAATGCAAACCGTTCAATTACCCGTTTATTAATATTCTTCCAGAACCCCTTTTCTCTTCTTCTGACTCTCGTAGAGTTCTCTAACCCTTTTTAAAGTATCCGCTTCAGACGGTGCCTTGTCACTCCTTATTCTGGTTATCCTTGCAAACCTTAGTGCGAAGCCAGACTTATACTTCGGGCTCCTCTGGATTTCGCTGTAGGCTACTTCAACAACTATCTCCGGCTTAACCCAGACAGTGTTCCCCTCCTCCCTTATCTTGAGCTCCACCAGCCTTCTGGTCATTTCCTCAAATTCCTCGTCTGTCAAGCCTTTGAAGGTCTTGCCCACTATCTCGTAGCCCCCGGTTTCCTCATCCAGCGCCGCGAGGAAATAGTCGCTTAACCAGCCTGTCCTCCTCCCGTAGCCCCATTGCGCACCGATAATGACTAGGTCAAGGTAATCGGCTGTCTTCAGCTTAAGCCACAGCCTCCCCCTGGTGCCTGGCACGTAGGGGCTGTCGAGAGCCTTGGCGACAACCCCCTCATGACCCTCCTCTAAAGCCTTCTTTAAAAACTCCTCGGCCTCGCTGACGCTTGAAGTCACTATTCTCGGTGCAAGGTTCACTTTCCCCCCAATCTGTTCAAGCATGCTCCATCTCTGCGAGTATGGCTCATCTATCAGCTGCCTACCGTTCAAGTAGATCACGTCGAAAAGATACAGTTTAAGAGGTATTCTCCCCATCTCTTCTTCAATATTCTTAACCTTGGTGAACCTTCTCATCAAATCCTGGAAGGGCAGTGGCCTGCCGTTTAAACCGACGGCTATAACCTCCCCGTCGAGTATCGCCTCCTCAGCATTAACCCCGTTTATAGCCTCGTCGACTATTTCAGGTATACTGACAGTAACGTCTGTCAAACGCCTGCTGAAAATCCTAACGGAACCGTTCTTCCTATGAATCTGTACGCGAGCCCCGTCGAACTTGTATTCGAAAGCAGCCTTCTCGTGATACTTGAAGACTTCTTCCACACTGTAGACCATCTGTGCAAGCATGGGCTTCACCGGGTTAAATAGGGTTAAGCCTATCCTCCTCAAGCCGTTTTCGCCGGAGGTTAAAGCAGCCTCAGCAACCCTCCCCAGATTGCCCGAGAACATGAGGGCCCTCCTTACGAGATCCAGGCTGGTTCCCGAGGCTCTTGCAATAGCCTCCAGCATAACTCCCTCTCCAACTCCATGCTGCATTTCTCCAAAAATATTCTTAACAATGTACTTCGCCTCAAGCTCAGAGGCTCTCTCAAGCATGGATCTTAAGACGAGCTCCTTGTTCTCCCTCGACCTTGAGCCGGTGGCCCTCGCAATCTTTTCAAAATATTCTGCAACATTCAGGATTGTCAGAGGCTTCTTGAAGAGAGGAGCCTGAGAGGGGGATTCGAGGATCTTGCTTATCGTAGCATATCCTATTTCAAGGGTCTTGGAAGATGCCTCTGGGAATATTTCTCCGACTATCAGCAGAACAGCCGGGCCTATCTCCTCTTTTCTTAAACCCTTTAGAAACTCTCCTATCATCCTAACCTTCTCAAGCCTCCTAGTTGTCTCAGCAAGCTTCTCGCAAAGCTTGGCGAGCTCGATGAACAATGTCTCCCCGCTTTCCCTCATTTCTCCCCGGTTTCCGTTTTAAAATGCTCCTCAGGCTGATAAACCTATGCGTTTTTTAAACACGCGGGATTCTCAGCCCGAGCGCCTCATGATATTCTCTTAACGACCCTCCATTCAACAGGGTTTTCAGAGCGGAAGCCAGTTTAAAAGCCATTTTTCTCTCCCAGTCTTCCCCGAATCTCCCCCGTAGTTTTATCGCGGCGCGTCTAAGAGCCTCCGCATTATTCCACTCCACCTCGAGAAGGCTGAAGACTTCGGCAACATCACCTGGAATATCCAGCACGCCGGCTTCTTCACTGTAACTGTCGAGCAGAAGTGTCAAGTATTCGCCTACAGTAACCGTGTTACCGCCCCAGTATAGCTTTGCAGCAGCGCCTCTCAGCGCAGCCTCAGCCCTGGCTTCAAGATATGCTTCATGCGTCAGATCGTTGCAAGCATCCTTGCCGTTTCTCCATGCTAAAGCCAAGATCTTCAGTATCGTCATGACGGCGCAAACATAAGGCGGAATATTGCTGTCGCAAACCCTGAGTTCAAGCGTTGAAGGTTTATGCTTATTCTCAGGGTTGAAGTTAACCTCCCTGTAGTGATTCTGGTTCAACCCTCCTTTAGTAATGGGGATGCTGTATTTGCCACCGCCTCGCAGCAGCCTGTTAGACGAGAATCCTGTTACTCTTCTCCTCCAGACGGGAGAGTTGGCGGAAACCGCTATAATGAAAGGAATATGATCATGAATATAGTTTGCCAGGCTTCCTGCTTCCTCTCTGCTTAAGCCCTTATCCTTAAACCCGATATGGAAATGAGCTCCCGCAAACCTGTCGTTCCATCCTCCTACTGGCAGTGGAAGAGCGTTACTGACGAGGGATGAACCAGCATATTTCCCAAGTCCACTGGATATGGCTTGCAATGCTTCTCTCAAGCTTTCAAACGGCTTGGTAACATATTCTGAGCCTATGCTCTTGTCAATAGTGAACCTCTCTCCTGCTTCTTGAGACTTTACATCCGGGAGAATAACGCGTCTCGATATTTTCCACTCTTCAGTTAAAATAGTATAGCACTCTATTTCAACACCTATAGTAATAGGCTCCTCCTTCTCAACTAACACGTAGCGGACGCTCTTCGTTTCCAGTAAGGCTCGAAAGAGGCGAAATATAAATTTTATCCTATACTTAAATCTATTTTCCTGTTTAAAAAGAAGTCCTCTTTTCTTCTAATCGATGATTCGAAAAAGTTTTTCTCTTTTAAACGGAATACGGATTCCTCCGGCTGCCACTCCCGTGAAAAACAATGCTAAACCATTCCTATTTCCATTAACCATAATGCTCCCGGAAACACTTGAGAAAAACCCAGTGGCTGCGCTTTTCTTTCTATAATAAAAGCTTTTTTTGAAACAGGCTGAGAATCAAGCGCTGTAAGTAATATCTTCGCCAAGGTAGGCGTCTTTTAGAAATCGTTTTTACCACAGGACAGTTAATTTATAAAATACTTCTCGCGGAACTACCTCTTTTTGAAGAAACTTTGCATCACGTTTTCAAGAAACGCTGAATCTAAAAGATTATCGGGTTCAACCGGGTTTTAGTCAAGCGTCTTGGAAACAGGCTGTTTTTCGAAGCCATGGGCATAAATCATCGAAATATTCTCAGTCGATGAGAAGATTTTTTGGGAAAACGTGGCTTCTACACGACGATAACCATTATCCAGTCATTTGAGCCGCGTACTCTCGAGGATCACGCTGCCCAGCTTCCTCGAGCCGTGTTCAATGCGTTATGCCTATTTTAGTGTACAGTTCTCTCGGGCTCTTCGCCTCAACCACCAGGTTCACGAAATCAGCCCTGTTTACAAGCTCGGGGGGCACGTATCTTCCTGTTAAAACAATATCCGTTTCCTCGGGAGCCTCGTCCAACAGCTTCAAAACGTCTTCGACTGAAACTAGACCTATGAACGCGGCTAGGCCAAGCTCGTCCAACACTAGGAGGGCCGGCTTCTCCTTGAGTTTTTCCCTGGCTAGGATAATGCCTTTTCTCGCCGTTTCCTTGTCCTCCTCCGAGGGGTTTTTAAGGTCCACCCACTCCTCTCTGCCAGCAAGATGAATCTCGTATTCTGGCTGTAAGCGTTCAGCTATCAAATATTCTCCGGTGTTCTTCCATCCTTTCATGAACTGTATTATCACGACCTTCAGGCCGTGGCCCACTGCCCTGACAGCTAAACCTATAGCGTTTGTTGTCTTCCCAGCGCCTGTTCCAGTGTAGAGAAATACTTTACCCAAGGTCACGCCTCCTCTAGGAAACCGGGCATACGCTCCATCCGCAATCTATGCAGGTGAGGCAGCCCCCTTCCTTGATGAGCCTTTTACTGCCGCAGCTAGGGCATTCAGCATAATTATTATTACTGTTAAGGATTAGGACGGGCTTTTCTGAAGCTGCTGCTGTTTTTGAAGCCGTGCTTCCAGATTCTTTTTCAGAAACCTTTATCTCGACTCCGAGGGATCTCGCTATTTCAACGGTTGAGTTGCTTATAATCTTCGCATACTTTCCCAGTTTCGATGAGGGCGTGACTAAGACTTGATACGGGAGCGAGCCGTCACGGTAAATAGTTACACCCTTAACCCTCATGGCGCGCGCTAGAGTGAAAGCTTTCTGGACGTCCTCCACGGTAACCCAGTTCGGCATGTTTATGGTTTTGCTAACTGCGGCGCAGATCCATTTTGTGAATTCTGCTTGAGCCCTTACATGGTCCCACCACGGTATGTCGTAAGCAACCAGGAAGATGCGCGCCAGTTCCTCAGGAATAAGGTCGAGGCTCACGAGCGATCCGCCGTTGTCTGAAATAAGCTTAAGCGTCTTCTCATCGTAAAGCCCATTCTCCCTAAGTGCATTCTCAAACTCAACATCAACGTAGTAGAAGGTTCCTACACTAACCCTCTTCTCATATATTAGGGCGAACTGTGGCTCTATCCCGGAGGATACGTCGACCAGCATTGAGATGGAGCCGGTTGGCGCTATGGTGGTTACCTCAGCATTCCTTATTCCAAATCTCATTATCTCCTGCTGAAGCTCGACCCAGGGTAGCGTCTGCCAGTCCTTATGGTAGAAGCCTTCTATAGGCATCTCGCCATCAGGGTAGGATGAATCCGCATACAGCGGGAAGGCGCCGCGCTCCTTAGAAAGCCTGCAGGACTCCTTCATAGCGAAAAAGGTAAGATGTTCCGCTATCCTGCTCATCAGCCTGAAGCCCTCCTCGCTATTGTAAGGTATTCTCAGGGCGAAGAGTAAGTCAGCCAAGCCCATGACGCCTAAACCAACCTTCCTGGTGAGCTTAGTCGCGCGGTCTATCTCGCTTAAAGGAAGCTTGTTCACATCTATCACGTTGTCTAGAAACCTTAAGGCAATTCCAACTACACGACTAAACTCTTCCCAGTCGAAGAAGACCCCTTCTCTACTCTTCTTCAAAAAAGCATAAAGGTTTATCGAACCCAGGTTACAGGACTCATAGGGATATAAAGGCTCCTCTCCGCAATTATGGTTTATAAGACCATTTCCTATATATTTATGATAAGTCGGAACCGTAAAGTCGTAAAAATCCGTTAACCCTGCATCCTCGATGGAGGATACGGTAGCTAGTAAGGAATCCCTCTTAGTCTTTTTTAGGAGAAGTTTCTCAAGCTTACTTGCGTTTTCAAAGCCTATAAGTTCCTTAAATATTCTCCTACTATACCCATTTATCACTAGCTCATAGTAGCCGGAGGACATATAGCTTCTTTCTTCACCATTTTTGGCAACATAATAGAATTCTCCCTCATACGGCCTCTCATAGATTTTGGACGCTATGCCGAAGATTGTTAGAAGTAGCTGAACCTCCTTAAGCATTTGCAGGCTGGCACTCGTCAGCCTCACAGCTCTATCATTATCCACATACCCGTCAGCAGTAAAGAGCCCCTTGAGGAAGAATGCCAAGGATCTGGAACTTAGCCTCCAAACGACTTCTGGAAGTCTTCTGTCTCTGCTCTTCTCCATTAGAGAGCCCATGAGGCTCATCACATTCTTGTATACTGTGGTCCCCTCGTTATACTGTATTTTATACTCGTTCTTACTCATAACATAAGTATGGGATAAGGGGTTCCCTCCCATCTTCTCTATTCCTCTTCTCAAGCATTCCTCAGCTGATTTATCGTCCTCGCTGAAAAACCAAGCAACGAAATGTTTATTGAATGAACCGTCTCCGACAAGCCATCCCAATAGGAACGACACGTCATCATCAAGATTGTAGCTCCCCTTGTAAACAGGTTCTAGGAACCATGGATGAAGCCTGCCGGTAAATACTTTATCTCCAGGTGCGAGATCCTTAGCGTTTTTCCATCCTTCTGGAGTCAGTAGCTTGTGATCGTGAGTAACAGTCAACTCGTATCCTTCTTCTGTCTTCACCACTAAACCCGGCTTCCTACCCACGTGCCAGACCCAGGCCTCTGCTTCCCTAGGGAAAGGAAGGTTCAACTCCTCTCCGTGAATAGTTCTGTATACTACTTCATCTCCTTCTATGGTTACTAGCTTGGTCCTATAGGCTTGAGGCTCACCATCCTCGCCTAACAGGTCTTCATCAATCGCCACACCCTTAACTTGACCAGAAAACCTAGCCTTATGGAATAGCTCATCGGCTCTAATCCATCCCTCAGGAGTGAGAATCCTTGTGTCACCGGAGACACAAGGGTTAGTAGACTTTATGGGACCCTTATGCTTCGCCATTACGTTTCTCCTGTTAATGTTCTCGAGGAAGAGGACGCCAGGATCACCTGTCCTCCAAGCCATTTCAGCTATTTTCCAAAAAATATCTTTGGCACGAACGGTCTTCCAAACCTTTCCGTCCCTCGGGTTTACGAGTGGATAGGGCACGTCCTTCTCCAAGTAATTCCAGAAATCATCCTTTATGAGGACAGATATGTTGAAGTTTTCGAGTTTCCCGCGTTCAGACTTGGCCGTTATGAACGCCTCTATATCCGGATGGTTAATCTCTAGAATACCCATGTTTGCACCCCTCCTCTTACCCCCCTGTTTAACCACATCCGTAACAGTGTCTATTATTCGCATGAAGGAAACCGGGCCGCTGGCCACTCCAGAGGTGCTGGAAACAATGTCTCCAGCAGGCCTCAGCTTAGAATAGTTTATCCCTATTCCACCGCCCGATTTAAAGATGATCGCCGCCTGGGTTGCAGCGTTCATGATTGATTCGATATTGTCTTCAACGTCAAGCACGAAGCATGCTGATAGCTGGCCGAGCTTCGTTCCAGCATTAAACAGCGTCGGAGAATTCGGCATAAATTTTTTAGAAACCATGATGTCGTAATAGGCCTTAAAATTCTCATAGTATTTTTCAAACTCTCCTGAAAGAAGCATTCCCAGAAACTCGCTCCAGGAAACCTTCATCTTGCCCTGTGAATTAAGATCGTCGTAAAGCGTCTTCATACGGTCCAAGTGATGCTCGTTCCAAGTAACAGCATACCCGTTAACGCTTTTCCCTAAGCCAAGTTTATTCACGTATTGACTGGCGTTAAACTCCTCCCTCGGGAAAACCGACAGTCCCCCATCTTTTGAGAAAACCCTCGAATCGTAAAGTATATCCGGTATCACGACTGCCAGCGCGACTCTTTGAAACAACTGTTTGGGAGATTCGACAAGCTTCCCATTCTCGTCTTTAAGCAAGTATCGGCTTACAAGCAGCCTTATTGCGTTAACAGAGAACTCCTTGTCAACCTCGTCTACAAAGCTTTTCTGCAGAAGAGCCTTCTTCTCCTCCCTTATCCTCTCCCTCTCCTTCCTGTAAAGAATATAGGACTTGGCGACATCATATAGGTCGAACTTCATAAGGGCGAACTCAACTATGTCCTGTATGTCCTCAACATGCGGAGTCTCTCCTCGTTCAAACTTCTCGTTTAAAACACTCAAAACATAGTTAACAACCGTATCTAGGGTTTTCTCATCATACTGCTTCACGCTCACCATGGCCTTCGCGATAGCATTCCTAATTCTAGCCGGGTCGAAATCCACAATCCTACCGTCCCTCTTAACAACCTTCTTTTTCTCCATGCGGACCGTAAATTCCTCTACAGGGTATTAAAACATTATACGACATTCTTTTTACTTTAGTTGAAAAAAGGCCTCCCTAAAACGTCTTTAAACCGTATCTATTCGTCTTTTTATCCGGCTATTAAGTTCCGTCAAACCGAAGATTTTTCTGAACTACACGGTTAACCATATGCCTTGTTTAATTGGTTTAAAGCGTCGGGGGCGGGAGTTTCAGGCTACACCTTTTGAACCCGCACGGCGCTTTTGCGCCACGAGCTTAGCAGGCTCGCGCCTTACCAGATTCGGCACACCCCGACATGTTCAGAGATTCCTCAATGACGTAATTAATAAGGATTACCCTATGTGCTTATAAATAAAATATAGTAGAAATATCGGAGGTGGCTCATTACTGAATAAAGGATGGTGCGGCTTTGACTGCAGGAATTGTTTCTATTTTCGTAGGTTCTGTCGTGGATGTTCATTTAAGCTCTGCCTTATGTTTCAATGCCAGCGAGGATTCCATTACACTGGGATAGCTTACCCGAGGAGCTTCTGCAGGCTCAGGTCCTATTACCCAGTTAAAACAACGGGCAGAGCACCGGTTCAAACACCCTCATTGAGCGGGAGGCCGACGGCTAAGATTGGCTTTCAGATGTTCGTGCCTCAACGTGGAGAAAGCCTTATGGGAGGAAATTAGATGGGCAGCGGCTCAAGGGTAAGGCAGTATGAGCGGAGGTTCTTCGAGGGAGAGCAGGCGCGGGGAGAAAAAGAGGAAGAAGCATTCCATGCCGTAGGAGTTTTTGGAGAATACGAGGTTCGCGAGGTAAAGGGCGGCGGGTATGAACTGCTTAAGAATGGTGAAATCATTGGGATCTTCTCTGAAGCTAGGATTGAAGGGAGCAGGGTCGTCTTTAAGCTGAGTCATGGAATGAATTTAGAAATATCTGAGAAGGGGGTCAGAGAGATACTTACTCCGGAAAAGACGAAACTATGTGGCTTAATAGCTTCAGATGGTACTATTTGCAAATATTATACAAAGCCGGAAGGTAAGAGTATGGCACACGAAATTTCTTTAAGGAGTGTGAGCTATGAGCTTGCCGAAGCTTTCGATAAATTAATTAAAGAAATTTATGGCATGACTCCTCATCATTACCTTAGCCACCATGAAGTAAAGGGAGAAAAGAGACAGCATTATAGAGTCGCCATATTTAGCAAGAAAGTAGCTTATGATCTGTGGGACCTTGGCATTAAAGGTCCTGAGCCTTATGAGTTTCACGTTCCTTTTAAGTACCTCGATGAGGAGGGCAAGAGGGCTTGTCTGAGAGGCTTTTTCTCTGGGGATGGCCAGGTTTCTGTGTATAAGGGAGGCAGCCACTATATTCGTATCTCGTCGTCTTACAAGGAGGGCTTGGAGGAACTAAGAAAGCTTCTTTTAGAGTTAGAGTTTCATCCTAGCGAGGTCCATACGTATCACAGGGAGGTTTTTCCCAAAAATACAAAGGTCCTGAGTATAACCTTAATATTCCTGAGAAGGACCATTTAAGGTTCATAGAGGAAATAGGGTCGGAGAAGTTGGAACATATAAGCAAGTTTGAGTCAATAAAGTCGGTGGACGAGAAGAAGAGGAGTTCTTAGGGATGAGGGTTGCTACTGTCTGGGGGTGGGGCGACGAATTTGAAGATGTCAAAGGGAATTGCAGGAAGTACATCAGCAAGAGATGGGATGAATCAATAAAGGAATGCTGTATAGAGGTTATTGCAAAGGATAGCGAAGGTGCTTGCTATTTCCTCTCCGCCTATATAAATAATCCTAGGAGTGTTGGAGAATTTGCTGAAGGTTTATTCTATGTGGCGCTTTACGCAGGTTATAAGGTAGAACGCATTACAATCCAACTTTCCGATTCCATAATCTCGGATGAGGAAAAATACAGGGACTCGATAGAAAATGCGGAAATTAAGCTGGAAGAATACGAGCAAGCCATCAGGGAAAGGTTCACTAATGATCCTAGGGTGAATTCGATAGTACAGGAAAGGAAGATCGAATTCATATCTCCAACTAACTTGCTCTGTGAATTAGAATCCGAAATTGCCAATAAGATAGTTACTGAGGTTATTCACGAGGATTTCTCTCACGTTAAGGACTTGTCTGTTTCTTTGAACAATAGGCTGATTGAAGAAGGTTTGGCAAAGCGTGTCACGGGTTATAAGATATGGAAAAGCGTCGACGAGTTTGAAATTTACGATATGAATATTCGCGATGACGAGGCCTACATATGGCTTGGCGTATCTTCAAAGTAAAGATGAATTACCGTTCTGATCTCTGAAACAATTACCGGCGCAGTAAACTTTTCTAATATGCTTTTTAATGCGATGAAAAGTGTGAAATATGGTGGCCATGAGCCGTTAGCGGGAAGGGATTGTTTTTTAAGGCTCATGGCTGCTTGAGTATGGTCCTCCTGGAAGAGTTTAGTACACGCTTCTTGGGAGCATTGAAGGTGGAAGCTTCTCGCTCCCCCAATAGGCATCGATTGTTTCAAATCCATAAGGCTTAAAAGGCGAGTGACTGCTTCATATTCACGAAGGTCGGATGAGATGAACATAGTTGGGCTTATTATACAGATTGTAGCTAGCATCATAATGGTTGCTCCAGTGCTTTGGATTGCGGGTAGGGTTCTCGCGGGAAAAGGCAAAGCCAAGTTTACCGACGCTATTTGGATAGTCGTCCTAGGAGTGGTCCTAGGTGCGATTATCGGCGTTTTTCTCAGCGGCTGGGTGGCAACCCTCGTCGCGTTTATAGTTTGGCTGGCGCTTATAAAACACTTCTTCGACTGCGGATGGTTGAAAGCCCTTATAATAGCTGTTCTTGCGGCAATAATCTTCACAGTTATAATCGTTGTTCTGGCTCTTGTCGGAATCGGAGTAGCAGGGCTCCTCTAAAAAGCATTTGAATTATTTTTCCAATTGGTACCGTTCAACTTTATGTTTGAGAAAACCATTGTTGCGAAGCGTTGTTCAGACAGTTCTTTACCGAGACTGGTGTTTCTGCCCTCTTCGCTCTCGAGATTAAATATCCTTCGCCTTGCTTTAACCGAAACCGGCTTTTCACTCCTGAAAAATAAAAACTTAAAACGCGTGGGAAAGGAGGTACGACATGGCTAGGATACTTTGGCACCGCACGGTTATACGCGACGGCTGGCATAACGCGTTTACGGATCTCTGTTTCTGGAGGGGTTCTTACTGGCTTGCCTTCCGCAGGGGCTCAGCCCACGTCTCTCCAGACGGCAGCATAGTTATTCTCCGCTCAGTAGACTTGGAAAGATGGTGTGAAGCTGCCTTCATTAAGACTGTTGGCGACGACAGGGATCCGAAACTCTGCCCGACGGAGGAGGGCTTACATGTTTTCTTTGGAACATGGTTGCCTAAGCCTGAAGGATGGCCTGACGAGGAGTTCGGACCGCTTATCTCGCATGTCTGTGTTACGCGCGACGGAGTCCACTGGTCAGACCCGGTTCCGGTGTATCTTCAAAACACGTGGCTTTGGAGAGTAAGATTTCACAGGGAAAGCTTCTACTGTGCAGCCTACGGCTGGCAGGATCCGAGGGAAAAACACAGGTCTTTCCTGGACCTCCTCACGAGTCAAGATGGTTTTAACTGGAGAAGGGTCTCCAGGATTGCAGGCGTGGAGGATCAGCCGAACGAGGCGGATCTTTTCTTCCATTCTAACGGTGAACTCTGGTGTATCGCCCGTTCAAGCCGTAGCCCAGACCACTCTCTGCTCTATGTTTCCCAGCCTCCGTACGAGAAATGGTCCCGCACAGATCTGAGAACAACTATTCACTGCCCAGTCTTCTGTGAAACCGGAGGCAAGCTGTACGTTGCTGGGAGACGGCGTACCAACACCATGTGGAGAATGCAGTCAACGCCTCCAGGGAACACAGGTATCTTTCTTGCTGAAAGAGAGGGTGTAACGCCTTTTTTAGCTCTGCCTTCAGACGGCGACGCTGCCTACCCGGGTCTCATATCAAGACAACCAGGGAGGCTTCTGATAAGCTACTATTCGCAACACGCATACCTCAGCGGGGTCTTGCGAGGGGCTTCGCCCCACTCGTCCGATATTTACATGGCGGAGGTTTCTACAGAGGATTAGCCCACTAGCCTTTTTCAAGCAGTATTTCCCAACTCGTCACTTTTCCATTCGGGATCATCGGGATTACAAGGGAACTGTTTGCCCCGGCGTGGGCGGGGGCTGGGTGTTCATCAACCATTGCCCTAGCCAGCCGTGTGTCTAAACCGGCTGCAACAATGAAGCCCAGCTGACCCGCCGGCCGCTGCAACACGCCTTTCAAAACTCGTCTCTCCCTGTCCCAAGCTACGTTACGCAACTCGCCGCCGCTGCTCATGTGAAAGCTTGTTCCAACAATCCATGGGTGTGGCTTTTTCTCTCGAATCGCCAGCACTTTAGCCGCCGGCCCGAAGAAGGCGACTTGAAGAACATCAGTGGTGGAGCTCCAGAGTAGTTTTCCAGCATCTCCAGGGTGAACATAGCCTTTTCTCCTGGTGGTCAAGGGGGCTTCTCCGAGAAACTGGCCGGACCAGAACTCGTATATCCAGTATTTCCTGTCAGGATTCAACCCTAACAGCCTCCAGGGAATGTTAAACCTGGTTATCTGGTGCTCCCTCCCATTTTTAATCCTGGGAGGATCCCAGGCGAAGAGGCCGACTAGGATCCAGCTGTCCCATCCGGCATCTACTTGCAACACCCATATGTTTCCTCCGTCTTCCTCAACACTTCCAGCCGTGCTTTCAAAACCGCTGCGACTCATATCTTCATACGGCAATTGTTCAATTAGAACGGGTTCGAAAAGGTCTACCGGCTTGGCTGAGTATCCGGCTGGCGGCAGCACTGACAGTAAGACTTGCCACCTGTCTTCAGGCAGAATAGTCAGGTCGTCGCCAATATCAATCTCGCCACCCGATAAGTATGCTACTGTAGCACGGATCCTGGCCTCCTCCAGCGTTCCCGGCGGGCCGACGCAGAGGCAGGAGGGCTGGATTATCCCCCACCTGTGGTTTTTCCACAGGTGGGCTGCAACCGATCTGAAGTTTTCCTTCATGAAAGACCATGTTACGTATCCAGTGTTACCAGTGTCGTTGCAAGTGTAGAGCAGTTGGAAAAATCCTAAGCCGCAGGGTTCATATGGGTTGCAGTTGAGCATCAAGCATTCTGAGTCGAAATCTTTAAGGGTCTCGGCGATTATTCTACACCCTAAGCGAACAGCCTCAACACCGCCTCCGGCTACAATTCTCGGATCATGCCGGTTGCGTAGACGCGTATTACACGGGCCGTTAATGAAGTCGAACTTGAAGTATTTAACTCCCCTCTTCGCAAGCGAGGCTACTTTTTCACGCAGATAGTTCTGAGCCTCCGGATGTGTAAGGTCTAAGGCATAAACCTTCCCATATGGTTTCCAGAACCAGGTCCAATATGGGGCTGGCTTCTCCTTCTCGTCTCCAAGAAGCCACTCCGGGTGTTGAACAGCAACCTGGTCGAACTCACTGATGGTGAAAGGCGCCTTCCAGACTCCAAGGTTGAAACCCAGTTCTTCAAGCCTCTCTGAAAGCCATTTCAACCCGTGGGGGAACTGCTCATTCTCCTCGTAAGAACTGGGAAGGTAGTCCTTCTCCCAACCGAGGTCGATCTGGATGTTTTTCAACCCGAGGCTTTTTAAGCGTTCGGCCCCGATCCCAGCGTTCTCCAAGACACGTTTCTCGTCAACACCTAAACGATAAGGGTACCAGCTGCACCAGCTTACCGGCGGGCTGTCCAAGGGCCTAATACGGTATTTCTCCTTAACCAGGTTTCCAAACTCCTCGAGGAGGCGCCAAGGGTCCTGCCCAAGCATCAGCACAACCTCCTCCAGCGCAGCGGTCTGTTGAGGGTCGAGAGTTAAGTCACCGGCGTCGAAACCCATGCTCCACTTGACAACCCCGAGGGATGCGTCATACCTGGTTTCGATCATGCCGAGCCATTTTTCAAAGGTTAGGAAACCGGCTAGAAAAGCCATTCTGTCGAAAGGATTGTAGACTTCCCAACAGGTCTGGGAGCACCCATAAGCCTCTCCGGATTCCTGTTCGGAAGGCATTGCAGTCGGCTTGAGTCTTCGGCTAAGCTTACGGACGCGCCCCCAATATCCGCCGTCCTCGTAAACACGAGCCTCGCTCTGTCTCGTTCCGAAAAATGTCCCGCGGGGTTCCGTGGATTCTAGCAGAGCCAACTCGTTGAGACAGGCTTCCTTATTTGAAAAACTCGTAATTAGGCTTCGTATTTTAACGTGCTTCAGAAAGGGCTCGATCTCTTGGACTAGTGTCACGCGAGGCTTGTTGAAAACCCAAATCATTTTTAAACCGTATTCGCTCAGCCTCTCTATTCTAAGCGCGTCTGGATAATGGGTTTCCCCGTTTAAGCGGATGCGGCATTTTAACGGTCCGATTTTAAACCCTGGCCACTGTGAAGAATGAAGGTTCCACGCGGATTCTCCTGCCTCGATCTGAAACAGATCGCCTGAAAACAGGCTTCCCGTATCCATAGGCTTCGGAGTGGCTATGAACCGGTCAGAGTAGTTAAGCCTTGTGCCTAGCGCGCTAAGTATGACTTAGAATTGCTCCTTGTTTTCTCCAAAACTTTTTCAAACGCGCTGAGGAAATACTCTATTTCCCTAATGCCCTCATAGCCCACATTGCCTATTCTCGTCGTTTCATTCCTCAGTCTTCCCATCCCTCTCGCTATCAGTATTCCATACTCTTCGTACAGCCTTCTGATCAATGCTTCCGCGTTTAAACCATTGTTTCTAAAAACTATTATCGACGTGGACCAGTATTCCCTGTTACGCGGGAAGACCTCGATGTTTTTAGACTCTAGGAATTCATATATCATTCTAGCATTCTCCCGGTGTCTCTTTATCCGTTCTTCGTAACCCTCCTCCTCCAGCATTTCAAGCGCTTCCGCCATGCCGTATACCAGTGGTACTGCAGGTGTGAAAGGAGTCTCCCTCCTGAGGTGGAACCTATGGATCTTCTCAATATCCAGGTAGAAGCTTCTCCTCCTCTGGTTGTTTAAACCCTTATCCAAAGCCCTTTTACTCACTGAGACGAAAGATAGTCCTGGAGGCCCTCCAAGCCCCTTCTGGCTTGCCGTTACGCAGACGTCGACGCCCAATTCATCCGTGTAGAAGGGTTCAACGCCAAGGTCTGAAACCGTGTCTACGAAAACCAGAATCCCCCTGTTTTTAGCAATATCGGCGACTTCCCTTATCATCCTGAAAGTCACTCCGGTAGAGGTCTCGTTGTGAACTATGAAGATGCTTTCAACGTTCTCGTTCTCAATCGCATCCACCATGCTTCTGAGGCTCGGCAGGCTCCCCCACTCCGATTTTAAAGCGACAGGCCTGGCACCAACCTTTAGAGCGTTCTCAACAAGCCTCTCGGTGAATTCCCCGAAATCCGGTATAAGTATCTTCTCGTTCTCAAGCACGAAGTTTTGGAAAACCATGTCCACCCCCGCAGTCCCAGAGCCACTTATGATGTAGACGTCGTTGCTAGTCTTGAAAACTTTTTTCAACTCTTCCTCAACCTTCCCGTATAGACTGTGAAACTCCTCCCCTCTGTGGTTTATAATGGGCCTAGCCATCGCCTTCAAAACTCTTTCCGGAAGGGTTATTGGGCCGGGTATTAGCAGCATGGGGGCTTTCTTATCCATTCCTCCGGAAGAATGCTGAAAACGTTTTTAACCCTTTCTCAGGCTAGCCGGGGGAGTGGAGCCACCTGGTGAAACCGGTTTCATTCTCATAGGCATAGGATAGTTTAAACAGGGTTGCCTCTTCAAAATGGTCCCCTATAAGCTGAAGGCCGACTGGAAGCGAATCCACAAAGCCCGCTGGAACACTTGCCGCGGGCAGTCCAGCCAGGTTGACTGCAACAGTTTCGAAATCCATCATGTATATTTCCAGCGGAGACACTAGTTCCCCAATCCTCCATGGGAGAACAGGCATGGTTGGTGTAGCTAGAGCGTCAAAGTCTTTCAACAGAAGCTTAAACTCGTCATGCACTTTCCTCCTGACTCTACAGGCCTTCATGTAAAAATCCTCCTTATAGCCTGCGGAGAGCACAAAGGTTCCTAGGAATATTCTCCTCTTGACCTCCTCCCCGAAGCCCTGCGTCCTAGTCTTTACAACCCGCTCCTCCCACTTGCCTTCAGCATTCCTACCTCCGTAACGGATCCCATCGAACCTAGCTAGATTGCTGGAGCACTCGGCCATAGCTATGATATAGTAGGCTGGAAGAGCATACTTCATGAAGGGGAGCGATACTTCTTGGATGAGGCACCCGGCTTTCTCAAGAACCCTCACAGCGTCATAAACCCTTCTCGAAACCCTTTCATCAATATCCATAAACCCCTCCTTGACAATGCCGATCCTAAGCCCCCGAGTTTTCTTCAAAGCCTCTTCAACGTAGTTCGGAGCCTCCCGGCTGGAGGCAGTCGAGTCCCTCGGATCGCTGCCAGCTATTACTTGGAGAAGCAGGGCGGTTGATAATGTGTTCCTAGCCATCGGCCCTATTTGGTCAAGGCTGCTAGCGTAGGCTATTAAGCCGTAACGTGAAACCCTTCCGTAGGTCGGCTTTAACCCAACTACTGAGTTAAAGGCGGCGGGGTTCCTTATTGACCCCCCGGTATCACTCCCGAGGGCAAGCTCCACAACCCCTGTTGCAAGCGAGACTGCGCTTCCGCCGCTGCTCCCTCCGGCAACCCTGGAATGGTCGAAAAAGTTTCTAGTAGGGCCGAAGAAAGATGTCTCTGTGCTTGAGCCCATTGCGAACTCGTCCATATTCGTCTTTCCAATAATAATGCCATCCTCCCTCTTTATCTTCTCGACAACAGTGGCGTCGTAAACCGGAACATAGTTTTCAAGCATTCTTGAGGCGCATGTTGTCCTTAGGCCCTTCGTGGAAATATTGTCTTTAACCGCGACTAGGAGACCGGCTAGCCTGCCTGTTTTCCCACCAGCTGTGATTCTACGCTTAAGCTCCTCCGCACTCCTAATCGCACCCTCCTTGTCGACGGTTATGAAAGCGTTCAGCTCCGCCGTCTTCTCTATCCTTTCAAGAGCCCTGTGGACTTTCTCAACCGGGTCGGCGGAATCAAAGCCCTGATCTAGAAAACCGTTTAACCCAGCACTTGGCCTGACACAAACCATTTCTCATCCTTCTCTCCAGCGTTCTTGAAAACATCCTCCTCCGGAAGAGCTTCCCCAGGCTCGTCTTCCCTCAGGGCCTCGCTGAAACCGGTCACGTAAGCCATCGGCTCCACATCCAGCCGCAGGCTTCTCACAGTGTTGAAATAATCCAGTATCTCGTTAACGTCTTTCTGTAGCCTCGCCACATCAGCCTCGCTCAGGGAGATTCTGCAGAGCTTCGCGTAATGCAGAACCTCTTCTTTCGAGACAACTATTTTTTCACTCATCTGGACGAGCCCTATTTCTCCCCGGCTTGTCTATTTATCAGTTTCCTCCGGCAGCACCGCTTACGCCGCTTCAGGAATGAGGCTGAGCATTCCAGTATTCCCACCTCTGAGACGGCCGCCCCGCATCCTTTAAAAAATAGACTACGCAAGCCCCCGGCCGCTGGTGTTTTTAAAAGAGTTTTGACGAGGATCCCTGAGCCTACTGAGTCTGGGAGCCGGTTTCCTCCATTTGCTGTCTAACGGCTTCAGGTATCTCTGGGAAGCTTGACTTCATTTTCTGAGAGGCTAGGATGGATGCTTCCTTCAAGATCTGGTCTGCCTCGCTGTCAGGCGCAATATACGTCTCGTAGCCTGTGACTTCACCGGCCTGTATAAGCACCCTGTTCATCATGTCCTCCACCTGTCTGAGGCTGTCAGCAACCTGTGGCGCAACATTCCTTATCTCGTTCCCAACCCTGTTGACCACGTTAACAACCGGTCCAAGGATCTTCAGGGTCTCCTTAAAGTCTATCGTGTCTTCGAGCCTAAGTATTACTCGTTCAAGCGCAAGCCTGTTGCTCAGAATTATCTTACCCATTTTCCTTACCTGGGCAACCTCGTTCGCGTAGACTTGGGCGCGGGAATTGTCCCGCTCAATAAGAGCCTTTTCAACTTCTTTGAAAAGCTGTTCATCCCTCGTCTTGATCCTGTGGTAGATCCTGTCGAGGTTCTGCTCCTGAATCTTAAGCATCGCGACTGCTTCCCTCAATGCGTCTTGAAACGCGTGTTGGTCCGCTGGTTGCGGGGGTGGTTGAGGTTTCCTTCCGAATAACGGACTCATCTTTATCACTATCCGCCTTATGTCGTGGCTTAAATATTTTTAGGAGTGCAATAAATCTTTACTTTAAGGTAGATAAAACTTAATAGGAATGCTTTATTGGTGTCAAGTGGGAGTGGAAGTGTCCAGCTTGGGCTGGCGTAGCGAGCTTGAGAAAACTGCGATAAGAAAGGCGCATGAAGCAGTTACAATGGACAGTCAGGGAGACTACAAGTCTGCATTGAAGCTTTACAGAGAGACTATTGAAATACTCATGCAGCTTTACACGCTTACTGATAACGACAGTATGAAAAGGGTCTACTTAGACCGTATAAGGGAGTATCAGAAAAGGGTTGAAAAGCTTGAAGGCCTTTTGAAGAGGAAGGAAGAGGTTGTTTACATCAATAAAACCGAGACCAAGGAGGGGGAGGACAAGTGGCTCCAGGATGTTGTCCTGATAGAGAAGCCCTCCGTCAGGTGGGAGGACATCATAAACCTGGAGGAGGCTAAGAAGAAGCTTTACGTCAACGTGATCTTTCCAACCATCCGCCCGGATGTCTACAAGCTGCCCTGGTCCACGGGGATACTTTTCTACGGGCCCCCGGGGTGTGGAAAAACACTCTTGGCAGCAGCCTTGGCCAACAGCATTAGGGCGACCTTCTACCTGGTTAAAGCTTCGTCAGTACTTTCTAAATGGCTTGGGGAATCTGAGAAGAATATTGCTAAGCTTTTCGAACACGCTAGGAGGAACAGCAGCTCCAACGAGCCGGCTATACTTTTCATAGATGAGGTTGAAAGCATCGTTGGAACCCATATTTATGAAACAGGGGGCGAGTCGAGAGCTAGACTACAGCTCCAGCAGGAGATGGATGGGCTTGCAAGCAAGGGCCGTGTTGAACACGTCTACGTGATAGCGGCGACAAACAACCCGTGGCTACTGCCGGACTCCTTCCTAAGAAGGTTTGAGGAGCGTCTTTACGTTCCTCCTCCAGACGTTAGGGCTAGGAAGAAGCTCTTCATGTACTTCACGTCTAAGCTAAGCCTTAAGCTGCCGTTAAACTACGATGAGCTGGCTCGGTTGACAGAAGGCTATTCTGCCCACGATATTGAAAACATATGTAAGGATGCTTTCAAAATGACTATTGAAGAATTCTTCGAGCAGGGCGACCCGATGAAGGGCGACCCTAGGCCCGTTAGCATGGAGGACCTTGTTAAAGCTATTAGAAACAGGGGCAGCAGCATAAGCAGGGAGAGCTTGGCTAAAATGGAGGAATGGAGGAGGGAAAGGGGCTCTGCCTAGACAAACTCCTCCTCGCGTTTTACAACAACCTTCTTCTCCTTAATGAGTTCGTTCAAAAGGCCTTCAACCTCGTTCTTCTCCATCGAGAGGTCTTTAGCGCACCTCTCTATGTTGAAGGAATCCGTGTTAGCCTTAAGATATTCTAAAACCCTCTGCTTAGCCTCCTCCCGTAGATCATGGCTCGGCACCTTTGGAAAAGTTGTTTCAAGCTTCAACAGGGCAAGCCTCTCAGCCTCCTTAATCACCCTGTCTGCCTCAGTGTCAACGATTTCCGCCCTGATGTCCGTCGTCCTCGTTATTATTGAAGCCGCCTCCTCAAGCTTAGCCTTAACCCCGACGAACTCTTTTTCAAGATTCGGCAGTGGGCTTGTCTCACTTATCCTGGAGAGCAACCTCGCCAGCTGCGGAAGCATGCCGTACAGCTCCTCGGACTCCACCATGGTTTCCAGCCTGAGCTTAATGGTTAACACGAGCAGGCTAGACTGGTAGACAAGTTTAGCAACCCTTCTCAGCATGGCTATCTCCTCAGCATAGGCCTTAGCCCTGTCGTGATCATTCTTCTCTAGAAGAAGACTTATCTTCTCAAGATACTCGCTATCCTTCCTCCTCAGGTTCTTAACTATCTTCTCAAGGTCGTAGGATACTAGCTCTACGTCGGTCAACGACTCTCTGAGCAGAAGCCTCACCCTCTCCATGCTGCCTGCGGGCTCCATCTTTACCGTCTTCTCCCCTCCAACTCTAATACTCCACCGCTCGTACCTACATAAGCATAGCTTACGACGCCTTTAAAGATACCGTTCTCCAGGATTCCAGGGGTATTGTTGAAGAAACCATCCAGCCAGTCGAGACTACGGTTCTCAGGCAGTGGGACGTCGATAATAGCGTTCCCCCAGTCTGTTATCACGGGCCCAACCTTACCGCTTCCAGTCCTGATCCTGACGGCTACTCCAAGAGTCTTTTCAACCCTCTTTTTAACCAGTAGGACCAAGTTTTGAAGAACCTCCACCGGTATTGGGAAGCCGGGCGGAATCCTTTCAACAATCTTCCTCTCATCCAGAACCAGAACCGTCTTCCTTGAAACCGAGCTCAGAACCTTCTCCGGAAGCAGAGCGCCTCCCCCGCCTTTTATCGCGGTCAACGATTCTCTTTCAACAAGGTCCGCACTATCTATAGTAACATCCACATGGTCTATCTGGTTGAAGCTCGTGGTTTCCAAGCCTTCCTCCAGAATCCTGAACTCTATTTGGCGGGACGACGGGACGAGGGAAACATCCCTGATGAGGCCCGTCCTTATTCTCTCAGCCAGCAGGGGTAGGAAAACATCCCCCATCGTGCTACCGGAGCCAAGCCCTATGATCATCCCGGATTCGACATGAGCCAAGGCTTTCTCAGAAGCCAGCCTCCTAAGACCGGCGAGGCTTCCACTCATTTCTTCAAACCAGCCGGCTCAGGTTGCTCAGGGTCTCCCTGGCGACACGGTAAGCCCTGTTCAACTCTTCTTCCAGCCTCGACAAGTCGCCCAGGATGAAGTCGGGCTCCTTGGAAGCATGCTTGCTGCCGCCGTTTAAAAGAGCAGGGGCCGCTGGAGGCTTAAACCCTACGCCGTGTTTCTGCGCTAGCAGAATGCTTCTCTTAACCATTTCAAGCCTGAGCGTCTGAAGAAGGTTCTCCAGTTTTTCAACACCCGCGTCAGGATCATTGCCCCCGCCGTTTTTCAACTCTACAATCCTCCTCCTGACGGTTTTCATCATCTCCATTATCTCAAGAACCTCGGAGACAAGGGTCTCGGACTCTGAGGACTCCTCGCCCTCGGCATCCTGTACAAGCATCTTTAGCATCATTTCCACTGCAGGGACTGACTTATATGGCTTTTTATATTGGTTTCAATACAATCTTCTTTACTAGTTTATTCAGAAAACTTTTGGAGAAAGGGCGCTCCCACTGGAGGAAGAGGTTTATCCACCTCAAACAGAGATTTCTCGCGCTAAAATCAAGCAGCATCCTTATACGAACCACGTATCCCTCCGTGCGACCAAAAAATCTAAAAAGCTCGAAAAATCCGGAAAACCGAAAATATTGCCGCTTGCTAAGGGCTAGGGAAACGGCCGGAAAACAGAAACGGTTCTCCCACCGCACGCTGCTGAAGGATCATGCACCATCCTGCTTGCAGACAAGATGTCTTAATGATGCACGAAAAGCTTAAAGCCGACGGATAAGGAAAAACACCAGCCCCAGTAGCTCAGCCTGGTTAGAGCGCCTCCTTGGTAATGCTTGAAGCGCTGATGGAGGAGGCCGTGGGTTCGAAGCCCACCTGGGGCTTCTGGTTTAAGCTGAACATCGTAATAGGTCAAATGCGTGCATTAAGTAGCGCGCGCTAAATGTCCAGATGGGTTCACATAATAACCTTAATAATATCTTTTTTGAAGAAAGCCTCGGGAGGGATTTGAACCCTCGGCTAACAGCTTCCCCGGCTTTTTCGCTTACAAGGCTGCCACTCTACCAGGCTGAGTTACCGAGGCTCACCAGCATCTTTAGAAAAAAGGGGCTTAAAACGTTTTCGCCCGAGGTCCTTCGAAGGTTGAGCGCGCGCGCTAGCTTCACTATTTGAACAATCTTCTCCACCGTCGCCTAATCCAATCTTCAAGCGTCGGAGGGACTTGCTTCCAGTAATAGTCGTTCTGGCTGAGGGCCGCTGCCGAGATTCGAACTCGGACAAGTGGCTCCACAGGCCACCGCGCTGCCTGGTTACGCTACAGCGGCCGTTTAATACGGGTTCTCGTTTAAACGGGTTTCACGGTGTTTTAAACTTTTAACGTTCCCGCTTCCTAGCCAGTAATCGCGAGGGATTGGCCTAGGGGAAAACATTATATATCGTGATGGAAAACCTATTCGCCGGGCCGGTAGTTCAGTGGTAGAATGTCCGACTTGCACTCGGAATGGGTGACCCCGAAGGGTCGTGGGTTCGAGTCCCACCCGGTCCATTTTTCGAAGATTTTTTCCAGTGTCTGAAACACTCTTCGAATCCTGAGGGATGCTCGACTCCTCTTTTCAACTAGCTTATTTGGAAGGCTCGAGCAGGGTTCTTGACTAAAAACTCTTCCACCATGCTTCGGCTGAGCCCTTCCCTCAGCATGAGGGGGACGAAATGCTTCACCAGGTAGCTGTACGGCCTGATAATGCCTCCCCTGTTCTCGCCCACGTTGTACCATCCTGCGTCCTGAGACAGGAGAAGCCTGCTGCTGAAACCGTTCTCAACCACGAGCCGTATAAGGTTTAAAACTTTAGCCGACGTGGCTTCACTAATACCATCGTATTCAACCCACGCGCCCCGCCTCAGTATTTCAAGATGATAATTCCAATCCTCCTCGGAGTCGCAGTGTGCAACTATTACCTTAGCTGGGTCCACACCCTCCTCATCAACAATGTTCAACAGTTCTACCGCTGCTATGCCGCTGGCCGTGTGGCAAACTATAGTGGCCCCGGTGGACAAGCTGCATCTAGAGGCTGCTCTCACAATTTTCTGCTGTATCGGAATTATGTGGCCAGGGTTCACCGCGATCTTGACGAAGCCTGCTTTAATACGTGTCTCCTCGACACCCTGCTCGATCTCGCTGACCCACATGCTGGCCAGCTGGTCCGCCGAGTATTCGAAGGCATACTTTGGGAGGAAAGGCTCTTTATACAGACCCGTATTGGTTAGGATATGGATTCCTGATGCTCTCGACAGGCTGGCGAGCAGCTGTGGGTATCTTCCGATAAACGCTGGCGTGCAGTCTACGAATCCTGAGACGCCAAGCTGCTTAACCTCGTTCAAGTACGGCAGCATGACGTTGAAGACCTCTAGGGGGTCGTAGCGGTCCCTACTAACCCTGTCGGCCCCTATGAAATCGCAGAGTATGTGCTCATGCACCAGTGTTAGCCCAAGCTCGTCAGGGTGAATGTCTCCCAACACTGTCCTGATCTTCACGGGACAGTTGTCGCGGCTAGAGGTAATTAGGCTTATGGCTGATGGGGAGGGTTTGGAGCCCCGTCTGCAGCCGGCCTGGTTTTCCACTGGAGAAGAATCTTTCAAAGACCTCCTGCCGGAAGCGGCTCCCCGGGCCTTTTAAACAGTCGCCGGCACGTTAGAAATGCTTAAATAAGCGTCCGGTTCACTATACTCCGGACCACACTGGAACGGCGTGCCCCCAGGACACTGGTGCAAAACCAGGTATGATAAGGGGGCTCCACGTGTGGATACACGATGTTGAGGACTCGAAAGAGTCTGATGCTGTTGAACATGTAAGGAAAGTCCACCGTCCAAGACCGTAACTCCCAAACCGGTTGATCCTGCCGGACCCCACCGCTATCGGGATGGGACTAAGCCATGCGAGTCGTGCGGCCCGGTCAGCGGGCAGCGGCGTACGGCTCCGTAATACGTGGTCAACCTACTCGGGGCACCGGGATACCCGCTGGGAAACTGCGGCTAATCCCGGATGGGCGAGGAGGCTTGGAACACCTTCTCGTCGAAAGGCCGGGTTAACGATGCTTAGCCCGGCGGCTCCGAATGGGACCACGGCCGATCAGGTTGTTGGTGAGGTAACGGCTCACCAAGCCTAAGACCGGTACGGGCCCTGAGAGGGGGAGCCCGGAGATGGGGACTGAGACAAGGCCCCAGGCCCTACGGGGCGCAGCAGGTACGAAACTTTTGCAATGCGCGAAAGCGTGACAAAGTCATCCCGAGTGCCACCCGCTGAGGGCGGCTTTTCCACAGTCTAAAAAGCTGTGGGAATAAGGGGAGGGTAAGTCGGGTGTCAGCCGCCGCGGTAATACCCGCTCCCCGAGTGGTGAGGACGATTATTGGGCTTAAAGCGTCCGTAGCCGGCTCCGCAAGTTTCCCGTTAAATCCGACGGCTTAACCGTCGGGCCGCGGGAAATACTACGGAGCTTGGAGGCGGGAGAGGCTACCGGTAGTCCCGGGGTAGGAGTGAAATCCTGTGAGCCCGAGAGGACCTGCAGTGGCGAAGGCGGGTAGCCAGAACGCGCTCGGCGGTGAGGGGCGAAAGCTGGGGGAGCGATCCGGATTAGATACCCGGGTAGTCCCAGCCGTAAACGATGC
>CAZWPT010000037.1:0-4745 GCA_964635675.1 uncultured Nitrososphaerota archaeon | reverse complement strand
GTTGTCCCTGTCCCTGCTTAATTTTCATAATGGTCATGAAAATGAAGAGCCCCGTGGCGTTAGCACCTATAGCAGGCCTGCCTTCTGGAGTTATAACCCTCGCTTCCACCTTCATAGGAACCGGGTCTTTCAAATCCCCATTCTCGAAACTATAATACTCTAGGACTCTGAAGCTGATGTTAAGTGCCGGCGTGATTTTCATGCTGAACCCATATTCATGACCCAGTCCGAGGAGCCTTGCTATAGTGTAAGGGTCTATGCGGATTGTTTCTGGAAGCATTATCTTTGAGGAAGAGTTCATGGAAACTATTCTGAGAACCTTGTTCACATCGAGCTCGTAAGGCGCTCCGCCGGCCTTCTGAAGCCCGAAGGCGGAGAGTTGGCTGCTGTCGTTAACCCTAAGTATGTCTCCCCAGTCCTCAGGTATTCCTGGGCTCAGGAGAACCTTATCCATGATGGCTTGAGCAACCTCCTCCAGCTGATGCTCCTTAACGGTTGTGAAGGAAAGGTATGCTGAGGGAATGATGTAGCCCATGAAGGTTACCAGTATGAGCAGGAGGATGAGGAAGGCAAACATGTTGTCGATGGTAACGTGCATTAATCATCCTCCTCCACTAACCCAGCCTAAGCCAACGGTTATTGTTCCGTTAATCCGCCTGGCCCAAACCACGGGGTTCCTCTGGCCAGAGTGGAGGACGCTGCTGTAGGTGACGAGGTAGGAGCCCACTGGGAAGACGCCTGAACCGGTTTCTACGAAGACCTCACCGCCAGGCTCGCTCCACAGCGGTGAGGAGGCGTTTACAGCCCTGTTGCTCTCAAGGTAGGCGACAACATGCCAAACCCCGTTAAGCTGTTTAAACTCGATCGCGTAGCCCTGTTCTGAAACTGAGGCGGGTATGCTGATGGGCTTGAAAAGATCCACGTTGTTCCTCGGCTTCTGGCACATCGCGTACAGGCCGGTAACCTCGTAAGCCACTTGGTTCGCCATCTCTCCAAGCCTTATCCTGAGGGAGTCAACCATAACCCACTGGTAAAGCACTGAAAACATTAATAGTGATATCAGCATGACTCCGTAGAAGGCTGTTGTCAGAATCACTGTTTCAAAGGGTGTTGAGGGCATGCTCTCACCTGACTGAAAGCTCGACGTCGACGATGTTGAGGAATACTATAGTGCCGTTACCCCCCTGTTCCCCAACGCTGTACTGCTCCAAGTAGGCTCCTCTTTCCACAGTCACGGTGATGCTTGGAGAATCCGGGTACTTCATAACCGTTGTAGTAACGTTCACAACCCTCGCGCAAACATCGTAAACATTGCTCCCGCTGAACGTCCCGTAGACAATCCTGACGTAGGTTATCTCAACAACGCTAACAGGCTCCCAGTTCTTCCCATCCCTCGTGACCTGAATCACTCCTGAGGGCACAACCCTAACCCTTCCGAAATCCATTATGACCCATGCACCGTTTTCACGCTTCAAATAGACCCATCCCAAGGGGGCTGATCTGCCGGGCCTCACTATCAGGTAGTCTGTTGGAAGAGCGTTTGAAACACCCTTTAGAATCTGGAAGTCCAGCGATGAGACGCCTCCCCCGCCTCTGAACTTAACAAGGTTAACATTGTCCTCGAAGACAGTGGCGAGGCCGCCACGCTCATCGTCAATAATTATCCTGAGCCGCTCCGTCCCCGGAACCAGAGAGAGGCCGCCGCTGCTTATCGAAAACCTCACGTATCCAGCCTCACCCTTCACAAGGCTCATCCCCTCTATCATCTGGGCTAGGCTGATTATGCTCGCCTTACCGTTTTCAAACTCCGTGGCCTGAGCCTGCATCGAGAGGTTAAGCTGGGCGAAGAACACCCCTCCAACAATCATGCCGAGCGTCACAGTGACAAGCATAACCGTGGCTACAACCTCTGAAACACCCCTCCTGTCGAGCATGAAACTAGCCAATAGTACCACCGCCCGTGGGAACTGGGGCGAAGGAATAGTATGGCGCCAGCACTATCGTCGCCAGGGTGAATACTAGAAGCATTAGAGCGTGGAAGAAGCCTGAGGAAGTCTCACCGTAGGCGATCTTGCCTCCAACCAGGCCCATCATGTAGACGTGTATGATGACCGGTGGAAGAAGGAGCTGAACCATGTCTGCGAAAGCCATTGAGCGTCCAGCCATAAGCAGCATGGACCTGAAGAACGTTAAGAGGGCTATGACGGTTACCACCAGCACACCCGTCCCTATGTAGGGTATCATGAGAAGCGGCCTGAGCTCAGACCTCTTCTCCTTCTCCATGAGTATTATAGACTCGTTGAACCTAGCTAAGGTCTCAAGAGTCTCGGGAGTGCCTCCACCGACCTCGATAGCGTCGAGAAGCAGGAACATGCTTATCTTCGTAAGCCAGGCCCTAACCTTCTTGGAGAACGTCTTATATATTTCAGCGTGGCTTATCCCCCACGAGATCTGCGTAGCCATCGTCTTAATATGCTTTGAAAGACTCCCGTAGTTCCTCTCCGAGAGCGCTATTATGCATTTCTCAGGGCTCAGCCCAGACTTCCTAATCTCCACAAGATCCCTGAGGAAGCCTGCGAAACCAGTATCCATACCCCTCTCCTTAAAACTAATGTACATCCTGTATGCAACAACCGGGATTGAGGCGAAGGACAAGGCTAGGATAAGCCCCACCGAGGCCTCGTAACCCCGTTCAAGCTGCAAGTACTCTCTTAGCCAGACTATGAAGTCGCTTAGAAAGTTGAAAGGCGGGATCTCCCTCAAGCCGGGGAACATGAATGAGACGCAGAACCCGGGTACTAGCAGAGCCATTATGGGCGTGGCCGTGGCGGCGAAAACAATGTAGGGCGAGTTGTCCTCCATCGGGTACTTCGGCTGAACAACGTCTATAAGCCAGAGGAACAGGAGTGAGAAGAACGGTAGGAAAGCGTAGCTGAACAATACGAATGACAGAATATTCCCAAATATTCCGCCGCCGGCCCCGGCTACAAGCTCCCCTATAGACATTTGAACAGCGTAAATAGTGTATATGCCGAGCAGCAGGAGTATCGCGAAAACGATGTAGACCTCCATAAGCTGGCCAAGCCTCCCGCCGATGAGCTTAAGGTTCTCAAGCCTCTCCTGGAACAGGAGCTCAGTCCTACGAAGAAGATAGTGGACAACGTCCCCGCCAGTCTTAAGGGTCGAGGCATAGCCTAGGAGGAGCTCCCTGAACTCCTTCGAGGGAAGCTTCTTACCAATCTCCTCCAGGGCTGTGACAGGATCGTAGCCAAGACCCCTAACCATGATGTCGAGAAGCTTAGCCGTCTCGGAGAAAGTTGGGAGAAGAGGGACGCGTGAAAGCCTCATTATGCTCACGTACGGGGAAATCCCTCCCGTCGACATCACCGCGGTGTAGGCTGCAGCATACGGGACCTCTGAGGAGAGAGAAGCCTTAATGCTTGAGATCTTCATCCTGGGCCAAGCGATGCCGAGGAGGAAGACAATGACTGGGAGGCATAGGAGAAGCACTGGTATGAGGTAGACCTCGCGGAAGCCGAGGTTCACGACGATCAGGTTGTAGCTGAGAAACAACACGCTTGACAACGCTACTGAGACGACTGCAGTTATGAAGGTTATTAGGAGGACAGTGGCGCCGTAGGCCCTCGGGTATACTCTTATCCCTGAGGCCTCAAGGTCTCCACACATCTTTGCAACGCTGTCTCCAAGCGGGCCGAACAGCCATGCGGCGAAGCTCGATATGGACAAGACTAAGTATTTTAACTATAACATGATTCTTATATTCTTTTTCCTGATTTAAATACGGGCATGCGTGTCGTAAACACGACAATCAGACGCGTCGCTCGGATGACGAAAATCGCACTCCGTCAATCTAGAGTATAAGGACGAGTCTTTTAAAGCAAGGATGGTGAACCGGTTTTTCAGAGTGTTTCCAAAGTTCCAAATAGTTTAAAACAGTTTAAAACAGTTCAGCTCGATTTAAAACGGCTAATCCGTTAAGCACTGTAAGTCCATTTTTAATGGTAAAAAAATTTAAATACTATCTTTCATACAAGTTTAATACGGTAAGAGGTGAAACAGGCATGAAAATGCTGAACGACAGGAGGGGCGTAAGCCCAGTTATAACAACAGTAATCATAGTAGCAGTAGGCATAACGATCGCCATCGCGGTAGCACTATGGATGACGGGGCTAGTTGGAGCATTCATGGGATACGAGAAGATAGAAATCAGGAGCGTATATGCAGACCCGCAGACTGGAGGCGGGTGGAAGGTATACCTTAACTACATTAACACGGGATCATCGCCCGCAAAGATAGACAACGTATTCATCAACGGCGCGCCATTCAAATCTTGGACCACCATAACTGTAAAGTGGGACTCTACTACGCTGGATCCTGCTAGTTCCGCGTCATTCGCGCCTGCGAATGTTGGAACAGCTGGGACGCTGACAATAGCTATATCTAGTGACGCCACTTTCGGCAACCAGAAGCTTGTGAGCGGCGTCACTGTTGAGATAAAGCTCCACTCGACAGGCGGCAAGGAGTATTTCGCCAGTGTAGTCCTTCCTTGAGACCTTAACCTAGCCCCTCTCCCCCTACCCCTTTTTTCTCACGTTCTTAAGCCGGTGGTGTAGCATTGAATGTTAAAACCAGGGTGGTTTGGAGTATGCTGCTAGGCTCTCTATTAGGCGGTTTGGAAACAGTAGTGTTTAACAAACTTTATAAAACTCTCCCCGCTTCGAATC
>CAZWPT010000036.1:0-4050 GCA_964635675.1 uncultured Nitrososphaerota archaeon | reverse complement strand
GCTTAGCAGCGTTTGCTGTTCTAACGTTCGCTTCAACAGCAGCCATCATCCCCACGTAGGCGGCAATGGTTGTGCACAGCGAGCCGAGGAGATAGGCCGCGGCGACGCTAGCTCCGTAGTAAATGTTCATCTGGGAAGCATAGAGCACTCCTAGAACAGCGGCCATAGCAAGGGCGAAAACAGCCAGAGTGAAATTCTGCCTCTTAAGATATGTTTTAGCACCTTCTTTTATAGCGTTCGCAATCTCCCTCATTCTTTCAGTGCCGCTCTCCTCCTTCGCAACGTACCTGTAGAGGTAGCCAGCCAACCCTACGGCAGCCAAGCCGGCTATCGGCGTAATCTGGAACCACTCCATAGCTTATCCCTCTGCACCCCTTTACGTAGGCCATTGGAGACAAAAAATCCTCATTTATAAATCTACTGTAAAGCGGAAAGCGAACAGTGAAAGGCGATTCTCCAAAACAGTGAGACGATACATGTGCCAAAGGGAGTGAAAAAACTAAACCCACTACGGATGCTTCGCCAGTTAAGCTTCCTAAAAATGCTTAAACATTCATGCTAATCCGACCCGCAATGCAACTCGTTTTCTAAGCAAGATTTAAAAACTTAGGAAGCCTCGCTGAACCGCCTGTGACTAGTAAATCCACGGCCTCCAAAAGGCGTAGAGGTAGTTATGCTTAAAAAGGAATTTGTAGATTTATTGGGAGTGATGGGCGTTAAGGAGCGTTTCATAAATTCCATAGAGTACCTTCGCAAGATGGACTTCTTCAATGAGTATTCTAACTTGACATCTGAGGAGATCTTCGAGAAGGTTAAAGAGTGGGCTCGCTGGACTTGGAATGAAGGAGAATGGGAGAAGAGTAGCGATTTTGATGTCGACAGGTATGCGTTGGCTGTTGATTCGAAGAGGAGCTTATCGTTACTGATAAAGTGGGACGATACTTTTTATCCTGAGAAGCGATGCGCGGAAACTCTGGAGAAACTCGCCTCATTCTCTAGGGGGGCCTTTCAGCCCACCGACATAGAGTACGAGGAGGCAAAGGAGTGGACGGACAGGAAAAAGTCGTGGCCGGAAAAGTACGAAGTAAGCGTCCACTTCAAATTCAGGAATCAGAGAAAAACGATAAAATTCCCCTTCTCCCATGAGTGGCTGGGCATCGACGAAGTGCTGGCCCAGATAAACCACCTGATTAGGGACACCGAATACCAATACTATCTCTACGGAGACTATTATAGGGGATTGGGAGGTGGCGAATTCGCGGAAGCATACGTACTCACGAAGAAAGAAGTGAGGAAACTCGTTAAGGAGAGGGGATGGGAGCTCTACCATCCCGTCCTGATTGGCGGAAGGACGAGGGCCCTGAAGATACCGGCCAGACGAAACAGGGGCACTAGCCGAGCTTCGAAAGCTCATTGACGCCGTTAACTATTTCAAAACTACTTCTGTCCTGAAATATCTTCAGGAGGTCGCTTATCAGGCCTTTCGACTCGTCTCCGATTACGTCCCTAGGCATCTCCTGATAGAAGAAGATCACCACTTTCTTGTCACTGTACTTCGAGTCCTGGGCCATCTTATATCCCCTCATTTGGTCAAAGAGGTGGTTCAAATTTCTACTTCTTTGTTCCTTGTCTTGCACTTCCCAATCCCAGTTCTTCACCTCAATGAGGTGCTTCGTCGTAATAAAGTCTATTACAGCTCCACCTTCACGTACTTGACATCCTATTATCTCCCCGAATATGTCCTTATATGTGCAGATTATTTGAAAGGTCTTCCATTCTCCCCAAGCTCCTATTAAGTCAAATTTTAGTGGATCTGGCACTGCTGCTAATGCTGCATCCAACCCCTCCCTCGTTTCATACTGCATCACCCTGTACGCTCTCTCCACAATCGCTTGGGCGACCTCCCCCGGAACCTTATACTTGCCCTGTAGGAAATCCTCAGCACTCGTCAGCCTGAGCACGCACTCCACAACATCATCCTTTTTCGCCAGCTCCCCAACACTGATCCTGATACCTTCCTGCTTGCGCTCAGTGAAGGCAAATAGCTTGGTGATCTTGTCCTTCCCTTTAGAAACCTCTACCTCCAGGAGTATGTGTTCTTTTTTGAGCTCGTCCCACTTTATTCCCCCGCTCTCGTCGAAGTACTTCATGCACTCAGGCTTATTCTCAAACATCCTCTCGAACCACCCTGTAAGGAAAATCTTGCCCTCGCTGTCGACTTTCACCGGCACTACTTCCTTAGCACCCTGGGGCAGATCCTTGACGAATATGAGGAACCCCTTGACCCCTTGGAGGTACTTCCTACCGGGTGACCACTCTACGCTCCTCAGGTACTCCACGGCGTCCTTTGGAATCGTGATGTCATATACTCCCTCCCTTGGAGACGCTCTTACCGGTATGCACTTATCCTCGCTGACCATCAGGTAGTTCATCTCGAGGGGCACACTACTGCGGAAATCGTCCCCAGCGAGACGACCGAGCTGGACGTATGCATATTTGATCTTCGATACAAAACTCCATTTGTTTAAGCAGTCCTCAAGTAGTGCTGGGTTAAGTGTCCCTCCGCCTAAGCCGGCATCCTCCAAGCCTTTCTTAAAGCCGTAGAAGATGCCCCAGTGGCTTCCGGGAACTCCCTCCACCACATGCGGCCCGATCTCGTCCCTGCGGTACTCCAGCAGGTTTCCCAATATATCGGTTATCTGGAGCATCTTATCCTCGCTCAGCTTAAAGTCCAAAACGTTGTTAGCAAGCTCTACGGCCCCATCGGTCAGGTACCCGCGGGCCTCATATGGAATGGACTCTCGGGCTTCAGATATCCAACCGAGCATCTTAGAGACGAAGACAACATTACCCCTGTCACCGGTTTCAACACTCCTATGGAGCAACGTGAATATCTCGCCCTGTCTCTGTTGTCCCAACCCAAGCGTCATGCTGAGCCCCTTGAGAAGCTCATAGAAATCGTCAGCATCCTTGTTAAGTATCCAGGCTTTTCCAATATCTCCCAGCGCATCTTCGTCCAGTTTAGCGAGCTTCCCTGTTATCTCAATCACCCACTTTATGCTTGGGTTTGCCCTCTGGGCCCAGGTTGTGAACCCGTCTACAAACACCGTGTTCTTTGAGAGCAGGGTGTCGATGCTTCCCGCTAGCTTCTTGGTTGCCTCTTCCCCTAGTTCATTCGTTGCCCTCGCGCATAGCTCCCTTATTGCTTGGACGGCTTCATCGCTAATCCTCTTTTCTCTGGCTGCATCCAAGGCCTTCCCGAAGATGCCGGCTAGGTCAATCATGCCGCTCGCATCCATCTTCAACACGTTTATGACTGGGATGCCCAGCTCCTTCATCCTGCTGATTATCGATACGAGCATTCCGAAGCCCTTCGCCATCTTAGGCGTGTTCCTAACAACGCTTATCGCATCAGTCATCGCCGGGGTTAGCCAGTTCCACACGCCATGCAGAACAGTCTTGGCCTTAGCCCCCAGCGAAGCGGAGGTTGTTCCGCTTAGTGCGAGGTAGCAGAAGCCCACTAGGAATTCTAAGAGGCTTATCGCTATTCCGGTAACCTTGCCCCACACTCTTCCACTCTCATAAGGCTCCGCCTTCCTAAGCCCAAGCAACACTTCCCACTCCCACAGGCTCAGGTCCGTGCCTACCCTTGAGAGGAAGTCTAGAATGGAGGAGAAGTTGGCCTCTATGGATGCTGCGATGCGCGTCATCTCGTCCGCTGTGCTGCTCAGCATGCTAGCTGTCCCACGGTAGCCTAGGTTGCTGAACCGGCTCGCTTCGTCGCGGAGGGAATTTCCCACCTCCTTCAGCGTGAAGGCTGTTGAAAGAACCTGGCCCAGCTCAACGTACTGGGTTACTGCATTAATCAGGATCATTGTTGAGAGGAATGCTAGCACGCTCAGCTTCAATGCCATTGCTCCGACAGTGCCTCCTCCAGCGGCGCATAGAACAACCATCACCATCCCGGTGAGGACTATCCTCCAGGCCTCGCCCTTGAAGCCGTCCCAGAAGCCCCTCCAGAACACCGAGGACTCGGGCTCAAGCCTGAAA
>CAZWPT010000035.1:0-2239 GCA_964635675.1 uncultured Nitrososphaerota archaeon | reverse complement strand
GCCCTGAACGCATCCTCCATGGCTCCCATTAGTTCCTTCATTGAAACAATGCTTTCAATTTCCCTTCTCGTGATTAACGAGACTTTCATTCATGTTCTACTTTAAATTTCAGTATTTAAGAGTTTTACCATCGCCCACTAGTTTTCAGTTAAAACAGGTGAATCGAAAACACGCTCTACGAGTTATTACTGGTTCCAGTGGGTTTAAAGCTTGCTGCTGTTCCTTACCTAAGCGGCTTCTACACGCGACTAGTTACGCGCTTTTCTCGAAAGCATGGCGACGCGAGGCTGCCTCTTTTTAATCGATTTTTACACCGTATTTGTTAGCCAGTATCTCCATCTGCTCGTCAAAGTTCCTGATGCCTTGGAAGTAGAGCTTAGTCGCCTCGTCGTCCAGCTTTTCCTTCCCGATCTTGTCCAGCAACGCTTCCGCTATTTTCTCAGCCCTAGTCTTCTCATTCTTCTTTTTCCTGAACAGCACCATTTTCCCCAGTCCTCTCCAGGGGAATTTATAAGTTTTTCTCCTCCACGGAGGGGTTGCGAAGGGTTCAACAGGTTTCCAGAATTTCTTCAATAAGTCTCTTTGCTTTCAGAATATCCTCAACCTGCTTAGGGCCAGCGATCTCCCTCTCGATCGTTATCGCACCCCTGTATCCGAGTGAAACAAGCTTGGGGAGAAAAACATTGTAGTTCACCTTACCCTCTCCCAACGGTTTCTCCTGGCCCAGAGCATACCCGTCCCTCGGGTATTCCCCGTCCTTCGCGTGAACACCCTTAACGTATCCCCCGATAACGTCTAAAGCATCAACCGGGTTCGCCTTACCGTAGAGAATCAGGTTCCCAGCGTCGAAGTTCACCCCAACGTTGTCAAGCCCAATGTCTTGAATCGTTCTAAGCAGTGTAACAGGGGTTTCCTGCCCTGTTTCAAACCAGAACTCCTGCCCGTTCCCCCCAATGTAGCTTACAACCTCCCTGAGCGTCGGGATCAGGGTGATATAATGCGGGTCATTCGGGTTCTCCGGTATGAAGCCGACGTGAGTAGTCACGCTTCCCACACCAGTCTTTCTAGTGAAGTCGGAGGCTTTCTTCAAGGCTTTCACCCTAGCCTCCCTGGTTTCAAGCGGAACCAGCCCGATGGTTAACGGGCCCTGGACGAAATTCCACACTGGAGTGCCGGGCAAGCCGCTCCATATAGTTGTTATCTCAATACTGTAGTCGACGGCAGTCCTCTTCAGCATGAGCGCCATCTCGTCGTTGAAATACTCCATCGTCCAGCAGGCGACCTGCGCGGTTGGAAACCCATACTCATTCAGTTTTTTAAACTCTTCCTCCATCTTTGGTTTTAAGCCGACAATCACTCCCAGTTTTAAATGTGCCATTCCTCATCAAGAAGCTGCTTACGCCGGCTGCTAATAAGTTTTTCAAAGCATCGGTCAGCTGAGCCCAGTGAAATAGTTATTTTTTAAAGCTTAAAAACCATCTTTAATTTTCTAGAAGGTTATGAAAGCGGTTATAGCAACATGGTCTTTTGGGTTGAAGGCGGTTGAAGCCGGATGGCGGATTCTCCGAAACGGTGGATCTGCACTTGATGCTGTTGAAGCATCTGTAAGGGAAATAGAGGACGATTTCTCAAACAGGTCAGTGGGGCTGGGCGGGTATCCTAATGTCGCTGGCTTCGTTGAGCTGGATGCGGCTATAATGGATGGCTCGACTCTTAGAGCAGGCTCCGTGGCTGCCGTGAGAAACGTTCGGAACCCAATATCCCTGGCTAGAAAGATTATGGAGAATACTCCACACATCATGATTGCTGGGGAAGGCGCTGTTAAACTGGCTAAGGTCTTCGGCCTTTACGTGGAGAAGGTTAGTCTCCATCCTGAGGCAAGAGCCGAGTGGGAGAGGAGGCTGAAGGCATCTCTGTCCGCTTCCCCTGAAGCAGGGTCAGTTGACTTCTGGCTGAAAATGGCTGCCGAAGGCCGCTACAACCATGATACGATAGGATGTGTGGCTATAGATGATGGTAGGAATATTGTTGCCGGATGCTCTACTAGTGGATACGCTTTCAAGCTTGCGGGTAGGGTAGGCGATTCTCCAATAATAGGGGCAGGCCTATACGCAAACGGTTTCGGGGGTGCAGCTGCCACCGGCTTAGGGGAAAACATAATGATCCACAGCGTTTCAAGGATGGTGGTGGATTTCATGGAGCAAGGCTCCTCGGCAAGCGAGGCTGCTGAAAAAACAGT